>NZ_JBHVTL010000038.1:0-75978 GCF_042884635.1 Kitasatospora sp. NPDC058115
GAGCCCGCACCGGGACCGGACGGGCCGCCGCGCAGGCCCTCCGGCGGGGGCGGCGGCGGGGCGGAGGCCGGGTTGCGGCCGAGGCCGGCGGCCTGCGGTTCCACGGGCGGCGGCCCGGCGGGCGGCGGCACCGGAGCACCGGGCGCGCCGGGCAGACCCGCGAGGCCCGGCAGGCCGTCCGGCGAGGCCAGCATGGTCGGGGCGTGTTCGACGGACCCGCCGGGCGGCGGGACGGGCGTACCGGGCGCGGGGGTACCGGGCGCGGGGGTACCAGGCGCGGGGGTACCGGGGCCGCCGGGCGCGGGCGCGCCGGGCAGACCCGCCAGGCCGGGCAGGCCGTCCGGCGGCGCCAGCAGCGTCGGCGCGGGGGCCACGGGCGCACCCGGCGGCGGGACGGGCGTCCCCGGCGCGGGGGTCCCCGGCGCGCCCGGCAGGCCGTCCGGCGGCGCCAGGACCGTCGGCGCGGGCACCATCGGGGCGTCCTGCGGCGGCACCGGCGTGCCCGGCACCGGCGTGCCCGGGCCGCCCGGCGCACCGGGCAGGCCCGCCAGGCCCGGCCGGCCGCCCTCGGGCAGCAGCACGGTGGCGGCCTCGGAACCGGCCCTCGGCTCGCCGGGCAGCCCGGCGCCGTTGGTGCGCAGCCCGTCCGGCAGGAGCACGGTCGCCGCCTCGGCGCCGGCCCGCGGCGCGGGCGAACCGGCCGGCTCGTCGTGGCCGGGCGGCGGGGCGAGCATGGTCGGCGCGTCGCCGGCGGGCCGCTCGGAGACCGGCGGCGTGGTCAGGACGGCGGGCGCGGGGACGTCCCCGGGCTCCGCCGCAAACGACGGCACCGCGGGCGACGGCACGGCGGGCGGCGCGACCGGCGGGGCGGCCGGGGCGGCCGGCGGCGCGGCGGCCGGGACGGGCGGCGCGGGAGGGGTCGCGGACGCGGCGGGCGCCCCCGTCCCCAGCCGCTCCGCCTCCGCGGTGAGCGCCGCCTCGCCGGCCTCCCGCAGCCACTGCGGCGGGCTGAGCAGGAAGGACGTCGCCTCGACCGGCCCCGGCGCGGGCCTGGCCGCACCGGCCGGGTTGGCCGCGACCGGCCGCCCGTAGGTCTCCTCGTACTGCCGGACCACCTCGTTGACGGGCAGCGCGGGCCAGAGCGTGCTGGCGCCGGAGTCCCGGGCGATCACCAGCCTGGCCTCGCCCTCGGCGCCGCCCGCGCCGTCACCGGGCTGCACCGCCCAGCAGACGAAGCCCAGGTCGAACTCCCGGACCCGCACCTCGCGCTGCCGCTCCCGCGGCACCCCGCCGTTGATCCACTCCTCGGCGAGCTCCTGCGCCTGCGCGTACGTCACCACGCCCGGTTCACCCCTGTCCCCATCGTCCCCGCTCGTTCCACACCCTCGACGACCACCGCGGACGCCATGTCAGCCCACCGGAACGGCACGGGCGAAGCCGCCGTCCACCATCAGCCCGGCGACCGTCTCCAGCTCCGCCGGGCTCCCCGCCAGCCGCAGCAGGAAGGCGTCGAAGTCCTCCCCGCAGGGCAGCAGCAGCCGGCCCACCCGGTCCTCGGCCGCCTCAGGCGCCCCGGTGTCACGGGCGTCGTCGTAGAGGCAGAACCAGACCGAGCCGGCCCGCTCGCCGCGCACCTTCAGCGCCAGGATGCCGCCCTGGGCGTAGGCGATGCCGAGGTAGTCCTTGGTGAGGTGGTCGCGCAGGCACTTGTTGGCGTAGACGACGTCCTCGGTGCCGTACTCCTCGGTGAGCGTCAGGAACGGCTGGTCGAGCAGCAGCCCGAGCTCCGGGTCGAGCGCCACGCCGACCGGGGCGCGGCCGCCGCCGAGCTTGAGGAAGGTGCGGTAGGCACCGGGCAGCCGGTGGCCCAGCCGCTCCTCGGCGCGCTGCACGAGGTCCTCGGTGACGCCGATCGGGTCGCCGCCGTCCTTGGCGAGCGAGAAGTGCACCGGCCGCTTCTCCTGCAGCGGCCGGGTGCCGCGGCGCCCGTGGTCGGCGGAGGAGGTGGCCAGGCCGCCGTGGTGCCGCAGCAGCGCCTTGACCTCGACCGGGACCAGTTCCATCCGCCGCCAGCCGGGCGCGGCGCCGCCGACCGCGTGGTGCCAGGTCCAGCCGGGCGGGGTGGCGACGGCGGTCTCCAGATCGGCCCAGAGCGGGTGGCCCTGGGTGAACAGCGCGGCGTTGGCCGAGACGTAGTCGGTCAGCCGCAGCTCGTCGACGCCGAAGCCGGCCGGCGGGTCGGCGACCTCGGCCGCCGCGGCGGCGTAGGGGCCGAAGTCCGGGTAGCCGTACTCGTCCACCCGGACCCCGGCGGGGTGCCGCTCCGCGCGGACCGGGTCCGGGAACTGCACCACCTGACCTGCGTACGCCGCGTTCGGTGCGGCGGCGACGCCGGGCCGACCTGTCGTCATCTGGGAGCCCCCACTGGCTGCTGCATGTTCTCGGTGCGCTTGTCGGAAACCAGCGTAGGGGGTGCGCCCTCGGCCCGGCCCCCCGCCCGGCACGCCCGGACGTGACCAGTGGGTGGCCGGCGGGTGGCGGGTGCGTGCCGCGGCCCGGGCCGCCGGGGCCGCCGCCGCCCGCCCGCGGCGGCGGCTCCCCCGCGGCCCGTCCGGCGACCGGGAACGCCCCCTCGCCGCACCCGGGGTGGCGGAGCGCCGGCGGGGTGCCGGGGGCGCGGATCCGGGAGACCCGGGGACGAGTCGTGATCGTGCGGTGTGGATCCGGCCGACATCGCGTGTCCGCCCGCCCGTCGGCTCCGCGCGCCGCACCCCGGATGTGCGGTTGTCAGTGTCATTTGACAGGCTGGCCCCTGACAGCCGTGCCACACCGGGCCGGGCGGAAGGGCCGGGCGGGAGGCGGACGGACGGACGACGAGCGGGACGACGAGGAGGGCGACGCCATGACCACCGGGGAACCGGCCGGGCCACCGCTGCTGCGCCACCACCGCGACAGCCTGCTGCCCGCCGTCGCCGCCGCGCTGTCGCTCAAGGGCGGCGAGGTGCACACCCTGGCCGGCGACAAGTCGGACCGCCGTCCCGCGCTGCACCCGCTGGTCGGCGACTTCCTCGACGCGCTGCCGCCGGAGCACCGCGAGCGCTTCACCGGCCGCTGCCCGGAGGCGGTCCTGCTCTCCCGGTACCTCACCTCGGTGGACGGCCGGCGCTCCAAGCGCGCCGCCCGCAAGCCGATGAGCCTGCACGAGGCGCGCAAGGCGCTCAAGGGTGCCCGGCTGACCACCGTGCGGATCCGCGAGGAGCACGATCCCGCGCACGGCACCCACGCACCGCCGTGCCGCTCCTGCCTGCCGCTCCTGGAGCACTTCACCGTACAGCTCGTCACGGTCGGCCCGGCCGCCGCCGGCTGACCGGTCCGCCCCGCGGCCGCCCACGCGCCGGCCGTGCGACGCACCGCCCGTCCCCCGTCCCCGAGCCACCGGAGCCCGTCCTGAATCCGCCCGCCCCCTCCCCGTCCCCGGCCGCGCCCGGCGGCCCCGCGCTGCGGACCCGCCCGCGCTTCCCGGCCGACGTCGCCGCCGAGCTCAAGGCGGCCGGCTGGCACCCCGGGCGCTGGCAGATCCGGCAGGCCGAGGAATGGGCCGACACCCTGGTCGGGTACGGCAGCCCGGCCGGTGTCCAGCACGCGGTGTTCCCGGCGGCGGTGGAGGCCTGGGCCGAGTTCGGCGGCCTCGCCTTCGACCTGGCCGGCCCTGGCCGGCAGCTGGCCCGCACGCCGTTCCTGATCGACCCGCTGTGCGGCCTGCACCAGCCGCGCACCCTGGCCGACCTCGGCCGCGCCCTGGACGTCCGGGTCGCCCCGCTGGGCGAGGAGGCGTACGGGCAGGCGCTGCTGGCGATCGACGAGGAGGGCCGGGTCCACAGCCTCGACCACACCGGCGAGTGGTTCCTCGGCCACGGCGTCGACCAGGCGATCACCGCGCTGGTCCTGGGCACCACCCCGGAACGGCTGCGCACCGCGGACGACGCCTGAACGGTCCGGGCCCGGGGCACGCCCAGGAGACAGACCCTAGACCAGCCGGTCCTGGCGGACCGCCAGCCGCGACGGCAGCACCGCCTCCACCCGGAACCCGCCGTCCCGCTCCGGCCCGGCCGAGAAGGTGCCGCCGAGCGCGACCACCCGCTCGCGCATCCCGACCAGCCCGTTGCCGCCGCTGGGCAGCGCGGCGGCGGCCCGTTCACCGCCCGGGCAGGCGTTCACCACGCTCACCCGCACACCGTTCGGCGCGTAGGCGAGCAGCACCGACACCTGAGCGCCGCCGGCGTGCTTGTGGGCGTTGGTCAGCCCCTCCTGCACCACCCGGTACGCGGTCTGTTCGGCCTCGCCGGTGAACTCCTGCCGGCTGCCGCTGACGGTCAGGGTGACGGCCATCCCGGCCGCCCGGGACTGGTCGACCAGCCGGGGCAGCCCGGTCAGCGAGTCCGGCTCCGGCGCGTTCTCCTCGGACATCCGCAGCACCCCGAGGATCTCGCGCAGCTCGTTGAGCGCCTGCCGGCCGACCTCGCCCATCAGCTTGGCGCTCTGCGCCGCCTTCTCCGGGTCCTTGGCCACGATCCGCTCCAGCGCCCCGGCGTGCACCACCATCAGCGAGACCCGGTGCGCCACCACGTCGTGCATCTCCCGGGCGATCCGGGTGCGCTCCTCCAGCCGGGCCCGGCGGGCGCGCTCGCGGGCCTGCTCGGCCAGCAGGTCCAGCTCGGTCTCCAGGCCGTGCGCGCGGTCCTTGAGGGAGTCGATCAGCCGCCGCCGGGCGCCGACGTACAGGCCGGTCACCACCGGCACCGCGGTCGCCCCGGCCGCCACCAGCAGCGACAGCACCACCTGGCCCCAGAACGGCGGCTGCTCGGTCGCGGGCTCGCCGGGGTTGAGCATCGACATGAGGATCACCCCGGCCGTCTCGGCGTAGGCGAGCGCGGAGAGCGCCACCACCCGCCGGCGGCGCGAGGGCCACTCCCAGGTCTCGGCCAGCGTGTACAGCGCCACCAGCAGCAGCACCATGCTGGGCACGGCCGGCATCACGAGCAGCGCGACCACCACCGGGACGACCGGCCAGCGCCGCCGCACCACCAGGGTGGCGCCGGCAAGCGCGGCGAACATCCCGACCGCGATCTCGGCCGCCGCGCCGAGGTGGACCCGGCTGCCGATGTAGGTGATCGAGCTGCCGGCGCACTCCAGCGCCGCCAGCGCGGCGAGCCCGGCGTCCAGGAGGGCGCTGCGCCGCCGCGGCCACCACAAGAACGACGACCGGTCCCGCGCTCGCTCCCCAGGCGACTTGCTCATGCCCCACAGACTACGGCGCGCCCCGGCCCCTCCCCCACCGGGTCGCGCCGCAAACCCTTCCGGGCCGCCGCCCGACCGGCTTCAGTGGTCCAGACCACATACGGTCCCGGGGCATGCCTGTCCGCCATCCGGCCACTTCGCGGACAGCGCACCGGACGACACCTATGCTGGTCGCGTCGGACAGCGCGGTCCGCACGCGTCACACCCGCCACACGCGGGGCGGCCCTGTGACGATGAGCCGTTGCCGAACACCCCACCACCCCGAGGGAGCCAGCCGTGACCGCTCCGGTCCCCAGCCAGGCGGACAACCCGACCCCCGTGGTCGCCGACAACGCCGCATTGCGCGCGGACATCCGTCGCCTCGGCGACCTGCTCGGCGAGACGCTGGTCCGCCAGGAAGGTCCCCAGCTGCTCGGCCTGGTCGAACAGGTCCGGCTGCTCAGCCGCACCAACGGCGAGGCCACCGCCGAACTGCTCTCCGACATCGACCTGGAGACCGCCGCCAAGCTGGTGCGCGCCTTCTCCACGTACTTCCACCTCGCCAACGTCACCGAGCAGGTGCACCGCGGCCGCGAGTTCGCCACCCGCCGCGCCCGCGAGGGCTCGCTGCTCGCGCAGACCGCCGACCAGCTGGCCGACGCCGACCCCAAGCACCTCGGCGACACCCTGGCCCACCTCGCCGTCCGCCCGGTCTTCACCGCGCACCCGACCGAGGCCGCCCGCCGCAGCGTCCTCAACAAGCTCCGCCGGATCGGCGAGCTGCTCGACCGCATCCACCGCGAGGAGATCGCCGCCGGCCTCTCCCAGGCCGACCCGGCCCGCACCTCCTCCGCCCGCCGCCAGGCCGACCGCCGCCTCGCCGAGGTCATCGACCTGCTCTGGCAGACCGACGAGCTGCGCATCGCCCGCCCGGAGCCCACCGACGAGGCCCGCAACGCCGTCTACTACCTCGACGAGCTCTACCGCGACGCCGTCCCGCAGGTCCTGGAGGAGCTGCACGAGGAACTCGCCCGGGTCGGCCTGGAGCTGCCCGACGGCGTGCGCCCGCTCACCTTCGGCACCTGGATCGGCGGCGACCGCGACGGCAACCCCAACGTCACCCCGCAGGTCACCTGGGACGTCCTCAACCTCCAGCACGAGTACGGCATCAAGGACGCCCTCGCCGCCATCGACGACCTGCGCGGCACCCTCTCCACCTCGGAGCGGCTGGCCGGCGCCTCCGTCGAACTGCTCGCCTCGCTCAACACCGACCTCCAGCTGCTTCCCGAGCTGAGCCCGCGCTACAAGCGGATGAACGCCGAGGAGCCGTACCGCCTCAAGGCCACCTGCATCCGGCTCAAGCTGGAGAACACCCGCGAGCGCCTGGCCGGCGGCACCCCGCACGTCGAGGGCCGCGACTACCTCGGCACCCGCGAGCTCGTCGCCGACCTGCGGATGATCCAGGACTCGCTGCGCGCCCACCGCGGCGAGCTGATCGCCGACGGCCGGCTCGCCCGCGCCATCCGCACCATCGAGGCGTTCGGCCTGCAGCTCGCCACCATGGACGTGCGCGAGCACGCCGAGGCCCACCACCACGCGCTCGGCCAGCTCTTCGACCGGCTCGGCGAGGAGGCCTGGCGCTACGCCGACATGCCCCGCGAGTACCGTCAGCGGCTGCTCGCCAAGGAGCTGCGCTCGCGCCGCCCGCTCGCGCCCACCCCGGCCCCGCTGGACGCCGCCGGCGCCAAGACCCTCGGCGTCTTCACCACCATCCGCGAGGGCTTCGAGCGGTTCGGCGACGAGATCGTCGAGTCGTACATCATCTCGATGTGCCAGGGCGCCGACGACGTGTTCGCCGCCACCGTGCTCGCCCGCGAGGCCGGCCTGATCGACCTTCACGCCGGGATCGCCAAGATCGGCATCGTGCCGCTGCTGGAGACCACCGACGAGCTCCAGCAGGCCGACCGGATCCTCGACGAGATGCTCTCCGACCCCTCCTACCGGCTGCTCGTCTCGCTGCGCGGCGACGTCCAGGAGGTCATGCTCGGCTACTCCGACTCCTCGAAGTTCGGCGGCATCACCACCTCCCAGTGGGAGATCCACCGCGCCCAGCGCCGGCTGCGCGACGTCGCCCACCGCTACGGCATCCGGCTGCGGCTCTTCCACGGCCGCGGCGGCACCGTCGGCCGCGGCGGCGGCCCCTCCCACGAGGCCATCCTGGCCCAGCCGTGGGGCACCCTGGAGGGCGAGATCAAGGTCACCGAGCAGGGCGAGGTCATCTCCGACAAGTACCTGCTGCCCTCGCTGGCCCGGGAGAACCTCGAACTGACCCTCTCCGCCACGCTGGCCGCCTCCGCGCTGCACACCGCCCCGCGCCAGGCCCCCGAGGAGCTGGCCCGCTGGGACGCCGCCATGGACCGGGTCTCCGAGGCCGCGCACACCTCCTACCGGGCCCTGGTCGAGCAGGACGACCTGCCGAAGTACTTCTTCGCCGCCACCCCGGTCGACCAGCTCGCCTCGCTGCACCTGGGCTCCCGCCCGTCCCGCCGCCCCGACTCCGGCGCCGGCCTGGACGGCCTGCGGGCCATCCCGTGGGTGTTCGGCTGGACCCAGTCCCGCCAGATCGTCCCCGGCTGGTACGGCGTCGGCGCCGGCCTGGCCGCCGCCCGCGAGGCCGGCCTGGGCGACGTGCTCGACGAGATGTACGGCCAGTGGCACTTCTTCCGCAACTTCCTGTCCAACGTCGCCATGACGCTGGCCAAGACCGACCTGCGGATCGCCCGCCACTACGTCGAGCAGCTGGTGCCCGACGAGCTGCACCACGTCTTCGAGCAGATCCAGGCCGAGCACGACCTCACCCTGCGCGAGGTGCTCCGCCTGACCGGGGAAAACGAGCTGCTGGAGCACAACCCGGTGCTCAAGCAGACCTTCGCGGTCCGCGACGCCTACCTCGACCCGATCTCCTACCTCCAGGTCGCGCTGCTGCGCCGGCAGCGCGAGGAAGTCGCCACCGGCCGCCAGGAGGACCCGCTGCGGGCCCGGGCGCTGCTGCTGACCGTCAACGGCATCGCCGCCGGCCTGCGCAACACCGGCTGACCGGCACCCCCGGACGCCCCAGGGCCCCGCGACGCGTCTGCACGCGTCGCGGGGCCCTCCCCCGTTCCGGACCGCCCCCGGATCCGGCCCGCCCCGATGAAGTCCTCTCCCCTCCCCGGTCAGTAGCGCGGTCTCACCTCGATCACCAGCCCCGCCCCGTACCGGGCCAGGATCTGCGCGCGGGCCGCCTCGACCTGCTGGGTGATGACGATCAGCCCGGCACCGTCCGGCGAGATCCAGACGTCGGTGATCGTCACGTTCCGCTGGGCCCAGTAGCCGGCGTCCGTGGACTTGATCCGCTCCGCCACGGCCTCGTAGGACTTCCGCGAACGGGCCACGTCCACGAACTTGAGGGTGACGCCGGAGTGCGGGACGGCCTTCGCGAGCGCGATGTCGAGGTCGCTCCCCGGCGCCCGCATCACGTAGACCGTGTTGGTCGTCCAGTCGCTGCAGGCGCCGAACCAGGAATCCGGGTACATCCGCTCGCCGAACCGCCTGACCGCGTTGGCCACCACCAGGCTGCGGCGGATGATCTGCTCCAGCTTGGAGGTCATCTCCGGGGCCGGGGTGTCCCACGACCCGTCGTCGCCGGACGGAAGCGGGGGAGTCGGTGCCAGGCCGTGGATCTGCTCCCAGGTGTACTCGCGCAGCGAGGCGGGCCCGCCTCGGCAGATGCCCGACCGCCCGCCCGGGTCGTCGTCCTCCGGTCCGCTCTCGCCGCCCCAGGCCGGCACCGGCCGCCCGGCGCCCGCGAAGGACTCCAGCTGCGTCAGCGCCCCCACCCCGACCAGCAGCACCACCGCCCCCGCGGCCACCCGGCGCAGCAGCCCGCGACGGGCCCGGCGCCGTCCCGCGCTCCGCAGCTCCGCCAGCGGCGGCCGGCCGCCGGACAACTGCCCCGCCCGGGCGTCGAGGCGGACGACGAGTTCCTCCTCGAACGCGTCCGGCTCCGGTCCCCTCCCCTCACCCCTCATGACACACCATCTCCCGTACCGGTGCCAGCTCCTGCCGAAGCGTCCTCATCGCGCGTGCCAGGTGGGTCTTGGCCGTCGCGGTCGAACAGCCGAGCTCCTCGGCCACCTGGGCCACCGGCAGGTCGACGTAGTACCGCAGCACCACCGCCGTCCGCTGACGGGGCGGCAGCGACCGGAGCGCCGCCTCCAGCTCCTCGTCCCGGGGGTCCGCCGCCGCCACCGGGGAGTCCGGCAGCAGCGGCGTCAGCACCTCGCGACGGGTGCGCCGCCAGCGCGAGACGTGGGTGCGGACCATCGCCCGGCGGACGTACGCCTCGGCCGCGCCCGGCTCGCGGATCGCGCCGCGCCGCACGTACACCCGGGACAGGGCGTCGTGCAGCAGGTCCCGCGCGTCGTGGATGTCCCCCGTGATCAGGAAGGCGCCGCGGAGCAGCGCCTGGTACCGCGCCGCGACGAACTCGTCGAACGGATCGTCCCGCCGGGCGTCTCCGGTGAAGCCCCCCGGCCGCATCGATTCGCGCTTCATGCCAACCAGACGCACCGGCGGACGGAAACGGGTGACACGTCCGGCGAAAAAAACCGGAGGGGCCGGGGACCGATCAGCTCGGTCCCCGGCCCCTGCGGCACGATCGCGCCCTCACTCCCCCGCGGCGCCCGCGCGGTGGCGCTTGACCCACAGGGCCGCGCCGCCGGCCGCCACGACCAGCCCGCCGCCGACGGCCAGCAGGCCCGCGTCACCGCCGACCGAACTGCCGAGCACCGGACCGAGCTGCGCCGAGACGGGCTCCGGGGACACCACACCCGGATCGGGTTCCGCGATCGGGTCGGCGTGCGCCGCACCGGCCGCGCCCAGCAGCATCCCGGCAGCGCCGAGCGCGCCCGCGGTGCCCAGCGCACCCGCCGTGCCCACCCGTCGTCCGAGCTTCCCCAGCCGCACCACCCGGATCCGCCGAAGGCGCCGGACCGGCCGCAAACTCCGCATCGAGAACTCCCCAACCCGTTCGCGTACTGGCCCGACGCTATCCGATCCGCACAGGTTTCTCACAGGTATTCAGGTTTGGCCGACCAAGAGTTGTACGACTGTTGCGCAGCCGGACCACCGCCCTTCCCCCGCGGGCGGCCCTGACCGCACGTCAGGAGTTGTACGACGACTGGGCCCGCTCCAGGCCCTCGGAGAGCAGCGCCTCCACCGCGTCCGCCGAGCGGTCCACGAACCACTCCAGGTCCTTGCGCTCGGTCGCGGAGAAGTCCTTCAGCACGAAGTCCGCGACCTCCATGCGGCCCGGCGGACGGCCGATCCCGCACCGCACCCGGTGGTACTCGGGGCCGAGCGACTTGGTGATGGACTTCAGCCCGTTGTGGCCGTTGTCGCCGCCGCCGAGCTTCAGCCGCAGCGCCGCGTAGTCGATGTCCAGTTCGTCGTGGACGGCCACCAGCGCGGAGACCGGCGCCTTGTAGAAGTCGCGCAGCGCGGTGACCGGGCCGCCGGAGAGGTTCATGAACGACTGCGGCTTGGCGAGCACCACCCGCCGCCCCGCCAGCCGCCCCTCGGCGACCTGCGCCCGGCTCTTGTGGGCCTTGAACTTCGCGCCCATCCGCGCGGCCAGCAGGTCCACCACCATGAACCCGATGTTGTGCCGGTTGCGGGCGTACTGCTCCCCGGGGTTGCCCAGCCCCACCACCAGCCAGGGCCCCTCGTACGATTCGTCGTTCATCCCACCGCTCCTCGTGGTCATGTTCACCGCCATCATCCCGGACACGCCGCTGCCCCGGCCGCTCCAGCGGGAGCGACCGGGGCAGCGGTCCGGACTGTGCGAGAGGCTCAGGCCTCGGCGCCGGCCTCGGCCTCGGCGGCCTCCTCCTCGGCCGGGGCGGCCTGGGCGGCGATGACCTGCAGCACGACGGCGTCGGCCTCGACGGCCAGCGAGACGCCGTTCGGCAGGGCGATGTCCTTGGCGTGGACCGAGGCGCCGGCCTCCAGGCCCTCGACCGAGACGGTGACGGCCTCGGGCAGGTGGGTGGCCTCGGCCTCGATCGGCAGGGCCTGGAGGACGTGCTCCAGCAGGTTTCCGCCCGGGGCCAGCTCGCCCTCGGTGTGGACCGGAACCTCGACGGTGACCTTCTCGCCGCGCTTGACCAGCAGCAGGTCGACGTGCTCGATGGTGCGCTTGATGGCCTCGCGCTGGACGGCCTTCGGCAGCACGTACTCGTCCTTGCCCTCGATCGGCACGACCAGCAGGGCGTTCGGGGTCTTCAGGGCCATCATCAGGTCGTGGCCGGGCAGGTTCAGGTGAACCGGCGCGTGGCCGTGACCGTAGACGACACCGGGGACGAAGCCGGCACGGCGGGCGCGACGGGCGGCACCCTTGCCGAACTCGGTACGGGTCTCGGCGGCAAGGCGGATCTCGGACACGACTGCACTCCTCGTGAAAGCTGGCGCGGGGGTGCAGGCAACGCGAAAAACCGCCGGGACCACACCCTCATAACGTTCGGGGGTCACTCGGCGGCGCACGACCTCTGCCGGGGCCCGGGATTCCGGAGCCGGCAGCGCGTCGATCACGGAGCGGGCACCCGCGGAGCGGGCACACGGCATCCCTCGCCGAGCAGTTTCACGAGTCTAACCGGAGCGGCGCCCTCTCGCGAAATCGGCCGCGGCCCCGGTCCGCTGGGAACCGGGGCCGCGCACACGGGGCTTGGTCAGTGCACGCCCTCGAAGAGGCTCGTGACCGAGCCCTCCTCGAACACCTCGCGGATCGCGGCGGCGATGGACGGGGCGATCGACAGCGTGGTGATCTTGTCCAGCTGCAGCGAGGCCGGGGTCGGCAGGGTGTTGGTGAACACGAACTCGCTGACCCGGGAGTTCTTCAGGCGGTCCGCGGCGGGGCCGGAGAGCACACCGTGGGTGGCGGCCACCAGGACGTCCGCGGCACCGGCCTCGAACAGCGCGTCGGCGGCGGCGCAGATCGTGCCGGCGGTGTCGATCATGTCGTCGACCAGGACGCAGACCCGGTCCCTGACGTCGCCGACGACCTCGGCCGACAGGATGGTGTTGGCCTGGGTCATGTCGCGGCGCTTGTGGATGATCGCCAGCGGCGCGTCCAGCCGGTCGCACCACTGGTCGGCCACCTTGACCCGGCCGGCGTCCGGGGAGACCACGGTGAGCTTGCCGCGGTCGACCCGCTCGCCCACGTAGTCGGCCAGCAGCGGCAGCGCGAACAGGTGGTCCACCGGGCCGTCGAAGAAGCCCTGGATCTGCGCGGTGTGCAGGTCCACGGCCATCAGCCGGTCGGCGCCCGCCTGGCGCAGCAGGTCGGCGACCAGCCGGGCCGAGATCGGCTCGCGGCCCAGGTGCTTCTTGTCCTGGCGGGCGTACCCGTAGAACGGCAGGATCGCGGTGATGCTCCGGGCGGAGGCCCGCTTCAGAGCATCGATCATGATCAGCTGCTCCATGATCCACTGGTTGATGGGAGCCGTGTGGCTCTGCATCACGAAGCAGTCGGCACCGCGGGCCGACTCCAGGAAGCGGACGTAGATCTCACCGTTGGCGAAGTCCAGGGCCTTGGTCGGAACCAGTTCGGTCCCCAGCGACGCGGCCACCTCCTTCGCCAGCTCCGGGTGGGCACGGCCGGAGAAGAGCTTCAGCTTCTTCTCGCCCGACGTCGTGATCCCGCTCACTGCCACCGTCTCCTCGCGTTGCTGACGCCGATCCCGTCCGTACCGCGGGCAGGCGTCCGCCAGCCGGCGAGAGGGGTCGGGGAATTGTCGGTACGCCTGGACACGGGCGGTAGGCCCAATGGCGCACGTATGACCCCAAGGTTACGCGCCCGCTCGCGAACCGTCCGCCTCGGGACCGTCCGCCGGACCTCCGCCCGCCGGCTCAGGCCTCCGTCGCGGACCGCTCGTCGCGCTCCGTCGCGGCCTGTGCGGCCTGCGCGGACGTGGTGCCCGCGCGCTTGCGCTGCACCCAGCCGGCGATGTTCCGCTGCTGGGCCCGGCCGACGCCGAGGGCGCCGGGCGGAACGTCGCTGGCGATCACCGAACCGGCCGCGGTGTAGGCGCCGTCGCCCACCGTGACCGGCGCGATGAACATGTTGTCGGATCCGGTACGGCAGTGCGCACCGATGACCGTGCGGTGCTTGTTGACCCCGTCGTAGTTCACGGTGACGGAGGCGGCGCCGACGTTGCTGCCCTCGCCGATGGTGGCGTCGCCGATGTAGGAGAGGTGCGGGACCTTGGCGCCCTCGCCCAGCTCCGAGTTCTTCACCTCGACGTAGGTGCCGACCTTGGCCTTGCGGGCCAGCCGGGCGCCCGGGCGCAGGTACGCGTACGGGCCGGCGGCGGCGTGGTCGCCGATCTCGGCGCGGTCCGCCGTGGTGTTGCTCACACGGGCCCCGGCGCCGATCCGGGTGTCCTTGATCGTCGAGTTCGGGCCGACCTCGCAGCCCTCGCCGAGGTGGGTGGAGCCCTGCAGCTGGGTGTTGGGCAGCACCACCGCGTCCGGCTCGTAGGAGACCTGCACGTCGAACCAGGTGGTCGCCGGGTCCACCACGGTCACGCCGGCCCGCATCGCCCGCTCCAGCAGCCGGTCGTTCAGCAGCCGGCGGGCGTGGGCGAGCTGCACCCGGTCGTTGATGCCGAGGATGTCGCGGTAGTCGTCGGCGACCACGGCGCCCACCCGGTGCCCGGCCCGGCGCAGGATCTCCAGGGTGTCGGTCAGGTACTCCTCGCCCTGCGAGTTGTCCGTGGTGACCTCGGCGAGCGCGTCCGCCAGCAGCTTGGCGTCGAAGGCGAACACCCCGGAGTTGATCTCGTCGATCGCCCGCTGGGCGTCCGAGGCGTCCTTCTCCTCGACGATCGCCGCGACCGCGCCGTCCGCCTCGTCGCGCAGGATCCGCCCGTAGCCGAACGGGTCCGGCACCACCGCGGTCAGCACGGTGACGCCGTTGCCCTGCTCGGTGTGGGCCGCGGCCAGCGCGCCCAGCGTCCCGCCGGTCAGCAGCGGCGCGTCGCCGGTGGTGACGATCACCGTGCCGTCCAGCTCGACCCCGTCGGCGGCCAGCGCCTCCAGCGCGGTGCGCACCGCGTGCCCGGTGCCGTTCTGCTCCTCCTGGACGACGGCGCGGGCGCCCGGGTGATGCGCCGCCAGGTGGTCGGCCACCTTCTCCCGCATGTGCCCGATCACCACGACCAGCTGGTCCGGCGTCAACTCCTCCGCCGCCGCCACCGCGTGGCCGACCAGGGACCGCCCGCACACCTCGTGCAGCACCTTCGGGAGGCTGTTCGACTTCATCCTGGTGCCACCGCCGGCGGCGAGGACGACAACGGCGGCAGGCGAATTGGCACTCACGGGGGGAGGCTCCTCATTCGGTGACACGGGGGAGGGCAGAGCAGCCAGCGACGGGACCCGCACGTCAGCGCCCTGGCCGCTTCGAGGATAGTGCGCGGAGCATGGCCGCTCCTCCGCCCCCGGGGGGCCGCCGCGCGTCGACCGCGGACCGGCCCGGGCCGACCGGCCCGCAGATGGCTCCCGGAGGAGGATTCGAACCCCCATAAGCTGGACCAAAACCAGCTGTCCTGCCCTTAGACGATCCGGGACCGGCGCATCCGCTCCCGTTCCGGGGGGCGCGCTCCGCCAAGAGTACGGGGTATGGGCCGTCACATCTACCTCCTCGGCCCGGCCCACCGGGGGCCCCGCCGGGATCCGAATGTCATCCATCCAGTCGGGTGAATTCACTCAAGCGCCGCCCGGCGGCGTATTCCCTCGGTGGCGGAGCGCAACCTACGATTCCGTAGGTTACGCCAACGTAGCTTCCGTCCTCTCCCCCCTCAAGGGACGCCCATGACCATCCAGGCCGGCGAGGCGCACGCCGATTCCGCGCGCCCCCTCGACTCCTCCGCCCCCGGACCCGACGCCCCCGCCCCGTCCACCTCCCCCGCCCCGGAGTCCTCCCCGCAGCAGCTCTCCGCCACCCGGGGCGGGGAGCGCCAGGGCGCCGCCGAGCGGATCGCGCTCGCGCTGTTCATCGCCGTGCCCTTCGCCGCCCTGGTCGCCGCCGTCCCGGTGGCCTGGGGCCGGGGGCTCGGCTGGACCGACGTCGCGATCGCCACCGTCATGTACTTCCTCACCTGCCACGGCATCACCGTCGGCTACCACCGCTACTTCACCCACGGCGCCTTCAAGGCCAACCGCCCGCTGCGGATCGCCCTCGCCGTGGCCGGCTCGCTGGCGATCGAGGGACCGCTGGTGCGCTGGGTGGCCGACCACCGCAAGCACCACCGGTTCAGCGACAAGGACGGCGACCCGCACTCGCCCTGGCGCTACGGCGAGAGCGTCCCGGCCCTGCTCAAGGGCCTGTGGTGGGCCCACATGGGCTGGCTCTTCGACGAGGAGCAGACCCCGCAGCTCAAGTACGCGCCGGACCTCGTCCGCGACCCGGCCATAAGGCGGATCTCCCGGCTGTTCTGGCTCTGGACCGCCCTGTCGATGCTGCTGCCGCCGCTGGTCGGCGGGCTGGTCACGCTCTCCTGGCAGGGCGCGCTGTCCGCCTTCTTCTGGGGCTCGCTGGTCCGGGTGGCACTGCTGCACCACGTCACCTGGTCGATCAACTCGATCTGCCACGCGGTCGGCCGCCGGCCGTTCCGCTCCCGGGACCGCTCCGGCAACGTCTGGTGGCTGGCCGTGCTCTCCTGCGGCGAGTCCTGGCACAACCTGCACCATGCCGACCCCACCTCGGCCCGGCACGGCGTCCTGCGCGGCCAGATCGACTCCTCGGCCCGGCTGATCCGCTGGTTCGAGCTGGCGGGCTGGGTCCGGGACGTCCGCTGGCCGGACGCGCAGCGGATCGCCGCCCGCCGCGCCGCATGAGGGCGCGCCTGCAGCATGATGTAGGGGTGAACGGGAGCAGCGCAGACAGCACAGGCGGCCACCAGAGCACGCGGACGGACGCCGCGCCCGGTCCGGCGCAGGCCCGTCCGCGTGCCGCCGCCGGGCCGGACGACGCTGCGCCGGCGCCGCGCCGGCGGGGTGGCCGGGTGCGGATGACCGGCAAGCAGCGCCGGGAGCAGCTGCTGGAGATCGGCCGCACGGTGTTCGCCGAGCGCGGCTACGACGGCACCTCGGTGGAGGAGATCGCCGAGCGGGCCGGGGTGTCCAAGCCGGTGGTGTACGAGCACTTCGGCGGCAAGGAGGGGCTCTACGCGGTGGTGGTCGACCGCGAGATGCAGCTGCTGCTCGACATGGTGACCGGGGCGCTGACCGGGGGGCACTCGCGCGAGCTGCTGGAGCAGGCGGCGTTCGCGCTGATGGACTACATCGACACCTCGACCGACGGCTTCCGGATCCTCGTGCGGGACTCCCCGGTGGCCCAGTCGACGGGCACCTTCGCGTCGCTGATCAGCGACATCGCGACCCAGGTGGAGGACATCCTCGGCCTGGAGTTCAAGGCGCGCGGCTTCGACGCGCGCCTCGCCCCGATGTACTCGCAGATGCTGGTGGGGATGGTCGCGCTGACCGGCCAGTGGTGGCTGGAGGTGCGCAAGCCGGAGAAGGCCGAGGTGGCCGCCCACCTGGTGAACCTGGCCTGGCACGGCCTGGAGGGGATGGAGCGGCACCCCAAGCTGGTCGGCGAGCGCAAGGCCTGAGCGCCGCCGGGGCGCGGCGCGCCTCAGGCCCGCTTCACGCCGACGGCGAAGATCCGGCGGAACGGGAAGACGGTGCCGTGCGGCCCGGCCGGGTAGGCCTCGCGCAGCAGCGCCCCGTACTCGGCGAGGAAGGCGGCCCGCTCGGCGCCGTCGCCGAGCCGGGTGAGGACGGGCCGCAGGGCGGTGCCCTTGACCCACTCCAGCACCGGGTCCGGCCCGGTGAGCAGGGTGCAGTAGGTGGTCTCCCAGACGTCGACGGCGCAGCCCGCGGCGGCGAGCGCGTCGAGGTAGGCGGCGGGCTCGTGGACGCCGGACCGGGTGGCGTCCTCGCCGACGACGGACCGCCAGCGGGGGCTGCGGCGCAGTGCGGCGAGCGCCGTGTGACTGGGCGAGCCGAAGTTGCCGGGCACCTGGAAGGCGATCACCCCGCCGGGCTCCAGCGCCTCCGCCCAGCGCGGCAGCAACTCGATGTGCCGGGGGACCCACTGCAGGGTCGCGTTGGAGACGATGGCGTCCGGCGCCGCCTCCGCCGGGTCGTAGTCGGCGGCGTCGGCGAGCAGGTAGTCGGCGGTGGGCTCGCCGTCGGCACGGGCGGCGGCGAGCATCTCGGCGGAGTTGTCGACCCCGGTGATCCGGGCGGCGGGCCAGCGTTCGCGCAGGACGGCGGTGGAGTTGCCGGGGCCGCAGCCGATGTCGAGGACGGTCGGGGCGGGTTCGTGGGGGACGGCGGGCACCCGGGCGAGCAGGTCGTGCAGCGGCCGGGTCCGTTCGTCGGCGAAGCGCAGGTACTGCTCGGGGTCCCAGACGGGAGCGGGCACGGGGGCCTCCCAAAGTATCTCGACATCAAGATATCCATGCCAGCTTCGGTACTGGATTTCTCGATGTCAAGAGACTTCACATCGACACAACCCCCGATACACTGATCGTCATGGAGGACGAGGTCGATCGGCTGGTCGCAGCATGGCGCAGAGAGCGCCCCGACCTCGACGTGGAACCGCTCGAAGTGCTCAGCCGGGTCAGCCGGCTCGCCCGCCACCTCGACCGCGCCCGCCGGACCGCCTTCGCCGAGCACGGCCTCGAACCCTGGGAGTTCGACGTCCTGACCGCGCTGCGACGGGCCGGCTCCCCCTACCAGCTCTCCCCCGGCCAGCTGCTCACCCAGACCCTGGTCACCTCCGGCACCATGACCAACCGGATCGACCGGCTCACCGGCAAGGGCCTGGTCAAGCGGCTGCCCGACCCGGACGACCGGCGCGGCGTCCTCGTCCGGCTCACCGACGACGGGCGCGACCGCGCCGACCAGGCGCTCGCCGGGCTGCTCGCGCACGAGCGCGAACTGCTCGCCCAGCTGACCTCCGCCCAGCAGGGCGAGCTCGCCGGTCTGCTGCGGCAGCTGGTCGCGCCGTTCGACAACATCCCGTAGCCGGCGGCGCCGCCCGCGCCCCCGTCCGCACGCCGCAGGGCCCCCGCCCGGCGGGCCCGAGGGCCCGGGCCGTGTTCGGGTACGACGGGCGGGCTGATCAGCCGGCGCCCGGAGCGGTGGACGTGGCGACCGACGACGGGACGGCGGGAGTCACGAGCTCGGACGGGCTGACGCCCGCCCGGCGGGCCACCGCGACGGCGGCCAGGGTGGAGTGCACCCCGAGCTTGCCGAGGACGTTCTGCATGTGCGTGCGGACGGTGTGCGGGGAGAGGTAGAGCCGCTCGGCGACGGCCTGCCGCCCGAGGCCCGCGACCATGCAGCGAAGGATCTGCTTCTCCCGCGGGGTGAGCGTGTCGACCAGGCGCTCGCTCTCGGTGCGGTCCCGGCGGGCCGTGGTGAGCTCGCGGATCACCCCGGTGAGCAGCGCGGGCGGCAGGTGGGTCTCGTCCCGCAGCACGCCCCGGATCACCGCCAGCAGCCGGGCCAGTGAACTCTCCTTCGCCACCCAGCCGGTGGCCCCGGCGTGCAGGGCGCGGGCGGCCCGCTGCGGGTCGTCGGCGGTGGCCAGGACGATCGCCCGCAGACCGGGGTGGTGACGGCGGACCCGGGCCAGCAGGGTGATGCCGTCGGGGACCGGGGCGGCGGACGAGGAGGCCGCCGGGGGCGCGTGGGGAGCGGACGGGGCCGCCGTCGCGGGGTGCGGTTCCGCCGGGTACGGGCCGGCCGGGCGCGCGGCCGGGTGCCGGGCCGCGCCGCCGGGGGAACCGGCCGGGCCGGTGGCCGGGGCCGCCGGGGGACGCCGGGGGGACGGCAGCGCGGGGGCCGGGCGGCGGCGCAGCGCGTCGGGCGGATCGGCACCCGGCTGGCGGGGCTTGCGCGCGGCCCCGGACCCGCCCTCGGCCACTCCGAGATCGGCGTCCACCAGGACCACGTCGAACGCCCGCCCCTCGGTGGCGGCGCGCTCCAGCGCCCGCTCCGCGGCGGCCGCGCTGCCCGCCGCGCCGACCTCGACGTCGGGCTCGGCGGCGAGTGCCGCGGCCAGTGCCTCGGCGAAGATCCGGTGGTCGTCGACCACCAGGACGCGGATCCGCCCCATCGTCACTTCCCCCCTGCTCAGCTCCGGGCTCGTCCGGGACGGCGCGCCCCACGTCCCGCCGCCGCCGTCCGGGCGCGTCCTGCGCCGGCCGCCTCCCGGGCATCCGGAAGGACCGCGGTGCCGGCCCCCACCGGTACCGGAATTCAGCGTACGGGGTACGCGCCGACTCGGTGGGGATTCGGTGAAGTTTCGTCAGGAGGTGCGAATCCGGCCCGACTTGATGCCATCGGCCGCTCCGCCTCCGGTGAGCGCCGGTCGCCGGAACACCGAGGGCGGAAACGCCGAGGGCGGAAACGCCGAGGGCGGAAACGCCGAGCGCCGCCCTCTTCCGTCCGGACGGAAGGGGGCGGCGCTCGGCGGACCGGAGGGGCCGGCGGGCCTACAGGCCGTTCTTCTCCAGCGTGAACTTCCAGGCGTCGGCGACGATGTCGTCCAGGTTCGGCCGGCGCGGGGTCCAGCCCAGCTCCCGGTGGGCCCGCTCGGCGGAGGCCACCAGCACGGCCGGGTCGCCGGCGCGGCGGCCGGAGACCACGACCGGGATCTCCCGGCCGGTGACGCGCTTGACCGACTCGATCACCTCGCGGACCGAGAAGCCGCTGCCGTTGCCCAGGTTGCAGATCAGGTGCTCGCCCGGCTTGGCGGCGTCCAGCGCCAGCAGGTGCGCGTCGGCCAGGTCCGCGACGTGGATGTAGTCGCGGATGCAGGTGCCGTCCGGGGTCGGGTAGTCGTCGCCGTACACCGCGATGTGCTCGCGCTGCCCGAGGGCGGCCTGGAACACCAGCGGGATCAGGTGCGACTCGGGGTCGTGCCGCTCGCCGTACGCGCCGTACGCGCCCGCCACGTTGAAGTAGCGCAGCGAGACGGCGGCCAGGCCGTGGGCGACGGCCTCACTGGTGATCAGGTGGTCCACGGCGAGCTTGGTGGCGCCGTAGGTGTTGGTCGGCGCGGTGCGGGCCGTCTCGGCGATCGGCACCGACTCCGGCTCGCCGTAGGTGGCGGCGGTCGACGAGAACACCAGCTTGCGCACACCCGCCGCGCGCATCGCGGCGACCAGCTCCAGCGAGCCGGCCACGTTGTTGCGCCAGTACTTCTCCGGGTCCGCGACCGACTCGCCGACCTGCGAGGAGGCGGCGAAGTGCAGCACACCGTCGAAGGAGGCGTCCAGGACCTTGCCGGCCTCCTGGATCCGGCCCTCGACGAACTCGGCACCGGCCGGCACGCCCTCGCGGAAGCCGGTCGAGAGGTCGTCCAGGACGGTCACCTGGTGTCCCGCTTCCAGCAGGTGGGCGGCGACCACACTGCCGACATAGCCGGCGCCACCCGTGACCAGGTACTTACTCATGATGCGACCTCCAGCGGGCGATGGGCCGCCGTCGGCGGGCCATCGGGGACGTACGTACGACTGCGGCCTATTCTCCCTGGCCGCCGGGGGTGCTCCGGACCATCCCGGGGACCCTTTCCGGCCCCTCCCCCGCCCGCTCCCGCCGGTCTCCACCGGCCCGTCGACGGCCCGCCGCCCGCGCGTCGTCCCCGCGTCGCCCGCCGGTCAGCCGCGCGCCATCCGCTCCAGCATCCCGGTGCGCGCCGCGACCGCCGCCGCCTCCAGCCGGGTCCGCGCGCCGAGCTTCATCAGCACCCGCTGCACGTGCGTGCGGGCCGTGCTCGCCGCGATCCGCATCCCCGCCGCGATCGCCGCGGTGTCCTCGCCGTCCGCGATCCTGGCCAGCACCTGGACCTCCCGCCGGGTCAGCAGCCGCAGCAGCCGCACCGCCTCGTCGTCCGGTTCGGCGGCCGGCCTCAGCAGCTGGTCGAACGCGCCGCGCAGCACCTCCACCGCGACCGCCGCCTCCCCCGCCCGGGCCCGCGCGATCGCCCGCTCGACCACCTCGATCCGCTCGTCGCTCGGCACGTACCCGGCCGCACCCGACGCGAACGCCCCTGCCACGCCCCGCAGTTCACCGACCGGCCCGAGCACGATCACGGCCACCTCGGGCCGTTCCCGGCGGATCCGCCGCAAGCCGTCGAACGCCCCCGGCTCCCCCGGCGCGGCCACCCCCAGCAGACACACCTCCGGCCGCCGGCCCGCCACCAGATCGGCCGCCGACGAGGCCGGCGAACCCACCGCCAGCACCCGGTGACCGCGCAGTTGGAGCGCGGTGGCCAGCGCCTCGGCCAACAGCCGGTGGTCGTCCACCACGACGAGACGAACACCCATGAGACCCCTCCAGGCCGGCTTCCCGCCCGCAGCCCCGCCCGGCTGGGGAAGTCGGCCGATGACGCTCCATCAGAGCGCATTCCGTACCCGACCTGCCAGACCGTCTCACCGGGCCGTCCCACCACCCGGCCGTGCGGGCACAACGAAAAGGACCCCCGCCCGGAGGCGGAGGTCCTGACCGAGCCCCCATGCGGAATCGAACCGCAGACCTTCTCCTTACCATGGAGACGCTCTACCGACTGAGCTATAGGGGCCTGTTCCCTGTTCGCGCTCCCCGACCCCGCCTTCCGGCCCGGTCCGCTCGCTCGAACAAGGAAGACATTACACGGCCGGGGGGCCGATTGGGAAATCGGTCGCGGCCGTCCGACCGCGCAGCGCACCCGCCGCCGCCAGGTCCGTTCCGGCGGTCTCCGGCAGCAGTCGCAGGCAGAGCAGCGCCACCACTCCCCACACCGCCAGGTACCAGCCGACCGGCTCCGCCGTCCCGTACGCCTCGGTCAGCCTGGTCGCGATCAGCGGCGTCGTCGCCCCGCCCACCACCCCGCCCAGGTTGTACGTCAGCGCCGCCCCCGTGTACCGCACCCGGGTCGGGAACAGCTCCGGCAGGAACGCCGCCAGCGGCCCCAGCAGGCACCCCAGCACCACCATCGCCCCCGCCAGCGCCACGAACATCAGCTCCCGCCGCTCCGTCTCCAGCAGCGGGAACAGCACCAGTCCCCACGCCACCGCCAGCCCCGTCGCCCCCTGCAGCGTCCGCCGCCGGCCCCACCCGTCACTGCGCCGGGCGCTCAGCCACACCGTCACCGCCTTCCCCGCCGCACCGGCCAGCAGCATCGACAGCACCACCGTGCTCGGCACCCCGAGCCCCGTCGTCGCGTACGCCAGCGCGTACGTGGTGGTCAGGTAGAACAGCGCGTACCCCACCGTGATCGCCCCGCAGCCCACCAGCACCGTCCGCCAGTGCCCGCGCAGCACCTCCACCACCGGCACCCGCTCCGCCCCGCCCCGCGCCCCGTCCCGTGCCCCGCCCCGGAACAGTGGCGTCTCCTCCAGCCGCAGCCGCACGAACAGCCCCACCGCCACCAGCGCCAACGACGCCAGGAACGGCACCCGCCAGCCCCAGGACCGGAACGCCCCCTCGTCCAGCCAGAGTTGCAGCACCAGGAACACCCCGTTGGCGAGCACGAACCCGGTCGTCGGCCCCAACTGCAGATACGCCCCGTACCGCCCCCGCCGCCCCGCCGGCGCGTTCTCCGCCACCAGCAGCGCCGCACCGCCCCACTCCCCGCCCAGCCCCACCCCCTGGCACACCCGCAGCACCACCAGCACCACCGGCGCCCACCACCCCCACGCCCCGAACCCCGGCAGCACTCCCACCGCCGCCGTCGACAACCCCATCAGCAGCAGCGACACCACCAACGTCGTCTTCCGCCCCAGCCGGTCCCCGAAGTGCCCGAACACCACCGCCCCCAGCGGCCGCGCCAGGAACGCCACCGCGTACACCGAGAACGCCGCCAACAGCGCTCCCACCGTGCCCAGTTCGGGAAAGAACACCTCACCGAAGACCAGCGCCGCCGCCGTGCCGTAGATGAAGAAGTCGTAGAACTCGATCGCCGTACCGATCAACGCCGCCGCAGCGGCCCGCCGCATCTGCCCCGTCGCACCCATACCCCCAACCCTGGCGACCCCGCCCCACCCCCGACAGCACCCACCCGAGTGACACCCGCGCTCACCCCGGCCCCCACGCCCCCACCCGCCGGGGGCCGCCCCTCACCTCACGTAGGAACCACCGGACGGCCCGGTCGACCGCCGCCTCCGCACCATCACCACAACCACCCCGGCCACGACCAGCACCGCCACGCCTGCCGCCACCCCGACGACCAGACCGTTCCCCGCCCGTGACGGCTCTTCCTTCTCCTTCTCACCCGCCCCCTCCTGCGGCAACACCGCAGCAGAGGCGGAAGCGGGCGGCGGGACCGGGCTCGACGGTTCGGCGGGTGCCGACGGCGCCGCGCTCTCGGTCGGATCCGCCAGGGGACTCACATCGGCCGGCCCCGGATCACCCGGCGTGGTCAGCGCGACGCGAGGACGGACGATTCCATAACCGATGAAGTCGGTCCGAGTCGAGCCGTCCTTGGGCTTTCCGGCCGTATTGATCAGTACCCTGGCGATCTGGTTCGGAGCCCAATCCGGATGAACCGACCAGAGAAGGGCCGCCGAGGCGGAGACCAGAGCGGTGGCGTCGGAAGTGCCGTGCTTCTTGCAATAACCGGATTCCGCGGCACACGACGTGTAGATGTCCACCCCGGGGGCGGCGATGTCGATCTGAGGGCCGTGCTCGGACTCCTCGGTGGCCGTTCCGGCGCGGTCGGCCGCGGCCACCGCGATGATGCTCGGAAGAGCGGCGGGATACAGAACGGGATTCCCCTGCTGCCCGCTGTTCCCGGCACCCGCGACGACCAGTGCACCCTTCCCGTTGGCGTACTTCACGGACTTCTCCAGTTCGGCGATGTCTCCCGTGGAGACTCCGGAGGAACCCGCGACCGACGAGACGTTGATGACCCTCGCCCCTTGATCCGCCGCGAAGGTGATGCCTTGGCTCACCTGCTTGAGATAGTCGGATGCATCGATCGGCTGCGCCGGGTCGTCGTTGATGTTGATCTTGATCGGAAGAATCTTGGCGTCAGGCGCGAGACCGTACGCGCCCTTCCCTGCCATCCCCTTCCCGGACCCCGCGATGAGACCGGCGATTCCCGTGCCGTGGCCGCTCTTGTCCACACCGACGCCACCGGACAGCCCGCTCATGTCCTTTCCTGGCAGGAACTGACCCACCAGGTCCGGGTGGTCGAGTCGGAACCCCCCGTCGATCACCGCCACGGTGATCCCCCGGCCCTTGCTCGTCTGCCAGATCTCCGGCGCCTTCATGGTGTCCAGGTGCCACTGCTGGTCCCGGATCGAATCCACCGCGGCCGCCGGGCCCACGGCAGGCCCGGCCACGATGCCCGCAGCCAGCAACACCGCGGCGAACCCCCGCCCACGCACACGTACGTTCGTCCGCCGCATCACTGCTCCCTCGTCACTTTCCCCGTCGGGCCCGGGCACCGGCCCGTGCAGGACTGCCCGGCCACCGGGTGTGGGCCCCGTGGCCGGGCAGTCGTTCCGGACTACTCAATCACGCCCGGATTGCTCTTCGGAGTACCGCTGGTCCAGGTCTCCTCGTCCTCGTGCAGGTAGTCGGCCCGACGGCCGCGCTCACGCTCGCGCCGCTCCCCCGCGCCGCCGCCCATCATGCCCGGGCCCATCATGCCGTTCTGGCCCGGCCGTGCCGCACTCTCGGCAGCCGCCGCACCGGCCGCGGCCGCCCGGCTGCGAAGGCCGCTGCCACCCGGGGTGAACTCCCCGCCGGCCACCGGCCCCTTGGCCCCACCGACCACGCCGCCGACGACACCGCCGCCGGTCGAGCTGTAACCCCGACCGCGCGAACCACCGACCACGCCACCCCCGTAGCCGCCGCCCGGGTGCACGCCTCCGCCCGGACCGCCGAAGCCGCCCCCGCCGGCGGGCCCTCCGGCCCGCCCCTGGGCTGCCTCGCGCGACCCGAACACGGTCCCGCCGTTGGTCGGTACCGGAGCGCCGCCCTTCGCCGGCAGGTTCCCGCCGCCGAAGGTGCTGGTCCGGTTCGGAGGCACCGAGCCCCCGCCGCCGCCCTTCAGCGGCACGGTCCCGCCGGTGAACGGACCCGTACCGCCCATCGGGATCGGCCCGCCCCCGGCAAAGGGACCCGGCCCGCCGCCCGGAAGACCGGGGTACCCGGGGCCGCCACCCTGGGGGTGGGGAGACACGGGCCCACCGCCGGACGGTCCCACCGGCCCGGTCTGCCCGGGCAGCGTCGGCACCGAAGGCAGACTGTCCAGCCCGGTGCTGGGGCGGTCGCCGGGGAACGTGGTCGGCGGGGTCACCACCCCGGACGTGCCGGGGTCACCCGGCAGCGGCACCGAACCACCGTGCGGCGGGGTCGGAACGCTACGCCCCGGAGTCTGCGGCGCGTCCGGCACCGACGTCCTCGGACGCGGCGCCACGACGGAACCGCCACCACCGCCGTAGCCGCCACCGCCGGCCGGGACGTTGCCCCCGCCGCTGTAGCCGCCACCGGAAGACCGGCCGCCCCCTCCGGAGCCGTAGGATCCACCACCCGGCCCGACCGGAACCTCGGTTCCACCGTCGACCGCCTTCGGGCCGTCGCCGGGGGTGCCCGGCAGCTCGGGCAACTTGAGCCCGTTCAGCTTGGCGGTCGCCGCCTCGTACGCCTGCCCCAGCTTCTCCATCTGGTGGATGGCTTCCTGGTGCGCGGTGTCCACCCGCTTCTGCGCCGCTGCGGCCTCCGCGTAGGAGACCCAGGTCGGGTCCTCCTTCTTCATGATCGCGTCGGTCGTCGCCGTCGGGTTGCCGATGCCGGCGATGCTCAGCGGTGAAGGCTTCAGGCACGGCTGCGTGGCGTGCCGCTTGACCACGTCGATGTCCTTGGTCGGCACCTCCGGCACACCGGTCTTGGCGCTGCCCAGGGCCTCACCGGCCTGGACCATCGCGTCGCCGGCGCCCTTGGAGTACTCGCTGATCATCGAGGCCGACTTGTTCAGGTTGCCGGCCCAGGTCTTGAAGTTCTCGGCCGCCGGCCCCTCCCACTGGATCTGCCCGACGTGGGCGGCCAGGGCCCGGCTGAGGTCGTCAAGCACCCGCCCGGCGTCCTTCAGCTGGTTGCCACGGCTGGTCACCTTCGCCGGATCGCTGCCGACGACCATCGACTTGAGCTGCGGATGGTTAATGCCCTCGAAGTTCGTTCCGCCCGCCATCAGTTACCCCCCGTTCCGGTCGATCCCGCGCACCCGCGCGCCATCAGTAGTCACCGCTCTTCGCCGCCGGCCCGTTGGGCCCGGCGGCCGGGGTGTAGGTGTCCGCGTTCTTCGCGACCGCGTTGACCGCCGTCGTCTGGTGCTCCTCGTTGCTGCCGTAGCTGCCCGCCGTCTGGGCGACCGCCTGGCTCATCTTGTCGATCTGCTCCGCGAACGCCTTCGAGAGCTGCGAGATCGCCGCATGGGTCCGGTCGTACGCCGCCATCAGGTCCGTGGACTCGTGGAAGCCGGTGCCGAGGTTGCCCGCGGTCAGCTTCTGTTCCTTGATCTTGTGCTGAGCCGCCTCCGAGCCCTCCAGCGAGGCCAGGAGCGCGTCCACCTTCTTCTTGAATGTGGTCAGCGTGTCGAGCTCGATCTTGACGTCCTTGGAGCCGAACGCCGCCACCAGTGCGGTGGCGCTGACGTCGACCTGGACCTGGCCGACCACGCGACCGACCCAACTGTTGTCGAGCGTCCACGGCTTCACTTCACCGTTGGGGCCGTCGGCCCAGCCCGCGCCGCCCGGTCCAGCCTCGCCTGGCACAGCAATCCACCTCTCCCCCGTGCGCGGCGCGCCCCCGCAGGTCGCCGCACCGCGACACAACGTCAACTACTCAACCCTGCGGCCCCGCACCGTCCACGCCTCGGGACGGGTGGCGCCTCGTTCATCGTAGCCACCGCCCCCGTCGGACCGGCAGGGCCCATGGCCCGCCCGTACGCGATCGGTACGAACTTGACACGTCCGGTCCGGTGGACGCCGTTAGACTGGCCGGGTCCGGTCACCCCGGACGCGTCCTCATCTGCCGCGCAGCGTCGCACAGCAGCGACCCCGGCCGCCCCTGCCCGTCCGGTCCAGCACCGGCCCGGCCCGGCGGCCCCGCCGCGGATCGGATGGCCCACGTGAGCCGCAACACCGCCGCAGACGCCCCCTGGTGGGCGCGGGCCGCGCGTCCGGCGAGGCCGGTGGCACCGGTCGCGCCGATGGTGCGGGCCGCGATCGGCATGGCGCTGGCACTGGCCGCCGGAGTGCTGACGCACCGGGTGGACCTGGGAGTGTTCGCCGGGCTCGGCGCGATGCACGCCACCATGAACGACCGGGTCGAGCCGGTGCGGCTGCGGGCCCGACGGATCGTCACCGCCGTGGGCGCCTCGGCGCTGGGGATGCTGGTGGGCAGCGCGTTGCAGCACGGCGGGGCCGGCGGTCCCGCGCTGGGCGCGGCACTGACCGTGACGGCGTTCGTCTCGGGGGCGTTGAGCGCGACGGGGCCGCGGGGTTCCGCGGCGGGGCTGCTGCTGCTCGTCTCCGCCGCGCTCGGCAGCGGCATGCCGCTGCCGCACCCGTGGTGGGCGGGGGCTCCGATGATGGCCGCGGGTGCCGCGCTCGTCCTGCTGCTCGGTCCGCCGCCGCGTCGGCGCAGGCCCCCCGCCGCCGACCCCGCCACCCGGGCGCTCGCCGCCGCGTACGACGCGCTCGGCCGGATGCTCGCCGATCTGGGGACGCCGCGCGGCGCGGCCTCCCGCCGGCTCCTGACCGACCGTCTGAACCAGCTGCAGGACGTGCTTCCGCCCACCCACCACCCCCACCCCGGCCAGGAGATGTACCGGGCCGCGCTCGCCGCGACCGAGGCCGCCACCGGTCTGCTCTGGGCCCGGCGCCCGGTGCCGCCCGAGGTCGCCGCCGTCCCGGGCCGGCTGGCCCGGGCGGTGGAGCGCGGTGGCGGCGAGGTGGCGGTGCCCGGCTGGGCGCCGGACACGCCGTCCCGGCGGGCGCTGGACGCGGCGCTGCGCGCGGCCGCCGGCACCGTGGCGGGCCGGACGGCGGCGCCCGGCACGGCGCCGGTGCCGCCGCCGGAGCCGTGGCGGCTGCGGGTGCGGCTGGTGTCGCCCGCCGCCGCGCGGTACGGGGCGCGGCTCGCGCTGTGCGTGGCGGCCGGTGCGGCGGTGACGGCCGCGATGCCGCTGAGCAGGAGCTACTGGGTGCCGATGACGATCGCCTTCGTGCTGAAGCCGGACCTCGGCTCGGTGTTCCTGCGCGCGGTGAGCCGTTCGGTCGGGACGGTGCTGGGGGTGGCGGTGACGGCGGCGGTGCTGGCGCCGGCGCCCGGTCCGTGGGCGCTGGTGGCGATCGCCGCGCTGTGCGTGGCCCTGCTGCCGTACGCCACGGCGGCGCACTACGGGCTGAACACGGTCGTCATGACGCCAATGGCGCTGGTCCTGCTGCAACTGGGCGGGCAGGACGGGGCGGCCGGGTTCTGGCCCCGGGTGCTGGACACCGCGCTGGCCAGCGCGATCGTGCTGCTGCTCGGCTACCTGCTGTGGCCCGAGCGGCCCCGGCACCGGATCGAGCCGCGCCTGGTGGCCGCGACGACGGCGCTCAAGGCCTACCTGGGCTCGGTCGCCCGGCCGGACGGCTCGCACCAGGACGACTCGCGCCAGGACAACCCGCACCAGAACGGCTCCCGGCAGAACGGAGCGCCCCCGGACCCCGCACCGCACGCCGCACCGCACGACGACCGCCACCACGCCGAGGTGTGGCTGCGCCGCACCGCCTACCGCGCGCTGGCCGACGCCCGGGCCGAGGTGGAGCGGGCGCTCGCCGAGCCGCCCCCGGCCGGGCGCCCGGCCGCCGAGTGGCTGCCCGCGACCGCCGCCCTGGAGCGGCTGAGCGGCGCGGTGGCGGCGTTCGCCGCGCAGCGCCGGTACGGCGGCCGGGTGCCGGACCCGGTGGAGGTGGAGCGGGTCGGCCGGGCGCTGGACGCGCTGACGGCCGCGGCCCGCGCGCACCGTCCGCCGACCGGGGCGGCGGCGCGTCCGACCCGCCCGCACGACCCGGCGCGCAGTGCGCTGGGCCGCGCGGCGGACGAGCTGGACGCGCTGCTGGCCGACGGCTCCTGAGCCGGGCTCAGACCTGCTCGGCCAGCTCCAGCCAGCTCATCTCCAGCTCCTCCTTCTCCTCCCGGACCGCCCGCAGCTGGGCGTCCAGCTCGGCGACCTTGGAGAAGTCGGCGGCGTGCTCGGCGAGCTGGGCGTGCAGCTTGGACTCCTTCTCGTCCAGC
Source organism: Kitasatospora sp. NPDC058115 (assembly GCF_042884635.1). Taxonomy (NCBI): domain Bacteria; kingdom Bacillati; phylum Actinomycetota; class Actinomycetes; order Kitasatosporales; family Streptomycetaceae; genus Kitasatospora; species Kitasatospora sp. NPDC058115. The sequence goes on from NZ_JBHVTL010000038.1 coordinate 29,668, forward strand.
TTGGCGATCTGCCGCTCCAGCTTCTGCAGCTCCTTCTTGGCCGCCCGCAGGTCCCCGCCGGACAGCGCGGGCGCCTCGGCACCGGCCGCCGGCGCGGAGGCGCCGGAGACGGCGGCCGCGGCCGAAGCGGCGGCGGCCGCGGCGGCGGCCATCGCGGTCCGCCGCTCCAGGTACTCGTCGACGCCGTTCGGCAGCATCCGCATCCGCCGGTCACCGAGCAGCGCGTACGTCACGTCCGTGGTCCGCTCGATGAAGAAGCGGTCGTGGCTGATGACGACCATCGAGCCGGGCCAGCCGTCGAGCAGGTCCTCCAGCTGGTTGAGCGTCTCGATGTCGAGGTCGTTGGTGGGCTCGTCGAGGAACAGCACGTTGGGCTCGTCCATCAGCAGCCGGAGCAGCTGGAGCCGCCGCCGCTCGCCGCCGGAGAGGTCGCCGACCGGCGTCCACTGCTTGTCCTTGCCGAAGCCGAACTGCTCGCAGAGCTGGCCGGCGCTCATCTCCCGGCCCTTGCCGAGGTCGACCCGCGAGCGGACCTGCTCGACGGCCTGGAGCACCCGGGTGGCCGGGTCCAGCTCGGCGACCTCCTGGGAGAGGTACGCGAGCCGCACGGTCTTGCCGACCTTGATGACCCCGGAGGTCGGCTGGACGTCGCCCTCGGAGGCGTACGCGTCGCGCATCGCCCGCAGCAGCGAGGTCTTTCCGGCGCCGTTGACGCCGAGCAGGCCGATCCGGTCGCCGGGGCCGAGCTGCCAGCTGAGGTTCTCCAGCAGCAGCTTCGGGCCGGCCTTGACCGTCACGCCCTCCAAGTCGAAGACGGTCCGCCCGAGGCGGGCGTTGGCGAACTTCATCAGCTCGCTCTTGTCGCGCGGCTCGGGGACGTCGGCGATCAGCGCGTTGGCGGCCTCGATCCGGTAGCGGGGCTTGGAGGTGCGGGCGGGGGCGCCGCGGCGCAGCCAGGCGAGCTCCTTGCGGGCGAGGTTCTGGCGCTTCTGCTCCTCGACGGCCTCGATCCGGGAGCGCTCGGCGCGCGCGAAGACGTAGTCGGAGTAGCCGCCCTCGTACTCGTGGACGGAGCCGTGCTGGACGTCCCACATCCGGGTGCAGACCTGGTCGAGGAACCAGCGGTCGTGGGTGACGCAGACCAGTGCGGAGCGGCGGTTCTGGAGGTGCCGGGCGAGCCAGGCGATGCCCTCGACGTCCAGGTGGTTGGTGGGCTCGTCGAGGACGATGAGGTCCGGCGAGCCGAGCAGCAGCTTGGCGAGCGCGATCCGGCGGCGCTCGCCGCCGGAGAGCGGGCCGATGACGGTGTCCAGGCCGTCGGGGAACCCGGGCAGGTCGAGGCCGCCGAACAGGCCCTCGATGATGTCGCGGATGCGGGCGTCGCCGAGCCACTCGTGGTCGGCGCGGTCGGCAATGACCTCGTGCCGGATGGTGGCGGCCGGGTCCAGCGAGTCGTGCTGGGTGAGGACGGCCAGCTGGAGGCCGCCGGACCAGGTGATCCGGCCGCCGTCGGCCTCCTCCAGCTTGGCGAGCATCCGGATGAGGGTGGTCTTGCCGTCGCCGTTGCGTCCGACGACGCCGATCCGGTCGCCCTCGCTGACGCCGAGGCTGACCCCGTCCAGAAGGGCCCGGGTGCCGTAGACCTTCGTGACGGACTCGATGGTGGCGAGGTTGACGGCCACGTGTGCTTCGCTCCTGGGTTCGACGGTCCGGGCTCGGGCGGAGCCCGGAGCCTCCCAGCCTAGTCGGCCCGCCCCGGGTCCCCGCCCGCTCGACCGCCCGTCACGCCTCCACGACCACCGCGGCGCCGGGCACCGGGCCGTGGGTCGCGTGCGCGGTCCGGCAGCTGCCGGAGGCGCGCAGCGCGGCGGCGACGGCCCGGGCGTCCTCGGCATCCTTGGCCAGGAAGGCGCAGGTCGGCCCGGAGCCGGAGACCAGCGCCCCGAGCGCACCGGCCTCGCTGCCGGCCCGCAGGGTGTCGGCGAGGGCGGGGCGCAGCGACAGGGCGGCCGGCTGGAGGTCGTTGGCGAGCGCGGCGGCCAGCGCGACGGCGTCGCCGCCGGCGAGGGCGGCGAGCAGGGCGGGGTCGGCGTCGGGGGTGGGCACCTCGGTGTCGCCGGAGCCGGTGCCGGCCTCCTCGCGCAGGCGGTCGCACTCGCGGAAGACGGCGGGGGTGGACAGGCCGCCGTCGGCGACCGCGAAGACCCAGTGGTAGCTTCCGGTGACGGGCAGCGGCTCCAGGATCTCGCCCCGGCCGCGGCCCAGGGCGACGCCGCCGACCAGGGCGAACGGCACGTCCGAGCCGAGTTCGGCGGCCAGCTCCAGCAGCACCTCGAACGGCGTGCCGAGGCCCCACAGGGCGTCGCAGGCGACCAGCGCCGCCGCACCGTCGGCGCTGCCGCCGGCCATGCCGCCGGCCACCGGGATGGCCTTGGCGATGTGCAGCCGGACGTCGGGCGCGGCGAGGCCGTGGCGGTCGGCGAGCAGCCGGGCGGCGCGGGCGGCGAGGTTGCTGTCGTCCAGCGGGACGGCGTCGGCGTCCGGTCCGGTGCAGCTGAGGGTGACGCCCGTGCCGGGCTCGCCCGCCGTCGCCATCACCTCGTCGCCGAGGGCGACCGCGAAGAAGACGTTGGCCAGGTCGTGGAAGCCGTCGGCGCGCAGTCCGCCGACCCCGAGCTGGACGTTGACCTTGGCGGGTACGCGGACCGTGACGCTCACTGGAAGACCCTTACTCCGGCTTGTGCTCGGCGATGGCGGCGAACTGCTCGACGGTGAGCATCTCACCGCGCAGCTTGTGGTCGATCCCGGCGGCGGCGAGCGCCTGCTCGGCCCCGGCGGCGGAGCCGGCCCAGCCGGCCAGCGCGGCCCGCAGGGTCTTGCGGCGCTGGGCGAACGCGGCGTCGACGACCGCGAACACCTCCGCGCGGCTCGCGGTGGTGTTCGGCGGCTCGCGGCGGATCAGCGAGACCAGCCCGGAGTCGACGTTGGGGGCGGGCCAGAAGACGTTGCGGCCGATGGCCCCGGCCCGCTTCACGTCGGCGTACCAGTTGGCCTTGACCGAGGGGACGCCGTAGACCTTGTTGCCCGGCTTGGCGGCGAGCCGGTCGGCGACCTCGCTCTGCACCATGACCAGGGTGCGTTCGATGCTGGGGAAGGTGGCGAGCATGTGCAGCAGCACCGGCACGGCCACGTTGTACGGCAGGTTGGCGACCAGCGCGGTCGGCGCCGGCCCGGGCAGTTCGGTGACCAGCATGGCGTCGCTGAACACCAGGTCGAACGCGTCGGCCCTGCCGGGCATCCGGGCGGCGACGGTGTCCGGCAGGTGCCGCGCCAGCACCGGGTCGATCTCCACGGCGGTGACGTGCCGGGCGGTCTCCAGCAGCGCGAGCGTCAGCGACCCGAGCCCGGGCCCGACCTCGACCACCGCGTCCTCGCCGGTCACCTCCGCGGCCCGGACGATCCGCCGCACGGTGTTGCCGTCGATGACGAAGTTCTGCCCGCGCTGCTTGGTCGGCTTCACGCCGAACGCGTCCGCCAGCGCCCGGATGTCCGCGGCGCCCAGCAGGTGACTGTCAGAGGTGGGATCGGTGGTGCTCACCCGCCAAGGATACGGGCGCGCGGCCCCCTCACAGCTCGACGACCGCCGCGAGGTCGATCTCCACGGGGTAGGGGACGGCCGTCCGCAGCACGCCCTCGTGCTGGGCGACCGGCAGGTAGACGCCCTTCTCCTCGTCCCGGTGGAACTCGTGGACGATCGGGAGGTCGTCGACGCCCCGCTCGACCCGCCAGTAGTACGGGATGCCCTTGTCGGCGTACTGCCCGGGCTTGCGGAAGCGGTCGTTGGCCCGGGTCCCGTGCGAGACGACCTCCACGGTGAGGACCACGGCCTCGGGCGGGAGGCACTCCAGCTCGAAGACGTCGATGCCGGTCTTGTCGAACACCACGACGTCCGGCTTGGTGGTGTTGTCCTCGTCCAGCAGTACGCAGCGCTCGACGTTCGCCGCGTAAGGCGCGACCCGCGCACTGCGGAGCGCCGAGTACAGCTCGTCCCGCACCTGGTCGTGCCACTGATTCGTCTGCCCCCGGACCACGATGACTCCGTCCACAAGATCCCAATCGAACGGCAGGTCGAGGTTCTTGACCTGCTCGTACGTCCGCAGCTGGGACAGCGGGTGCGACGAGTCGTGATGATCCTCGACGGGTCCGTCGATCGACATGGCGGTCATGGCCACCTCCCTCACTGCACTCATGCTAGCCAGCCTAGGGAGCCGTCACGAGTGCCGAATCGTTCCTCCGGAACCCGACATCCGTTCGACCGGATCAGTACCCGAACGCCCGGGCCGTGTTCTCCGCGACGGCGCCGGCCAGCTCGTCCTCGGACAGACCCAGGGTGTCCGCCATCGAGCGCACCGTGACCGGGATCAGGTAGGGGGCGTTGGGGCGGCCGCGGTAGGGGTGCGGGGTGAGGAAGGGAGCGTCGGTCTCGACCAGGACCCGGTCGAGCGGGGTGACCGCCAGGGCGTCGCGCAGCGGCTGGTTGGCCTTGAAGGTGACCGGGCCGGCGAAGGAGAGGTACCAGCCGTGCTCGGCGCAGACCTTGGCCATCCCGGCGTCGCCGGAGTAGCAGTGGAAGACGGTCCGCTCGGGGGCGCCCTCCTCCAGCAGGACGGCGATGACGTCCTCGTGGGCGTCCCGGTCGTGGATCACCAGGGCCTTGCCGTGCCGCTTGGCCATCGCGATGTGGCGGCGGAACGACTCCTTCTGGATCTCCACGCCCTCCGGCCCGGTGCGGAAGTAGTCGAGGCCGGTCTCGCCGACGGCGCGGACCTGCGGTAGCGCCGCGAGCGCGTCGATCTCGGCGAGCGCCGCGTCCAGCGCGGCCTGACCGCCGGGCTCCCGCCGCTGCCCGGACCAGCCGTCGGGGTCGCCGAGGAAGATCCGCGGCGCCTCGTTGGGGTGCAGGGCGACGGCGGCGTGCACCTGCTCGAACCGGGCCGCCAGGTCGGCGGCCCAGCGCGAGCCCGGCACGTCGCAGCCGACCTGGACGACGGTGGTCACCCCGACCGAGGCGGCCTTGGCCAGGCCCTCCTCGGGCGTGCCCGACTGCATGTCCAGATGGGTGTGCGAGTCGGCGACCGCCACCGCCAGCGGGGCGGGCAGCGGCGGCGGGGTGGACCGGTCGTCGTCCTTCTTCGGCATCAGTCGTCCTTCTCCGGCGTTCGGTCGTCCCGCCACGGTGTTCGGTCGTCCCGGCGCGGTGTTCGGTCGTCCCGCCACGGTGTTCGCGCCCCGGGGCGGGGGCGTCCTGCTCCGGCCTCAGGCGGCCGGCTTCTCCTCCAGGCGGGGGAAGAGGATCTCGCCCTTGGTGACGGTGGCACCGGCGGGCAGCCGGCCCCACTGCGCGGCCTCGGCGACGGTCTGCGCGGCCAGCGGGCCCAGACCCGCCTCGGCGCCGAGCGAGACCCAGAGCTTCTCGGCGGTGCTCGGCATCACCGGGTTGAGCAGCACGGCGGTGGCCCGCAGCGACTCGGCGGCGGTGTAGAGGATGGTCGCCAGCCGGTCCCGGCCCTCGGCCGAGTCGTCCTTGGCGACCTTCCACGGCTCCTGCTCGGTGAGGTAGCCGTTGACCTGCTTGACGAAGTCGAAGACGGCCGCGATGCCGCCCGCGAAGTCCAGCTCCTCGCCGATCTTGCGGTCGGCGGTCCCGACCGCCGCCGCGAGGCCCTCCGCGACGGCCCGCTCGGCCTCGCCCGGCGCCGCCGCGGCCGGCAGCGCGCCGTCGAAGTACTTGCCGACCATGGCCGCCACCCGGGAGGCGAGGTTGCCGAAGTCGTTGGCCAGCTCGGAGGTGTACCGGGCGGTGAAGTCCTCCCAGGAGAACGAGCCGTCGGTGCCGAACGGGATCGCCCGCAGGAAGTAGTAGCGGTACGCGTCCACGCCGAAGTGCGAGGTCAGGTCGGTGGGGGCGATGCCGGTCAGGTTGGACTTCGACATCTTCTCGCCGCCGACCATCAGCCAGCCGTTGGCGACGACCCGCTTCGGCAGCGGCAGGCCCGCGGCCATCAGCATCGCGGGCCAGATCACCGCGTGGAAGCGGAGGATGTCCTTGCCGACGAGGTGCACCGAGGCCGGCCACAGTTCGGCGAAGCGCTCCGGGTCGGCGCCGTAGCCGGCCGCGGTGATGTAGTTCTGCAGCGCGTCCACCCACACGTACAGGACGTGCTTCTCGTCCCAGGGCAGCGGGACGCCCCAGTTGAAGGTGGAGCGGGAGATGGAGAGGTCCTGCAGCCCCTGCTCGACGAAGCGCAGCACCTCGTTGCGGGCCGACTCGGGGGCGATGAAGCCGGGGTTGTCGGCGTAGAACTCCAGCAGCTTCGGGCCGTACGCGGAGAGCCGGAAGAAGTAGTTCTCCTCCTCCAGCCACTCGACCGGCTTCTTGTGGATCGGGCAGAGCTTCTCGCCCTCGGTGGCGCCGTCGAGCAGTTCGGCGGGGAGCTTGTACTCCTCGCAGCCGACGCAGTACGGGCCGGAGTAGCCGCCCTTGTAGATCTCGCCCTTGTCGTACAGGTCCTGGACGAACTCCTGCACCCGGGCGGTGTGCCGTTCCTGGGTGGTGCGGATGAAGTCGTCGTTGGCGATCTCCAGATGCTGCCAGAGCGGCTTCCAGGCCTCCTCGACCAGCTTGTCGCACCACTCCTGCGGGGTGACGCCGTTGGCCTCGGCGGTGCGCAGGATCTTCTGACCGTGCTCGTCGGTGCCGGTCAGGTACCAGACCTTCTCGCCGCGCTGGCGGTGCCAGCGGGTCAGCACGTCGCCCGCCACGGTGGTGTACGCGTGGCCGAGGTGGGGACGATCGTTGACGTAGTAGATCGGGGTGGTGACGTAGTACGCGGGGGTGGTGCCCCCGGTGGTGCTGTGCTCTGCAGTGGCCGCCATGGTCCGCAAGCTTAGTCGGGCCCGCGCACGGCCCCGGACGGCCGGGCGCGGGACGGCGGCCCGGGGGCCGCCCGGACCGCCGTCCCGGCCCGCCGCCGGATCCCGGACCTCAGCCCCGCATCCGCGCCCAGAACCGCGCCCAGCGCCCGCCCGCCGGGGCGGTCCGCGCCGGACCGGCCGTCCCCGCGGCCCGCCCGCCGGCCGGCTCGGCGTGCGCGGCGAACCCGGGGGCGTGCTGCCAGGGCTGGTCGGCGGCGCCCACCCGGCCCTCGCGCATGATCCGCACGGTGTGGCCGCCGCAGCCCGGGCAGGTCGGCTTCAGCAGCGGCGACGGCACCCGGACTCCGTTGGCGTGGTACTCGACGACCACGTGCCCGTCCCGGGCCACGTGGTGCTCGATGTCGTACGCCTGCTCCCAGCCGTACCCGCAGCTCAGGCACGCGAAGGAGTAGGCCTCCCGGACGGTCTCGACGGGAGTGTGCGTCCGGCCGCTCGGGCCGGTGCCGCTCGGGCCGGGGTCGCTCAGGGCGTTGCCACCGCGGGGGCTACCGATCGTCTCGCTCATAGCCGTCTCCCAGCGCCCGCCGGGCGCTCGCCCGGCTGGGTCTTTCCATCCCAGGAAATGCCCGGAACACCCCGGGGGATGCCCGTCTTGTGAAGACTTGGAGGCAGGTTGGGAATCCCTATACGAAAGGGTGGGTCCTGTCCGGGAACCTCGACCGAAGCTTCAGCTCGACGGGTGTTTGACCCGGGGCCTTCTCTCCACGGTACGCGCCCGCGAGCCGAGCGGCACATCGTCGGCGAACGGTACGTACCCGCAGCTCAGCGGCTTGTCGCGGGCACTTCAGGACGGTTCGCCGGCCGCCCGGCCGGGGCCGGCCGCGGCCGCGTTCTTGGCCGCGACGACCGCGTCGAACACCTCCCGCTTGGGCAACGACAGTTCGGACGCGACCGCCGCGATCGCCTCCTTGCGGCGCTCCCCGGCCTCCTCCCGGACGGCCACCAGCCGGGCCAGCTCGGCCGGCGTCAGCTCCTGCGGCGCGGCCGGCGGCGCGCCCGCCACGACCACGGTGATCTCGCCCTTGACGCCCTCGGCCGCCCAGGCCGCCAGTTCGCCGAGCGGTCCGCGCCGGACCTCCTCGTAGGTCTTGGTCAGCTCGCGGCAGACGGCGGCGGGCCGCTCGGGGCCGAACGCCTCCGCCATCGCGGCCAGTGCCTCGGCGATCCGGTGCGGGGCCTCGAAGAAGACCATGGTGCGCGGCTCGGCGGCGATCGAGGCCAGCTGCCGGGAGCGGTCGCCGCTCTTGCGCGGCAGGAAGCCCTCGAAGGTGAACCGGTCCACCGGCAGCCCGGACAGCGCCAGCGCGGTCAGCACCGCGGACGGGCCGGGCACCGCCGTCACCTTGATCCCGGCGGCGACCGCGGCGGCCACCAGCCGGTAGCCGGGGTCGGAGACCGACGGCATCCCCGCGTCGGTCACCAGCAGCACCCGGGCGCCGCCGAGCAGCGCCTCGACCAGTTCGGGGGTGCGCCCGACCTCGTTGCCCTCGAAGTAGGAGAGCACCCGCCCGGCCGGGGTCACCCCGAGCGCCTGGGTGAGCCGGCGCAGCCGCCGGGTGTCCTCCGCCGCGATGACGTCCGCGGTGGCCAGCTCGGTGAGCAGCCGGGGCGGGGCGTCCGCGACGTCGCCGATGGGGGTTCCTGCCAGTACCAGTACTCCTGTCACGGGCCCCATCCTTCCAGCAACCGGCCGCCGGGCGCTTTTGGTGACGATTCGGGCACCTTCGGAGGGACCCTCCGCAGGCTCACGATGCGCCCCTACGATGTGGCGGATGAACGGCGACACGGCGGCGCAGACGCCCACTGGTACAGACCACACCGCGCGGGGTGACGTCGGCGTGCCGGTCCTGACGGACCAGCCGTCACCCGCCCTGCCCGGCCCCCGCGACCCGGACGGCGGCGGCGGGCCCGACGGACCCGAGGCCGGGCCCGGCGAGCCCCGCGAGCCCGACGACGGCTCCATACCCCCGCCGCGCCCCGCCTGGCTGCGCGGTCTGACCCGCTTCGGCTACGCGCCGGCACCGGCCGCGACCCTGGCCGAGCGCCTGGTCCCGCCGATGCCGGACGGCCCGGGCGTCACCCCGAAGCGGGTGCCGCCCTCCCCGCTGCTGCTCCGGCTGGGCCTGTCCCTGCCGGAGCCGCTGTGGTCCTGGCTGGTCCGCTGGTCCGGCTGGCTCGGCCCGCTCGCGGTGGCGCTGTTCGCCGGGGTCCTGCGGTTCGGCGGCCTCGGCTCGCCGAACGCGATCATCTTCGACGAGACGTACTACGCCAAGGACGCCTACGCGCTCTGGCACGGCGGCTACGAGATCAGCTGGCCGGACGGCGCCAACGAGCAGATCATGGCCGGCGACCCGGTCCCGTACCGGAACAACCCCTCGTACGTGGTGCACCCGCCGGTCGGCAAGTGGATCATCGGCGCCGGGATCCAGCTGTTCGGGATGAACCCCTTCGGCTGGCGCTTCGCGGTGGCGCTGCTCGGCACCCTCTCGGTGCTGATGGTGGCCCGGATCGCCCGGCGGCTGTTCCGCTCGACCCTGCTGGGCTGCGTGGCGGGCCTGCTGCTCGCGGTGGACGGCCTGCACTTCGTGATGAGCCGGTCCGCGCTGCTGGACCTGGTGGTGATGTTCTGGATCCTCGCCGCCTTCGGCTGCCTGCTGCTGGACCGCGACCACACCCGGGCCCGGATCGCCGCCCGCCTCGCGGCGCACGGCGACGGCGGGCCGGACCCGGTCCTCGCCCGCCGGATGAACCTGGGCTGGCGCCCGTACCGGATCGCGGCCGGCGTCTGCGTCGGCCTGACCTGCGCGACCAAGTGGAGCGGCCTGTACGTGGCGGCCGCCTTCGGTCTGCTGACCGTGCTGTGGGACGTGGGCTCGCGCCGGCTGGCCGGTGCCGACCGCCCCTACCTCTGGACGCTGGCCCGGGACGCGGTGCCCGCCTTCGTCTCGATCGTGGCGACCTCGGTGGTCGTCTACATCACCTCCTGGTGGGGCTGGTTCGCCAGCAGCAACGTGCCGAACCAGGGCGGCTACGGCCGCGACTGGGCGGTCGGCCGCTCCACCGACTACCCGTGGATCCCGGAGGGCCTGCGCTCGCTCTGGCACTACCACTCGACGGTCTACGACTTCCACACCCACCTGAGCGACCCGCACACCTACCAGTCCAACCCGTGGAGCTGGCTGGTGCTCGGCCGGCCGGTCTCCTTCTTCTACGAGTCCCCGAAGCAGGGGGCGGCCGGCTGCACGGTGAACGAGTGCGCCCGCGAGGTGCTGGGCATCGGCACCCCGCTGCTCTGGTGGACCGGCGTGATCGCCCTGGTCTACTGCCTGTGGCGGTGGGCGGCCCGGCGCGACTGGCGGGCCGGCGCGGTGCTCTGCGGCCTGGCCGCCGGCTACCTGCCCTGGTTCGCCTACCAGCAGCGGACGATCTTCCTCTTCTACGCGGTCTGCTTCGTGCCGTTCCTGGTGCTCGCCGTGACCATGCTGGTGGGCGCCGTCCTCGGACCCCCCGGGGCCTCCCGGGACCGGCGGATCATCGGCGCCGCGGCGGGCGGGCTGATCGTCCTGCTGATCATGTGGAACTTCCTCTTCTTCCACCCCCTGTACACCGGCGAGACGATCCCGATGGAGGACTGGCGCCGGCGGATGTGGTTCGGCACCTGGATCTGACGGCCGCGCCGCCGCCCCGGCCACCGGGGCGGCGCACGGGCCGCCGCCGGGGGCGGCGCACTGTACCGGAGTGGTGTGCGGCACGTACCAGAACCGTCACAACAACCGGTCCCTTCGTCGGTGCACGGAGCCCGGCTGCCTAGGCTGGGCTCCGAACGCGCATCCGGCCTCCCTCCGGCTGCGGCCCGATCGCCTGACCCTTGGGGGAACATCACCATGCGCAATGGCGCGAAGACCGGCCTCATCACCGGCGTGGCCGTCGCCATGCTCGCCGCCGGCGGCTACGGGGCGTACAGCCTCGTCGGCGGCTCGGACGACAAGGGCGAGGCACCCGCCAAGAAGCAGCGCACGGTGGTCGCCGAGCCCCCGACCGCCGAGCAGGCCGCCGCCGGGCTGAAGGACTTCCTGGACGCCTGGGCGGCCGGCGACCTCGCCAAGGCGGCGGCGCTGACCGACGACCCGACCGCCGCGACCGCCGCGCTGACCGCGTTCCAGGACCAGGTGAAGCCGAGCGGGCTGACCCTGGCGCCGGCCGGCCCGGCCACCGCGGCGGCCTTCGCCTCGGCGACCGGCACCCCCTCCCCCGCCAAGAGCACCGCCCCCGCCACCACCCCGGCCGCCCCGGGCGACGCCACCGCCACCGACCCCGCGGCCGCCGCCACGCCGGCCGCCCCGACCGGGACGCTGATGACCTTCAAGGCCCGCGCCGAGTTCGAGGGCACCAACCGGGTCTGGGACTACAACGGCTTCCTCGGCGTCGTGAAGATGAGCGACAACACCCCGGCCGTGCACTGGGCCCCGTCGGTGATCCACCCGCACCTGGCGGCGGGCGAGACGATCTCCGTGCAGCCGCTGCCCCCGCTGGCGGGCAACGTGGTGGACCGCAACAACAAGCCGCTGAACAGCCCCTCGGTCACCCCGCTGATCGCGACCGCGCAGGCCAAGGTCGCCAAGCTCCTCGCGGACCAGAACAAGGACCAGAGCGACAACGGCACCGGTGTGGTGATCACCAACCCGGCCGACCAGAACGGCACCCCCGACCGGCTGTTCACCATCGTCGACCCCAAGCCCCCGAAGCCGTTCAAGCTGACCCTCGACGCCACCCTGCAGGCCGCCGCCGAGAAGGCGATGACCGACCTGGGCGGCAAGAAGGGCTCGATCGTCGCCATCGAGCCGAGCACCGGCCAGGTCCTGGCCTTCGCCAACGCGCCGGTCACCGGTCTGAACCGGGCCTTCCAGGGCCAGCTCGCCCCGGGTTCCACGCTGAAGATCCTCACCTCCACCGCCCTGCTGGAGGCCGGGATCAACCCGGACACCCCGGTGCCCTGCCCGGTCCTGAGCAGCAACCCGAAGAAGATCCCGAACTCGTTCCCGGACCCGTTCCCGAACAACACGCTGCAGCAGGACTTCATGCAGTCCTGCAACACCGCCTTCATCGACCAGGGCCTGGCCAGCCTCAAGCCGGGCGCGCTGACCACCACCGCCAAGGACGTCTACGGCATCGGCCTGAACTGGCAGACCGGCCTGCCCAGCTTCGACGCCGTGGTGCCGGACGCCGGCACCAACAAGGACGAGCAGGCCATGCAGTCGATCGGCCAGGGCAAGGTCCAGATGAACCCGCTGGCCATCGCCTCGATCACGGCCACCGTGCAGAGCGGCAGCTTCAAGCAGCCGATCCTGGTCGCCGAGCTGCCGCAGCAGAAGGCCGCCCGGGACATGACCCCCGACGTCGCCGGCAAGCTGCGCCAGATGATGGCCGCCACCGCCACCGGCGGCACCGCCAAGGACGTGATGGCCGGCATCTCCGACAACGCGGGCGCCAAGACCGGCTCCGCCGAGGCCACCGGCATCGCCACCACCAACAGCTGGTTCACCGCCTACCGGGGCAACCTCGCGGTCGCCGCCGAGGTCGAGGGCGGCGGTCACGGCGTGGACGCCGCAGGTCCCGCCGTCGCCTCGATCATCAAGGCCGCCGGCAACCGCTGACGCTTCCCGGCACGCCGGCCCCGGGCCCGTCCTACCGTCTCGTCGGCAGGGCGGGCCCGGGGTGCGTCAGCAGGCAGGACGGCGGCGCCGGGGGGCGGGCGCTCCACCGCCGGGCGGCCAGCCGGGGCCAGATCACCAGCACGGCCGGCAGCGCCAGGTACCCGAACCGCCCGGCCGGCGCCAGCATGAAGGCGATCGCCAGCCCGGCGGCCAGCAGGTCGGCGGCGGCGATCGCGGAGACCGGCGGGCGGGCCAGCAGCCAGACCGTCACCCCGAGCCCGCCGACCGTCAGCAGCACCAGTGAGGCGGTGTGCCCGGTGGGCCCGAACCCGGCCAGCACCTTGCCGGGCAGCGGGCTGCCGGCCGGCGTCTGCACCGCGGTCAGCCCGAGCGGGAAGCGCACCACCTGCTCGCGCAGTTCCTCGGTCCGCGCCAGGACGTACGGCACCAGGACGGCGGACGCCGCGCCGAGCGCGGTCAGTCCGGCCCGGGCGGCCGGGCGCCGCCCGTAGAGCCGCCAGAGCAGCAGTACGGCCACCGGCAGCGCCGGCCAGACCGTCCACTTCAGGGTCCCGGCCAGGGCCAGCACCAGCCCGGCGGCGATCGTCCGGTCCCGCTCGGCCAGCGCCATGGCCAGACAGCAGAGCCCGATCAGCGGCAGGTCCACCCCGCCGCCGACCAGTGCCAGCGCGACCAGCGGCGAGGCGGTGAGCACGGCCATCGGCAGCAGCGGCGCGCGGTCCCGGGTGGGCCGCAGCAGCCGCCAGCTCGCCAGCAGACAGGCGACGAAGGCCAGCGCGAACCAGATCCGGGCGTCCCCGGCCAGCCGCGCCAGGACGCTGCCCTCGCCGAGGACGGTGTGCGGCACCCCGAACAGCGACATCGCCGGCAGGTACGGGTTGTAGTCGGTGACCACCACCGGGTGCGGCAGGTACGGGCTGCCGGTGCTGAACAGCAGGTGCGCGGAGCGCTCGACCACCATCACCTCGGACTGGTGGCGGCCCTGCAGCACCAGGACCACCAGCGGCACCAGCACCGCGCCCAGCAGGGCGGCCGCCGCCGCGGCCCGGGCGGCGAGGCGCCGCGGCAGGACCACGCAGAGCAGCCCGGCGAGCAGGTAGGCGGGGGCGGCGAGGGTGCCCCACAGCCGCTGGTTGGGCAGGTCGGAGACGAGCGGGAAGCCGGCCGCCCAGCCGGCGGCGACCAGGCAGCCGAGCAGCTGGACGCCGCGGTGCGCGGCGAGTCCGGCCGGATCCGGCCGGGTGCGCGGGGGAGGCGGGCCGTTCTCGCCCCGCTGGTGGGGGAACGGCCGGCGGGCCGGGTCGCCGCGCAGCCGGCCGCGCCGGGTGGCGGGATTGGCGGGAGTAGCGGGAGCGGCGGGAACGGAGGAGGGGGCGGGAGAGGGAACGGCCTGGGCTGGGGTCGTCGGGGTCGCGCCCCGGCCGGTGAAGCGGCCGCGCGGGCGGGAGTGGCCGGGCGTGCGGGTGCTCACCATGGTGGAAGGTTATGGCCGGGGGCGGTGCGCTGTCGCCATGTCGGCGCAAGCGGTGTGGACCGGTACGGACGGGGCCGCCCGGGGGTGCGGTCCCCCGGGCGGCCCCGTCGGCGGCGCACCGCGCTCAGCCGACCCTGCTGCCGGACTCGGCCTGCCGGTCGGCCCGCTCCAGCTTGGAGTGCTTGATGCTGTAGCCGAAGTACACCACCACCGCGAGCACCAGGGCGATCCCGCCGGCCGCGAAGGTGTCCGCGTGCAGGCCCTTGATCAGGTAGGCGCAGAAACCGACGCTGAGCACCGGGACGACCGGGTAGCCCGGCACCTTGAAGCCGCGCGGCAGGTCGGGCTGGGTGCGGCGCAGCACGATCACGCCGATCGACACCACCGAGAAGGCGATCAGGGTGCCCAGGCTGGTGATGTCGGCGAGCACCCGCAGCGGGACGAAGGCCGCCAGCGTGCCGACCCCGAGGCCGACCACGATGGTGTTCCAGACCGGGGTGCCGGAGCGCGGCGAGAGCTCGGCGAAGCGCTTGGGCAGCATGCCGTCGCGGCCCATCGAGTACAGGATGCGGGTCTGGCCGTAGATGACCACCAGGGTGATCGAGAAGATCGAGACGATCGCGCCGATCGCGAAGAGCAGGGCCGGCCAGCTCTGCCCGGTGATGTCCTGGAGGATCTGGGCCAGGCCCGCCTCCTGGCCCTTGAACTTCTGCCAGGGCTGGGCGCCGATGCCGGCCAGGGCCACCAGGATGTAGAGCAGGGTGACCACCACCAGCGAGATGATGATCGCCATCGGCAGGGTGCGCCGGGGATTCTTGACCTCCTCGCCGGCCGTGGACACGGCGTCCAGGCCGATGAAGGAGAAGAAGATGCTGGAGGCGGCGACCTGCACGCCGCCGATGCCCAGCGGCATGAACGGGGTCAGGTTGCCGGACCGGAAGCCGGTCAGCGCGACGCAGACGAAGAGCAGCAGGATGAGCAGCTTCACGGCCACCATGGCCGCGTTGACCCGGACCGACTCGCTGACGCCGCGGATCAGCAGGAAGCAGACCATGGCGACCAGCAGCAACGCCGGCAGGTTGAACCAGTGGGTGTCGTCGGGCGCGCCGGTGAGCGCCTCGGGCAGCTGGAAGCCGAAGGCCAGGTCGAAGAACTTGTTGAGGTACTCGGCCCAGCTGACCGCGATGGCGGACGCCGAGACGCCGTACTCCATCAGCAGGCAGATGCCGACGGCGAAGGCGACGCCCTCGCCGAGGGTGGCGTAGGCGTAGGAGTAGGACGACCCGGAGACGGGGATGGCGGAGGCCATCTCGGCGTAGCAGAGCGCGGTGAGGCCGGCGGTGACCGCGGCGATCACGAACGACAGGATGACGGCCGGACCGGCCGAGGGCACGGCGCTGGTCAGTACGAAGAAGATGCCGGTGCCGATGGTGGCACCGATGCCGATCGCGGACAGCTGCCAGAGCCCGATCGAACGGCGCAGGTGGATGCCGGAACGTCCGCCCTCCTCGGGCGCACCGGCGGGCAGGCCCTCGCGGCCCTCGCTCTCGGCGATCAGGGTGATGACGGGCTTGCGCCTCAGCAGGCGGGCACCGAGCGTGTTGCTGGCCAAAACGGAGGGTCTTTCTGGGCAGGGGAGGGTTGGAGCGGCCGGTCACCCGACACACCGAAGGTGTCATCGGGGGACCAACCGAACAAAGATGGGCAGTACCCCGCGAAAACACCAGTGTCGCAAACGAACAGTCCCGCCGCGCGCATTGTACGAACCGTCGCACCAGCAGGCACAAACCGGACACTTCGCAGACGGCGGATCTTCCGCCGACCGGCTAGCACCGCGGTCCGGAGCGGCCGGTGCGGCACTCACCCGGTCAGCACCGCCTGCATCACCGCGCGGGCGACCGGGGCCGCGAGCCCGCCGCCCGTCACCTCCGCCGCCCCGCCGTCCGCGATCACCACGGCGACCGCCACCGGCGGCACCGCGGCCGAGCCGGCCGGAGCCGCCCAGGCGATGAACCAGGCGTACGGCGTCCCGCTGTTGTCCACCCCGTGCTCGGCGGTGCCGGTCTTCCCGCCGACCACCGCGCCGGGGATCCGGGCGGCGCGCCCGGTGCCGTTCTCCACCGCGTCGGTCATCAGCCGCCGCACCTGCCCGGCGGTGCCCGGACCGACCGCCTGGCGGTACACGGCGGGCCGCATCAGCCGCACGGTGGTGCCGTCGCTCCTGGTCAGCCGGTCCACGAGCTGTGGACGCATCACGGTGCCGTCGTTGGCCACCCCCGCGGCGACCATCGCCATCACCAGCGGGGTGGCGGCGGTGTCGTACTGGCCGATCGAGGAGAGCGCCAGCTGGGCCTCGTCCATCCGGGTGTCGAAGACGGAGCGGGCCGCCCGCACCGGGGTGTCCAGCCGGGGCTCGTTGAAGCCGAACGCCTCCGCCGTCGCGACCATCCGCTCCAGGCCGACCCGCACCCCGAGGTAGCCGAGCACGCTGTTGCAGCTGAGCGTCATCGCGGTGTCCAGCGACTGGCCGGGCTCGTCGCAGGCCGGGGTGTCGTTGGGCAGCGGCGTACCGGTGCCCGGCAGCACGTAGGGGTACGGCGCGCCGGTCGGCGCCTCGATGTCGGTGACCACCCCGTTCTCCAGCGCCGCCGCCGCGGTGACCACCTTGAAGGCCGACCCGGGCGGGTAGGTCTGGCGCAGCGCCCGGTTGAGCATCGGCTGGTCGGAGTCGGTCTGCAGCCGGTTCCAGGCCACCTGGTCGTCGGCCGAGGCGCCGGCGAAGCTCCCGGGGTCGTAGGACGGGGTGGAGGCCAGTGCCAGGATCCGCCCGGTGGCCGGCTCGATGGCGGCGACCGCGCCCTTCCGGCCGCCGAGCCCGCGCACCGCCGCCTCCTGGGCGGCCCGGTCGATGGTGGTGTGGACGTCCCCGCCGGGGTTGCGCCGCCGGGCGACCGCGTCCCACACCGCCCAGCCCGACAGCCGGGGGTCGGTGCCGGAGAGCAGCGCGTCCTCGGTGCCCTCCAGCTGGCTGTTGCCGTAGGTCTGCGAGGAGTAGCCGGTGACCGCGGCGAACAGCGGCCCGTCGGTGTAGGTGCGCTTGAAGTCGAACCGCCCGCCGGTGGCCTCGGAGCCGGTGACGGTGCCGGCGCCCACCCGGATGCCGCCGCGCGGCTGCGCGTACCGCTCGATGACCAGCCGCTGGTTGGCGCTGTTGTGGTTGAGCTCCTCGGCCCGGAACACCTGCACCCGGGTGGCCTGGGCGCAGAGCGCCACGATCAGCAGCAGGCAGAAGGTGCCGGCCCGGCGCCCGGTGACGGCGATCCCCGGCAGCCCCTGCCGCCCCTGCCGCCCCGGGGCCCCGTCCCCCGGTCGCCCGCGCCCGCCCCCGCGCCGCCGGCTCACCCCGGCTCCCCGGGGGCGGGGACCGGCCGCCGGGCGGCGTCGCTCATCCGCACCAGCAGCGCCATGATGATCCAGTTGGTCACCACCGAGGAGCCTCCCTGGGCGACGAACGGCAGGGTCATCCCGGTCAGCGGGATGAGGTCCAGCACCCCGCCCGCCACCACGAACACCTGGAGGCCGACCAGTGCCGCCAGCCCGATCGCCAGCAGCCGCCCGAACGGGTCGCGCAGCGCGATCCCGGTCCGGAAGCCGCGCGAGACCAGCAGCGCGTACAGCAGGAGCACCGCGATCAGCCCGGTCAGCCCCAGCTCCTCGCCGATGGTGGCGAGGATGAAGTCGGACTTGGCGGCGAAGCCGATCAGCGCCGAGTGCCCGTTGCCCAGCCCGGCGCCCAGTTCGCCGCCCCAGGCGAAGGCGAACAGCGACTGGGCGATCTGGTTGGCGCCGTGCCCCTCGGCGATCGAGCCGAGCGGGTCCAGCCAGTCGGCGACCCGGCTGTGCACGTGCGGCGAGAGCCACCCCACGCCGACCGCCGCCACGGCGGCCAGGAACAGCCCGATGACGATCCAGCCGGTGCGCGCGGTGGCCACGTACAGCATCACCACGAAGAGGCCGAAGAAGAGCAGCGAGGTGCCGAGGTCGGTCTCCAGCACCAGCACCCCGACGAAGGCCGCCCAGATCACCAGGACCGGCGCCAGCACCCGCCCGGGCGGCAACCGGAACCGCCGCACCCGCCGCCCGGTGAGCGCCAGCGCGTCCCGGTGCACGGCCAGGTAGGCGGCGAAGAACACCGCCAGCAGGACCTTCGCGAACTCCCCCGGCTGGAGCGAGAACGGCCCGACGGTGATCCAGATCCGCGAGCCGTACACCGGGGGGAAGAAGACCGGCAGCACCAGCAGGACGAGGGCCGCCAGCGCCCCGACGTGGGCGTACCGCTGCAGCCGCTTGTGGTCCCGCAGCAGGAGCAGCACCAGGATGAACAGCCCCACCCCGAGGGCGGACCAGAGCAGTTGGGCGGGCGCCGCGTCGCCCGGGGTGGCCCGGTCCAGCCGGTGGATGACGACCAGTCCGACGCCGTTCAGCAGCAGCGCGATCGGTAACGGCAGCGGGTCCGCGTACGGCGCCTTCCAGCGGACCGTGCCGTGCGCCAGCAGCGCGAGCGCTCCGAGCGCGGCCCCGTACCGGCCCGCGTCGGCGGGCACCGTGCCGTCGACGGTCAGGCCCACCGCGGCGTAGCCGAGCACCGCGGTCAGCACGGCGGCCAGGACCAGCGCGAGTTCGGTGGTGCGCCGGGCCGGCACGGTCCGGCGCGATCGGCCGGCGGTTCCGGTCACGGCGGGGGGTGTCGCCACGGACCGTCCAGGAAGTCGGGGGCTGCGGGGCGTCGGGACGGGTGCCGGAGCGCCGGGGGGTCACCGGGGCGGACGGGCGCGGGCCCGTCCGCCCCGGTGTGAGCGGCTGTTCCGGCGGGATCCGGGGGTCGGGCGGATCGACGGGTCGCGGGCGGGTCAGGCGGAGGCCGGGGCCTGCGTCCGGGAGGCCTCGACGGTCGCCATCAGGTCGGCCTCGGCCTCGGCGGAGAGCGAGGTCTGGATGATCCGGCCGCCGTGGCGGGCCAGCGCCGGGACGACCTTGTCCGCGGTGGCCTTGCGGACCAGCAGGAACACCGCGGCGGTGCCCGGCTGGAGGTGCTGCCCGACCTGGCGCATGAAGTCGTCGTCCACCCCGATGTCGGTGGTGGCGCCGACCGCGGCCCCGGCCGCCCCGCCGACCGCGGCACCGAGCAGCGGCATGAAGAACAGCAGGCCGATCACCCCGCCCCAGACGGCGCCCGAGGCCGCCCCGGCCCCGGTGGTGCTGACCTGCTGGTGCAGCTTGATCTTCCCGTCCTCGCGGCGCTCGACGACGACCGCGTCCTCCAGCTCGATCAGCCGCTGCTTCTGCAGGGCGACCGCTTCGTCGCGCACCACCCGGGCGGTGGCCAGATCCGGATAGGCGATCGCGAAGAGGTTGCTCACGGACGGGTCCTTCCCCTGAAGCGGACGTGTCTGCCGGGGTGGACGCCGGTGCGGCGCCCTCTCCCCGCTCGTCACCCTAACGAGCAAATCCCTATCAATCGACTTTTCACCCGGTGTGTCCCGCATTGCCCGACGCTCCGTCGGCGGCCGGCCGTGCGACCGGCGCACCCCGGCGCCTCCCCGCCCCGGATCACCCACCGGCGCCCGTGAGTTCGCGCCGGTGGGGATGCCCGTTCGCGCACCGCCGCACGTTGGCCACGGCGAACTGATGATCCCTAGGATCGGCGGGTGAATACCGGACTACGACGACCGAAGGCCAGGCTCGGCAGCCTGCTGGCCGCCCTGGCGATAGCGGGCGGGGCGCTGCTCAGCGGTCTGCCCGCCCATGCCGACGAACCATCAGCCGGCGCCGCCGGCAAGGAAGCCCCCCGGGTCGACCTCGTCCTGGACGTCAGCGGCTCCATGCGCGAGGCCGACATCCAGGGCAAGACCCGCATCTCGGTGGCCCAGCAGTCCCTGAACGACGTCATCGACGCCCTGCCGGCGGAGACCGAGTTCGGGATCCGCACGCTGGGCGCCACCTACCCCGGCAACGACAAGGCCCAGGGCTGCCTGGACACCAAGCAGCTCTTCCCGGTCGGGAGGACCAACAAGACCGAGGCCAAGACCGCCGTCGCGACCCTGCGGCCGACCGGCTTCACCCCGATCGGCCTGGCGCTGCGCGGCGCCGCCGAGGACCTCGGCAAGGGCGAGACCACCCGCCGGGTGGTGCTGATCACCGACGGCGAGGACACCTGCACCCCGCCCGACCCCTGCGACGTGGCCCGTGAGCTGGCCTCCCAGGGCATCCACCTGGTGGTCGACACCCTCGGCCTGGCGCACGACGACAAGACCCGCCAGCAGCTGCTCTGCATCGCCAACGCCACCGGCGGCACCTACACCGACGTGCGCACCCAGGAGCAGCTCACCGAGAAGGTGAAGCAGCTGGTCGACCGCTCCAACGACACCTACGCGGTCACCCCGGTCAAGACCGCCGGCACCGACACCTGCGCGTCCGCGCCGGTCCTCGCCCCCGGCGTCTACAGCGACCGCGAGAAGTTCTCCGAGCACCGCGTCTACCGCGTCCCGGTGAAGTCCGGCCAGGAGCTGCGCGCCTCGGTCAGCGTCGCGCTGGACCGCGCGGTGGCCCGTGACTACGGCGTCCTGCTGCAGGCCACCAGCACCGCCGGCCAGGAGCTGGTCCGCGGCACCGACGCCGGCAGCGGCCGCACCGACGTCGTCTCCACCGGCCTGCGCTGGTCCCCCGCCGACTCCAAGGGCTACGCCACCGCCACCGCCACCGCGTCCGCCTCGCCGAGCGGCAAGCCGGAGACCACCGTCTGCCTGGTGGTCTCCAACTCGCTGGCCCCGCAGGCCGGCGTCGCGGCCGACCCCGGCCTGCCGCTGGAGCTGACGGTCGACCTGACCGCCGCCTCCCCCGCCCCCGACGGCCCGGCGATGGGCCTGGGCCGGGGCTGGATCCTGCTGCTCGTGCTCACCCTGGCCGGCCTGGTGACCGGCCTGCTGTTCGGCTGGATCGCGCGCTGGCGCATCGCTGTCTGGCAGGAGAACTGACCATGCGTACGTCCTTCCTCCGCACCGCCGCGGCCGCACTGGCCCTGTTGCCGGCGCTCGCCCTGACGGCCCCGGCCGCCACCGCCGCCTCCCCCTCGCCGAGCGCGAGCGGCAGCCCGGCCCCGGCGAACAAGGCCGGCACCTCGTTCCTGACCGCCGTCAACCTGGCCCCCGGCCAGGACGCCGCGGTCTCCGTCTCCACCGGCGACTACCTCTACTGGGCGTTCGGCGCCGCCGAGGGCCAGACCGCCCGGGTGGACCTGGCGATCACCCTCGCCCCGTCCGCCGACCGGCACGACGAGCCGCAGACCTGGAGCGTCGAGGTGTTCGACGGGCTGCGCCGCCGGCAGGCGTGCACCGACGGCGTCCAGACCGCGACCGCCGAGAGGGCCACCGGCTCGCTGGCGCTCAGCTGCACCCTGCGCGAGGTCCGCTCCTGGGCCGAGCCGTGGTCCGGCGACCCGCTGCCGGGCAGCTACTACGTCCGGCTCTCGGTCGCCGACGCCCCGCAGCCCGACCTCGGCCTGCCCGCCTCGGTGCGGCTCCACGTGGCCGCCAAGGGCGACGAGGACAACGCCCAGCCGGAGGGCGGCGAGCTGAAGGCCCCGCTGGTCCCGCCGGCCGGCGGCGGCGCCGCGACCGCCAAGGCGGCGGCCCCCGAGGAGCCCGAGGAGCACTGGTACACCGGCTGGTTCTCCGGCTGGAACAGCCGCTGGTTCTGGACCCTGGCCGGCGGCGCCCTGGCCGCCCTGGCCGGTGTCGCGGGCTACACCCTCACCCGGCACCCGCGCGGCCGCCGTCCGGCCCGCTACGGCGCGGTCCCGCCCCAGTCCGGCGCTCCCCAGCCCGGCCCGTACGCGGGCTCCGGCCAGCCCTGACCCGTCCGCTCCGCGGAGGGCCGGCCCGGAACCGTCCGGGCCGGCCCTCCGCCGTTCCCGCCCGTGATCCGCCTCACAGTCCCCCTCAAGGGCCCGTGCACCGCCCGGCCTGATTCCCCGTCGGCCGATGCACCCCCACAACGCAGAAGTCCCGCCCGATCAACCGATCGGGCGGGACTTCCGTTGGGTGGAGCTGAGGGGATTCGAACCCCTGACCCCCTCGATGCGAACGAGGTGCGCTACCGGACTGCGCCACAGCCCCAACGAGAAGAAACTCTAGCACCTTTCGGAGGGGGTCCGTGACCACCCTCCTGGTGGGGGCCGTGGGGGCGGCCCCGGGGAAGCGAAGAGGCCCCCGGGGAGGGGCCTCGAAGCTACTCGTTGGCGGCGCGGGGCCGGGGTTCCGGAGCGGGCGGCTCGGCGTACTGGTCGAACAGCGGGGTCTTCCGGGACTCGGCCGGACGGCCGGCGGTCCAGGTGCCGGGGGCCGACAGGTCGAGCCCGCGGTTGACCCGGGGCGCCACCGGGGCGGTCACGTAGGTCGGCAGCGGGACGGGCACCGGCTCCCAGGAGTCCGGGCCGGCCGCGCCGCGCTCCCGCATGCCGTCGACCCACTCCTCGTGCTCGGTGGCCTCCGCCACCGCCGAGGCCGAGGCCGCCCCGGCGCCCTCGGAGGCCGCCCGGGCCGCGTCGGCCTCGGTGGCGAGCCGCAGGTGCGGGCGGCCGCGCCCGGCGGGCGCCTCCGCCGCCGGCTCGGCCGGGGCCGGGGCCTCTCCGGGGCCGGCGGCGGACTTCTCCCGGCCGGCCGCGGCGCGCTGCTGCTCGCGCTTGCGCAGCCGCTCGGCGGCCTGGGCCGCGCGGACCCGGTCCAGCTTCACCGCGTACCGCTGGCGCTCCAGCCGGCGCAGGTGGCCGATGTAGAGGGTGAGCAGGACGGCCGGGAGCGCGGGGACCCACAGGAAGGCCAGTCCGGCCACCGCCGCGACCACCGCACCCAGCGCGAAGGCCAGGAAGAGGACGGTCACCATGCGGCGCCGGCGGGCCAGCAGCCGCGCCCGGCGCTCGCCGCCGCCCCCCTCGGGTCCCGGACGCGCCTCGGCCCGGCCCGCCGGGCGGGGGGGCGCCGGTTCGTCCGCCGGGCCGCCGGGGGCGGCCGCGGGGTCGTCGGAGGCGGCCGCGTCCCGCTCGGGGGGGCCGTCCTCGCTCTGCTCGTCGTCACGCGGTTCGTCGCCCAGGGCCCGGGACGCCCGCCGCTCCAGCGCCGAACGCCCGGCCAGCAGGCGGATGGCGGTGCTGAAGCGTTCCGTCGGGCGCGCCTCGTTGAGCTCGTCCTGCCTGCGGAGCCACATCGGCACCAGATAGGCGGCCCAGGCCCCTACGATGACGGCGTAGATAAGGCCGCTACTGCTCACGATTCACACCGTACGGGCGTGGAGGAAGGGCCGGTAGCAATTTGGCACGGCGTGTCGTGTGATCAAGCTGATTCTCCGACTATTTTGCCGGTATTTGTGCCCGTCCGTCGCCGCGCCGATGCCATATCGATATTTCATTCGAACATACATTCAATTTCCCCGACGGCGACCCGAGCTGAGGGAGCGCCAGCGTTCCAGCATCCCCTCCGGGACCTCCTCGGCGGTGAGTGCGAACACCAGGTGGTCCCGCCAGTCGCCGTCGATGTGCAGATAGCGCGGCCGCATTCCCTCCGGGCGGAAGCCGAGCTTTTCCACCACCCGCCGGCTCGGGCCGTTCTCCGGCCGGATGCACACCTCGATTCGGTGCAGCCCCAGGGTGCGGAAACAGTGGTCCACCGAAAGCGCCACGGCGGTCGGCATGATCCCCCGGCCGGCCACCCCCTCGTCGATCCAGTAACCGACGTTGGCCGAGCACATCGAGCCCCAGGTGATCCCGCCGACGGTCAACTGTCCGACCAGCCGGCCCCGGTAGAGCACCACGAAGGGCAGCATCCGGCCGGCCGAGGCCTCGCCGCGCAGGTAGCGCACCATCTGCCGGTAGGTCGGGCGCGGGCCCGCCGCGAGGCCGGCCGGGCCGGGCGGCACGGTGGCCTCCCAGCGCCGCAGCCAGTCCCGGTTGCGGCGGCTGACCTCCTGCCACTCGCGCTGGTCGCGGGCCCGGATCGGGCGCAGCACGACGTCCCCCTCGTGGAGCTCTACCGGCCAGCCGGCGTTCAGTGCGCGCTCCCGGAAGCTGGTGCGTCGGGCCGGGGGTGGTCCCCGCCGCCGAGCTGGTCGACGGCGTGGGCGAGCAGCGGGGCCAGGACGGCCAGACCGTCCCGGACGCCGCCGGTCGAGCCCGGCAGGTTGACGACCAGGGTACGTCCGGCGACCCCGGCCAGCCCGCGGGAGAGCGCGGCGGTGGGAACCGTCCCCCGGCCGTGCGCGCGGATCGCCTCGGGGATGCCGGGGATCTCGCGCTCCAGGACCCGGGCGGTCATCTCGGGGGTGAGGTCGGTCGGCGAGATCCCGGTCCCGCCGGTGGTCAGCACCACGTCGTAGCCGGCCGCCACGGCCTCGCGCAGCACCGCCTCGACCGGTTCGCCGTCCGGGACGACCCGGGGGCCGTCGACCGTGAAGCCCATCGCGCGCAGGCCCTCGGCCAGCAGCGGGCCGCCCTTGTCGGCGTAGACGCCGGCCGCGGCGCGGTTGGAGACGGTGACCGCCAGCGCCCTCATGCGGAGGCCTCCGGGGCGGTCCAGTCGCCGCTCTTGCCGCCGGTCTTGGCGAGCACCCGGACGGACTCCACGGCGGCGCCCTTGTCGACCGCCTTGACCATGTCGATCACGGTCAGCCCGGCCACCGCGACGGCGGTCAGCGCCTCCATCTCGACGCCGGTCCGGTCGGCGGTCCGCACGGTCGCGGTGATCTCCACCGCGTCGTCGGCGACGGTCAGCTCGACCTCGACGCCGGAGACCGCGATCGGGTGGCAGAGCGGGATCAGCTCGGGGGTCTTCTTGGCGCCCATGATCCCGGCGATCCGGGCCACGGCCAGCGCGTCGCCCTTGGGCAGGCCCTCGCCGCGAAGCAGCTCGACCACGCGCGGGGAGACCCTGACCCGGCCGGCCGCGACGGCGGTCCGGGCGGTCACGGCCTTCCCGGTGACGTCGACCATCCGGGCCGCGCCCTGCTCGTCGACGTGGGTGAGGCGGTCGCCGGGGGGTGAGGTGGTCACGGGTGGCTCCAGGGGCGCGCAGGTCGAATACCGCGCTACCGTACCCCCCGTCCCGGCCGGGGCGTGGGACGGGCCACGTCGGTGAGACGGCCCGCCCCGGACGGGAGTTCACCCGGACGGCCCGGCGCTCAGCCGCCGAGCAGCACCACGTCGACCTCGCTGCCGGCGGGCAGCGCGGTGACGTCCTCGGGCACGGTGATCAGGCAGTCCGCCCTGGCCAGCGCGCCGACCAGGTGCGAACCCGCGCCGCCGACCGGCTCGACCAGGCCGTCGCGCGCCGAGTACCGGCCGCGCAGGAACTGCCGGCGCCCGGCGGGCGAGCGCAGCGCCACCGGGCAGTGCGCCCGGACCACCGGGCGGTGGACGTCCTCGGCGCCGAGCATCGTGCGGATCACCGGGCGGACGAACAGCTCGAAGGAGATGTACGCGCTGACCGGGTTGCCGGGCAGCGCCATCAGCGGCACGCCCGCCCCGGGGCCGATCCGGCCGAAGCCCTGCGGCTTGCCGGGCTGCATCCGCAGCCGCCGGAAGTCGACCCCGCCGTACTCGGCGAAGACCTCCTTGACCACGTCGTAGGCGCCGACGCTGACGCCGCCGCTGGTGACGATCAGGTCGGCCCGGCCGAGCTGGTCCTCCAGCACGGCGCGCAGCCGGGCCGCGTCGTCGGGGACGCCGCCGACCCGGTAGGCGATCGCGCCGGCGTCCAGGGCGGCGGCGGTGAGGGTGAAGCTGTTGGAGTCGGTGATCCGTCCGGGGCCGACCGGCTCGCCGGGCTGGACCAGCTCGCTGCCGGTGGAGAGCACCACCACCCGCGGGCGCGGGCGGACGGTGGCGGTGGCCCGGCCGACCGCGGCGAGCAGGCCGAGCTGGGCGGGGCCGAGCCGGGTGCCGGCGGCCAGCACCCGGGTACCGGCCTCCACGTCGCTGCCGCGGCGGCGGATGTGGGCGCCCTCGGCGACCGGGCGCAGCACCCGGACCTCCTCGCCCCCGGCCGCGGCGGTCATCGCGTCGGCGGGGCGGCCGGTGCCGGTGGCGCCGTCGGTCCACTCGACCGGGGCGACGGCCTGGGCGCCGGGCGGGACGGGCGCGCCGGTCATGATCCGGGCGGCCTGGCCGGGGCCGACCTTCGGGAGGTCACCGGCGCCGGCGGCGATGTCGCCGACCACCGCGAGCACCGAGGGGTAGGCGTCGCTCGCGCCCACGGTGTCGGCGGTGCGCAGGGCGTAGCCGTCCATCGAGCTGTTGTCGAAGGGCGGAAGGTCCCCCTCGGCGTGGACGTCCTCGGCCAGCCGGCAGCCCTGGGCGTCGAGCAGCTGGAGCTCGATCGCGGGCAGCGGGCCGACGGCGGCCAGGACGTCGGCGAGGTGCTCGTCCACGGTCCACAGACCGTCCGGACGGGCGGCGGAGGCGGAGCGGGCCGCCGGGTCCGCGGAGTCGTCGCAGCAGGCTGCGGGGGTGGTACCGCTCTCCGTGGACCCGGTCATCGGCGCGCTCGCTCTCTGTCGGTGTGTCAGTCCTGCAGCTCGGAGGCGACGAACTCGCGCAGCCAGCTGCGGAAGTCCGGGCCGAGGTCCTCGCGCTCGGAGGCCAGCCGGACGATGGCGCGCAGGTAGTCCGCGCGGTCGCCGGTGTCGTAGCGGCGGCCCTTGAAGAGCACGCCGTGCACCTGGCCGCCGGTCTCGGCGGAACGGTTGGTCAGCTCGCGCAGGGCGTCGGTGAGCTGGATCTCGCCGCCGCGGCCCGGCTGGGTCTCGCGCAGCACGTCGAAGACCAACGGGTCGAGCACGTAGCGGCCGATGACGGCGTAGTTCGACGGCGCGTCGGCGGTGTCCGGCTTCTCGACCAGGTCGGTGACCTGGAACACGTCCTCGCCGAAACCGTTCGGCTTGACCGCGGCGCAGCCGTAGAGGTGGATCTGGGAGGGGTCGACCTCCATCAGCGCGACGACCGAGCCGCCGAGCTCCTGCTGGACCTCGATCATGCGGGCCAGCAGCGGGTCGCGCGGGTCGATCAGGTCGTCGCCGAGGAGGACGGCGAAGGGCTGGCCGGCGACGTGCTGCTCGGCGACCGAGACGGCGTGGCCGAGGCCCTTCGGGTCGCCCTGGCGGACGTAGTGCATGTTGGCGAGCTCGACGGACTCGCGCACCCGGCGCAGACGGTCCTCGTCGCCCTTGCGGGCGAGCAGCTCCTCCAGCTCGTAGGCCCGGTCGAAGTGGTCTTCGAGGGCGCGCTTGTTGCGGCCGGTGACCATCAGTATGTCGGACAGGCCGGCCGAGGCCGCCTCCTCGACGACGTACTGGATCGCCGGCTTGTCGACGACGGGCAGCATCTCCTTCGGAGTCGCCTTGGTGGCCGGCAGGAATCGGGTCCCCAGACCGGCCGCGGGGACCACTGCCTTGGTGACCGGGGGACGGGAGTTCGTCGTCGTCATGCGTTTACCTTACTAAGGCACGTATTTCGCCTGACCGGGCGCAGTTGACCGATGCTTGGGCAGCACGTCGCCGGACCCGGCCGCGATGGCAGGCATAGGGGTCGTGGCGGACGGGGTGAGGGGGTCCCCTCCGACACAGGGCGACAGACTACCCGCCTTTTCCGAACGGTCACGTTCGGCTGCGAAGACTCCTTCCGGCCGCAGCGGAACAGCCGTCTTCGCGGCCCCCGGAGCGGCTCCCGGACCGGCCCCCGGACCGGCCCCCGGGGCGTCCGCCGGGAAGGCCCCGGAACCGGCCGGCCGCCAGCAGTCCCCGCCGGCCGCGCGGGCCGCCGCGAGGGCCCGGTCGGCGGACCGCAGCAGCACCGCGGCGTGGGCGCCGTCCCCGGGCAGCACCGCCAGCCCGGCCGCGGCGGTGAGCCCGTTGCCGTGGGGGCGGCGGCCCTCCCGGTCCCCCGAGGACCAGTCCAGCAGCAGGTGGCGGCGGACCGACCAGACCAGCCGGTCGGCGACCTGGGCCGCGCCCTCGGCGCCGGTGTCCGGCAGCACCACCAGGAACTCCTCGCCGCTGTAGCGGCCCAGGGTGTCGGAGCGGCGGATCTCCATGCCGAGCCGCTGGGCGAGGTCGCGCAGCACCGTCCCGGCCCGGGCCCGGCCGTGCTCGGCGACCACCGCGTCGAACCCGCTGATCTCCAGCAGCAGGACGGCCAGCGGGCGCGGTCCGTCCTGCTGCTCGTGCTGCTCGGCCCGGCGGGCCCGGTCGATCTCCCGGTCCAGGGTGAGCTGGAGGTGCCGGTAGTTCCAGACGCCGGTGACCGGGTCGCAGGAGGCGGTGCGCTCCAGCTCGGCGCAGCGGGACTCCAGCTCGGCGAGGCGCTCGCGCAGCGCGGCCTCGCGCCGCGCCGCCCGGGCCGAGCCGCGCCGCAGCCGGCTGCCGAGGACGGTGGCGCCGGCCAGCGCGGGGGCGCTCACCGCGGCGAGGGCCTGCACCAGCAGCGGGGTGGACATCGAGGGGGTGCCTTCCGCGTGTCAGGCTCTGGGCGTCCCGGTCGCACGGAGGCCGGGGGTCCGGAGCGGTCGAGGTCGGAACGGTCGAGGTCGGAACGGTCGGGGTCGAGCGGTGGAGGAGCGGTGGACCATCCCATGCACAACGAGAAGAGCGCGCTGAGGACACGGCTGCTGTCCGAACGGCGGGCGCTGGCCCCCGGGGCCCGGGAACGGGCCGCCGAGGCGCTGGCCGGGCACGCCGGCGAGCTGGCGGCCGCCGGGGCCACGGTGGCGGCGTACGTCTCGGTGGGCGCCGAGCCCGGCACCCGGCCGCTGCTGGACGCGCTGCGGGCGCGCGGGGTGCGGGTGCTGCTGCCGGTGCTGATGGCGGACAACGACCTGGACTGGGCCCCGTACGAGGGCCCGCAGGCGCTGGCCCCGGCCGGGCGCGGGCTGCTGGAGCCGGTCGGCGGGCGGCTCGGGCCGCAGGCGGTGACCGAGGCGGGCCTGGTGCTGCTGCCGGGTCTCGCGGTGGACCGCCGGGGGCTGCGGCTGGGGCGCGGCGGCGGCTCCTACGACCGGGTGCTGGCCCGGCTGGAGCGCTCCGGGGCGCGGCCGGTGCTCGCGGTGCTGCTGTACGAGCACGAGCTGCTGGACCTGGTCCCGGCGGAACCGCACGACCGGCCGGTGGACCTCGCCCTGACGCCCTCGGGCCCCCACCGGCTGGGGTGAGCGGACGGGGACGGTACGCCGACGGCCCCGCCCCCGGGGATCCGGGGTGCGGGGCCGTCGGGACCGGCCGCGGCGTCAGCCGTTGGTCAGCGTCAGGCGGTGCTTGGTCGCCTTGTCGACCGCGTCCGGCGAGTGGGCCCAGGTCAGCAGCTTGCCCTTGAGCCAGAGGTCGGTCTGGTCGTTGTAGTTCTCGTGGAACGCGTGCCCCGAGGCGCCGCCGACGTTGATCCAGCGGGAGGCGTCGAGGTCGTTCATGTCGATCACCATGCGCATCGACGGGATCCAGTCGACCTGGTAGCCCGCGGCCGCGTTCCAGCCCGCCGCGTCGACCGCCGCCGAACCGCCGGAGAGGCGGTACGGGCCGCGGTTGAGCAGCTTGTGGACGGCGCCCGAGGCGATCGAGGAGTCGTCCGAGCCGAGGGTGCGCTCACGGAGCTCCAGCTTGTGCAGCCGGCCCCAGCTCCAGGTGGTGATGTCCTTGGTGAGCAGCGAGGTGAGCTCCTGGCGGGCGTTGGTCATCGCCTCGCGCAGCAGGTTGTCCAGGCCCTTCTGCTCCTTGTGCTGGGAGTCGATGTACGTCCACCAGCTGCTGTCGGGCTTCTCCAGCTGCTGGCGCACCACCTCGGTCCAGCGGTCGCCGCCGTCCGGCTGGGCCCGGCCCGGGTCACGGGTGCCGCACTCGGTGACGATCCTCGACTTGCTGTCGGGCTTGGTCGGGTCGGCCTGCTCGCGGACCAGCAGGCAGTTGTCCTCCGCCCGCAGGTCGGCCGGGAACTTCTGGCCGAAGGCGAGGGTGAGCAGCTGGCGCCAGACGCCGTTGTAGTAGGCGGCCGCGGCCGAGTCGGCGTCCTGGTGGTAGTTCCAGTCCTTCAGGAGGTCCTGGGCCTCGCGCACGTAGGGGTCGTCGATCTCGACCTTGAGCAGCATCGGGACCAGCGTCTTGGCCAGGATGCTGGTGTTGTCGAGCTGCATCTCCTGCATGTCGTCCGGCGAGATCTTGCCGTTGTTCTTCAGCCGGGCCTCGATCTGGTCGGTGATCTCCTTGGCCCGGGTGCCGTACTCCCAGTCGGTGGTCAGCGAGGGCTTGTAGGAGGCGTCGACGACGGCCTGGTTGGCGGTGACGATGTAGCCGCTCGCCGGGTTGAGGCTCCACGGCAGGGCGCTGAACGGGACCGGGTCCTTCTTCCACTGGTAGGCGGAGTCCCAGCCCGGCGCCGGGTAGCGCCCGTTGCCCTTGCCGCGCACCGGGATGTAGCCGGGGGCCTGGTAGCCGATGTTCTTGGCGTCGGCGTAGATGAGGTTCTGGGCCGGGACGGCGAAGTCCGCGGCGGCCTTCTGGAACTCCTCCCAGCCCTTGGCGCGGTCGAGCGCGAAGACCGCGTCCATGGTCTTGCCGGGGATCAGCGCGGTCCACTGCAGGGCGACGCCGTAGCCGCCGGTGCCGCGGTCCGGGGCGGAGGCGCCGTTGGGCGCGTACTTGCCGACGTTCTGCTGCTCGGTGCTCGGGTCGGAGATCAGCGGGGCGCCGGTCCTCGTGGTGCGCACGGTGATGGTGCGGTCCTCGCCCCCGGCGACCTTGATGGTCTCCTTGCGGAGCTCGAACTTCTCTTCCTTGCCGTCCACCAGGTAGGTCTCCGGGCCGGTCACCTTCTCCAGGAAGAGGTCGGTGACGTCGGCGCCGAGGTTGGTGAGGCCCCAGGCGATGTCCTTGTTGTGGCCGATGACCACCCCGGGCATGCCCGCGAAGGTGAAGCCGGAGACGTCGTACTGGCAGGCCGGCGAGACGGCCCGGCAGTGCAGGCCCATCTGGTACCAGACCGAGGGCAGGCCCGGGCCGAGGTGCGGATCGTTGGCGAGCAGCGGCTTGCCGGTGGTGGTGTGGCTGCCGGCCACCACCCAGGAGTTGGAGCCGATGCCCTGGCCGTTGCGGCCGAGCAGCTCGGGCAGCGCGTCGATCCGGTCGGTGACGTCCTTGAGCAGCGCCTTCGTGGCGGCCGAGCCCTGGGTGGTGCCCGGGGCGGTGCCGGAGCCGGCCGTGCCGGAACCGGCGGCCGGGGCGGAGCCGTCGGCGGGCTTGTACGTGCTGCCGTTGACGCTGCCGGTCTTCACGATCGTGCCGTTGCGGGCGTACGGGTACTCCGGGTACAGCTCCTCGATCTTCTCGGGGCTGAAGTCCTGGGCGAGCAGCGAGCGGTCGATCTCCTCCTGGAGGTTCCCGGAGAGGTCCCAGGCCATCGCCTTGAGCCAGGAGACCGAGTCGACCGGGGTCCACTGCTCGGGCTCGTAGTCGCCGTTGACGACACCGAGCAGGCTGTACTCCAGCGAGGCCGAGGAGCCGCCCGGGTGCTCGGCGAGCCAGGCGTTGACGCCGTCCGCGTACGCCTGGAGGTTCTTCTTGGTGTCGGGGGTCAGGACGGTGTCGAACTCGTCCTGGGCGGTCTTGCGCCAGCCCATGGTGCGGATCATGGAGTCGGTCTCGACCTGGCTGTCGCCGAACATCTCGGAGAGCCGGCCCGCGGTGATGTGCCGCCGGACGTCCATCTCCCAGAAGCGGTCCTGGGCCTGGACGTAGCCCTGGGCCCGGAAGAGGTCCTCGGAGGTGTCGGCGTAGAGCTGCGGGATGCCGTTGGCGTCGCGCTTGACGTCGACCGGCGCGCTCAGGCCCGCCAGCTTGATGCTGCCGTCGACCTCCGGGAAGGACGCCCGGACCGCGGCCACCCCCCGGTAGCCGCCGTAGCCGGCGCCGGCCACCAGCAGGACGACCAGCACGATCACGATCAGACGGGCGCGCCGGAACTTCTTGGAGCGGGGCATCTGGGTCCTTGCGGTCCTCACTGGGGGGCGGGCGGACATGTCAAGAGCACGTGGCCGTGACAGTGCACCACATTAGGCCGCCCCGGCTGGCGGCCGTGCACGGGGGACGCTCACGGTGGGATCGGGCAGACCGGGAGACGGGAGGTGAGGGAGTCGGTGAACGGTGAACTTAAAGATATGGCAAAATGTTAGACTGAGTAACGATCCGCAAGGGGAGTAATCGCCGCTTCCGGCCTCCGCCCCTGTCGGTACCCCGTCCGCCCGCTGCCACGCCCGAGGTGCCCCTGCGTGAATGTCGACCACCTGAACCAGCTGCTCCTCGAATTCTCCGTGATCCTGCTGGTCGCGGTGGTCGCCGTGCGGGTGTCCACGAAATCCGGCCTGCCCAGTCTGCTGATCTACCTCGGCATCGGCGTCGCGCTCGGCCAGAACGGCCTGGGCATCTCGTTCAACAACGCCGAGCTCACCCAGGTGCTCGGGTACGCGGCGCTGGTGGTGATCCTGGCCGAGGGCGGCCTCAAGACCAACTGGCGCGAAGCCAGACCGGTGATGCCGGCGGCCACCGTGCTCGCCACCGTCGGCGTCGGGATCAGCGTCGCCGTCACCGCGGCCGGCGCCCACTACCTGGTCGGCCTGGACTGGCGGACCTCCCTGCTGCTCGGCGCGATCGTCTCCTCCACCGACGCCGCCGCCGTCTTCTCCGTCCTGCGGACGGTGCCGCTGCCCCGCCGGCTGACCGGCCTGCTGGAGGCCGAGTCCGGCTTCAACGACGCGCCCGTGGTCATCCTGGTCGTCGCCTTCGCCACCGTCGGCGCGCACGACTCCTGGTACGTGCTGCTCGGCACGATCGTCGCCGAGCTGGCGGTCGGCCTGGCCATCGGCCTGGTGGTCGGCAAGCTCGGCGCGTTCGGCGTCAAGCACGTCGCGCTGCCGTCCTCCGGCCTCTACCCGATCGCCGTGATGGCGCTCACCGTGCTCGCCTACGCCGGCGGCGCGCTGCTGCACGGCTCCGGCTTCCTCGCCGTCTACGTCAGCGCGGTGGTCCTCGGCAACGCCAAGCTGCCGCACGGCCCCGCCGTGCGCGGCTTCGCCGACGGCCTGGCCTGGATCGGGCAGATCGGCATGTTCGTGCTGCTCGGCCTGCTCTGCACCCCCGAGTCGATGGGCTCGGCCGTGGTGCCCGCCCTGGTGATCGGCGCGGTGCTGGTCTTCCTCGCCCGGCCGCTCTCGGTGGTGCTGACCCTCACGCCGTTCAAGCTGCCGGCCCGCGAGCAGGCCCTGCTCAGCTGGGCCGGACTGCGCGGCGCGGTGCCGATCGTGCTGGCCACCATCCCGCTGGTCTCCGGCGCGCCGCTGGCGCAGGACGTCTTCAACATCGTCTTCATCCTGGTCGTGGTCTTCACCCTGCTCCAGGGCCCGACCCTGCCCTGGGTCGCCAAGGCCCTGCGGATCGGCGAGGGCTCGATGGGCCAGGACCTCGACATCGAGTCCGCGCCGCTGGAGAAGCTGCACGGGCACCTGCTGTCGGTCGCGCTGGCGCCCGGCTCGAAGATGTCCGGCGTGGAGGTCGGCGAGCTGCGGCTGCCGGCCGGCGCGGCGGTGACCCTGGTGGTGCGGGAGGGGAACAGCTTCGTGCCGGACCGGACCACCGTGCTGCGCGGCGGGGACGAGCTGCTGGTGGTGACCACGGACGAGGTCGGCGAGGCGGCCGAGCGGCGGCTGCGGGCCGTGGACAAGGGCGGCAAGCTGGCCGACTGGCTGAACGGGCGCGGCGGCTGAGGCCTCACCGGGTGTTCACCCCGGCGTCACGGGACACGTTTGGATCCGTCCTGTAGAGTCGGGGTGAGCGCGCTTCTACGCGCGTAAATTTCGCTTTTGGTGGAGACACCGAACCCCAGCATCTGCCTGAAGCAGAGTTGGCGCGACCGCTCGGCGGCCGCGGCCCGGCCCCGGCCCCCCGCCGGACCGGCCCGGTATCTACCCCGGTCGACGCGCGAGAGGACGACTCTCGGCGCCGTCGGGGCCACCCCATGCCCTGCCGCGCTACCAGGCAGCAGGAAGGACCGACCGTGACGGCCCGCCGAACGGTCGAGAGCGTCGAGGACGCCCGGGACACCGCGTCCCCGCAGAGCAGCCCGCGGAACAGCCCGGAGGCCGGCCCGGGGAGCGCCGCCGCGCCCGCCCGCGTCGGCTACGGCGCGCTGCTGCGCACCCCCGGCGCCTGGACGTTCCTCGTCCCCGCGCTCGTCGCGCGGCTGCCCTACGCGATGCTCGGCATGGGCATCCTGCTGCTCGTCAAGGACACCCACGGCTCCTACGGCACCGCCAGCACCGTCGCGGCGGTGGCCGCCGTCGCCCAGGCGCTGGTCGGCCCGCAGACCGGACGCCTCGCCGACCGCTACGGCCAGGCCCCGGTGCTCGTCCCGACCGTCGTGGTGCACGCGCTCTCGGTCGGCGCGCTGATCGCGCTCGCGCTCGGGCACGCGCCGGCCTGGAGCCTGTTCCTGGCCGCCGCCCCCGCCGGGGCGAGCGTCCCGCAGATCGGCGCCATGGTCCGGGCCCGCTGGATCTCCACCTTCTCCGCCGGGGGCGCGGCCGCCGCCCCCGAGGTGAGCACCGCCTTCGCCTTCGAGTCCGTGACGGACGAGTTCACCTTCGTGATCGGCCCGATCCTGGCCGCCGCCGTCGCCACCTCGGTCAGCCCCTCGGCCGGGCTGGCCGCCGAGGCCGCGCTGACCCTGGCCGGCGGCCTGGCCTTCGCCGCCCAGCGGCGCACCGCGCCCGCCCGGGTGGTGCGCGAGCCGGGCGTCCGGCAGGCCTCCGCGCTCGCCTCGCCCGGCGTCCGGCTGCTGGCCGGCGCCTTCCTCGGCGTGGGCACCGTCTTCGGCGGCATGCAGGTCTCGGTGAACGCCTTCGCCGACTCGGTCGGACAGCACGGCGCGGCCGGCACCGTCTACGGCGTCTTCGCCGGCGGCTCGATGGTCGCCGGTGTGCTGTACGGCGTGATCGCCTGGCGGCGCTCCGTCCAGCAGCGGATGATGCTCGGCTACGCCCTGCTGGTGCTGGGCTGCTCGACCCTGTGGGCGATGCCCAACCTCGTCGCGCTCGCGCTCGCCGGGCTGGTCTGCGGCCTGGCCATCGCGCCGACCCTGATCAGCGGCTACACCCTGGTCGAGACGCTGGTCGAGGACGGCGCCAAGACCGAGGCCTTCACCTGGCTGACCGGTGCCATCGGCCTGGGTCTGGCGACCGGCTCGACGGCCGCCGGGCAGCTGATCGACGCGCACGGTCCGTCGGTCGGGTTCCTGGTGCCGGTCGCCGGGGCCGGGCTGGGCCTGGTCGCGCTGGTGACGCTGCGGGGGCTGCTGGTCCCCCGCGCCGGGCGCGGCGCGGTGGTCGCGGCCGCCGCGGAGCGCGGTGCGCCGGGGCGGCTGGTGGGCGCGGCCGAGGGCTGAGGCGGCGGCCGGGGCGGGCACGGGGGCGGACCCGGGGCGGGCGCCGGGCGGACCCCGGGCCGGACTCATCTCACATTCGAGTCGCTGGACTGATCCACCGGAATGCCGCATCATTGACCATCGTTAGCACTCATCAGGCGAGAGTGCCAGGAGGAAGACAAGTGCCCACGTACCAGTACCAGTGCACCGAGTGCGGCAACGGCCTGGAGGCGGTGCAGAAGTTCACCGACGAGCCGCTGACCACGTGCCCCGACTGCCAGGGACGGCTCCGCAAGATCTTCTCGGCGGTGGGCGTGGTCTTCAAGGGCTCCGGCTTCTACCGGACCGACAGCCGCTCCTCCTCCAGCAGCTCGGTGGGCGGGGGTTCGTCCTCGTCCTCGTCGACGTCGGCCTCCTCGTCCTCGTCGTCGGGCTCGTCGTCGAGCTCCCCGGCCCCCGCCGCGAGCCCCGCTCCGGCGGCCGGCTGACCTTCGGCCGGGCACCGGCCACAGCGTTCCCGAACGGCCCGCCGTTTCCCGCTTCCGAGCGGGTGCGGCGGGCCGTTCGTCGTCTCCGGGGGCCTTCATTCACTCGTCGGGGTGACAGCCGTCATCCACAGCCCCGGGTTTTCCACAGGCGGGGAAAAGCGGCTACCGGCCCGGGCGCGGGCCGCCAGAGTGGCGGTCACCGGAACCCCGAAGCCGACCCTGGAGGTGCCCGTGCGCACCGGTTCGCCCGTCCTGTCCCCCCGTCCGCTGCCGGTCCCGCCGCTGCCCGCGCCGAGCGTCCCGCCCCGGCAGCCGGTGCCGCCGTTCCCTCCGATCGGCGGCCGGGCGGGCCCGCGCTGCCGGCTCCGGCGGGTGCTGCGCCACCGCGCCCCGGTCCCGCTGGTGCTGCTGTTCGCGGCGGCGGCCGCGCTCACCCTCGGCCCCGCCCGGACGGGCCCGCCGGCGCCGGGGGCGGCGCCGGCGGTGGGCCGAACGGGTTGTCCGTCGGAGGGGGCAGAAAATCACCCGTGACCGGCCGACGACTCCGTCGTTCACGCGGCATGAAAGGCTTCAAGGAATTCCTGCTGCGCGGAAACGTCGTCGAGCTGGCGGTCGCCGTGGTCATCGGCGCGGCCTTCACCAACATCGTCAACGCCTTCGTCAAGGGCGTGATCAACCCGATCGTCGGGGCGTTCGGAGCCAAGGACCTCGCGTCCTACAGCTCCTGCATCAAGGGCCCCTGCGAGGTGTCCGCCACCGGCGAGGTCACGACCGGCATCCTCATCCTCTGGGGCAACGTGCTGAGCGCGGCGCTCCAGTTCGTGATCACCGCGGCCGTCGTCTACTTCTGCCTGATCCTGCCGATGACCAGGTTCACCGCCCGGCGCAAGACGCTGGCCGAGGTCCAGGCGGAGGCCGAGGCCAAGGAGGTCCTGCTGCTCACCGAGATCCGCGACGCCCTGGTCACCCGGACCGGCTGAGGCCGGGCCGACCCGGCGGGCCGGCCGTCAGTCCCCGTGGTGCGGCGGGCGCTGGCTCAGGTACCAGTCCAGCCCCCGGCCACTGCTCTGCCCCGCCCCGGGCCGGTCGCCCCAGCCCGCGTCGGTGTCGTCCCGGGACTGCCGCTCCAGCGGGTCGCCGAAGACCAGCCGGGCCTTCGCCGCCGTCCGCGACCGGTCCGCCGCCGTCTCCCCGGCCGGTCCCCCGGCCTTCTCGCCGGCCGTCGTCCCGTCCGCCTTCTCGTCCGCCACCTTCTCCTCCACCGCTCTCGTCCTTCCCCCTGCCGACGTCCCCGCCCGCTGCCACCAGCCTAGAAGGCTCCCGGCACGACGGCGGGCCCGGTGCGGACCGCTCCGCACCGGGCCCGCAGGCCGCCGTCACCTCTCACGCCCGCGTCATGCCGGGCCGGGCTCCGTCAGGCCGCCTCGAAGCCCGCGTGGTCGGCGATCTTCTTCAGCTCCGCCAGCGCGTGCTTCTCGATCTGGCGGATCCGCTCACGGGTCAGCCCGTGCTGCTTGCCCACCTCGGTCAGGGTGCGCTCGCGGCCGTCCTCCATGCCGTACCGCGACCGGATGATCGAGGCCGTCCGGTCGTCCAGGCGCCCGATCAGGCCGTCCAGTTCCTCGCGGCGCAGCATGACCATCACGGCGTCCTCCGGGGACGTCGCCCCGGTGTCCTCGACCAGGTCGCCGAACTGGGTCTCGCCCTCGTCGTCGACCGACATGTTCAGGCTGACCGGGTCCCGCGCCCAGTCCAGCACGTCCTTGATCCGGGCCTCGGTGGTGTCCAGCTCGGCCGCGATCTCGGCGGGCTCGGCCTCCCGGCCCAGCTCCTTCGACTTCTCCCGCTGCACCCGGCGGATCCGGCCCAGCTCCTCGACCAGGTGGACGGGCAGCCGGATGGTGCGCGACTGGTCGGCGATCGACCGGGTGATCGCCTGGCGGATCCACCACGTCGCGTAGGTGGAGAACTTGAAGCCCTTGGCGTAGTCGAACTTCTCCACCGCGCGGACCAGGCCGGCGTTGCCCTCCTGGATGAGGTCGAGCAGCGGCAGGCCGCTGCGCGGGTAGCGGCGGGCGACGGCGACGACGAGGCGGAGGTTGGACCGGATGAAGACGTCCTTGGCGCGCTCGGCGTCCTCGGCTATCGCCTCCAGTTCCTCGCGCCGCACGCCCTTGGGGAGCTCGTCCTCCTCCAGCAGGTGCTGGGCGTAGACGCCGGCCTCGATCCGCAGCGAGAGCTCGACCTCCTCGGCGGCATCGAGCAGGGGCGTCCTGGCGATCTCGTCGAGGTACATGCCGACCAGGTCACGGTCGGCCTCAAGGTTGGTCGGGCGGGCCGCGCGAGTCCGGTCGGCCCTGTCGCGAACGACGGCACGGGTGGCCATGCTTGCTCCCTTTGCTGGTGTTGCCGCGGTCTGGCTGCCTGCCCGGAGAGGGCAAGAAGTGCGGGCCCCGCGGGGCTCACACGTAACGATCCAACGAACAGAATCCGGACAACATTCCCAAGTCGCTCAGATTCTTCCGGCGATGCAGTATCCTGCCCGATTCCGCCCGCGATCCGGACCCTGGGTGACCGGACCGCCACCCGGCGTGCTCCCCCGCCCCACCGCGCGCACGCCCCTCCCCTACCGCAACCCCTCGGACGCCGGGCGCGTTCCCCCGCGGAGCCCGCCCACACCCCGGCGCACGCAGCTCCTCCGCACAAAAGATGCCAAATCGCTATCGCCGCGGCGCACGCTCGGCACGGGCGACTGGGAAGGTGTCAGCCATGCACCTGACCAACAGCTCGCCCTCCATCACCCCGCGTGATCGCCACCTGCTCCGGCACGCGGCACTCGCGGTCGGCTGCGCCGTGCTGTTCGCCGTCCTCGCAGCCCTGGTGCAGACCGACTGGCGGCCGCTGTCCCGGTTCGACCACCGACCGGTCGACTCCCTGCACCGCTTCGCGGCCGGTCACACCGCGTGGACCGCCTCGGTGCAGCTGTTCTCCGACATCGGCGGGACGATCACCATGCGCTCGGTGCTCGGCGCGGCCGCCCTCTGGCTCTGGCTGATCGGCGCCCGGACGCTCGGCGGCTGGGTCGCGGCCCAGACCCTCGCCGGCTGGGGCGTCCAATGGCTCCTGAAGCTCTCCTTCGGCCGCCAGCGCCCCACCTTCTCCGACCCCGTCGCCCACGCCGGCGGCCCCGCGCTCCCCTCCGGCCACGCGATGGCCTCCGCGATCGCCTGCGCCGTTCTGGTCGGCCTGCTCTGGCCCCGGGCCGGCCGGGCCGGCCGGATCGCCGCCTGCTCCGTCGCCGCGCTGATCACCCTGGGCATCGGCGCCTCCCGGGTCTTCCTGGGCGTCCACTGGCCGAGCGACGTCGTGGGCGGCTGGCTCGCCGCCGGCATCGTCCTCGGCAGCGTCACCGTCCTCGTCGAACTCTCCCGCCCCGGAGCCCTCGCCCGCGACTTCCGCCGGGTGAACTGGCGCACCCGGCCCCGCGTCCAACGCGTCCTCGTCTCCCCCGCCCGCCCGCCCCGGGACACCCCCGCCGACCACCCCGACGGCCTCCTGCGCTGACCCTCCCTCACCCCGCGCCCACCCGCAAACAACGGAACGGGCCCCCTCGGAAGCAACCGAGGGGGCCCGTACTCACGTCATCCGCCGTGACCGGCGCTGTGCCCCAGGCAGGATTCGAACCTGCGACACCGGCTTTAGGAGAGCCGTGCTCTATCCCCTGAGCTACTGAGGCGGGGACGACCGCAGACAGCCTAGCGGATCGGTGGCACGGCGGTGGGCGGGACGGACCGTGGGAGGGCGGGCGGGCGACGGCGGGTCAGGTCGGTGGGGGCGCGGCCCGGTGGTGGAGGGGCGGCTAGCCTGGGGGAACGGCCCCGTGCGACGGCGGGGCCGGAGCCCTCCGGCGGGGGGAAGGAACGGAGCGGCAGATGGCATCGGGTGACCGGTGGGAGCGCGGCGCCGTTCGCCTCGCGCGGAAGGCGGCCGGGCCGGTGGTGTGGCTCGCACCCGCGCTCGTCATGCTGGTGGTGGGCGCGTACCGGCTGGGGACGCCCACGCTGTGGCGGGACGAGGTGGCGAGCTGGGTCTCGGCCACCCGGCCGATCGGCGACCTGCTGCGGATGCTGCAGCACGTGGACGCCAGCAACGGCGCCTACTACGTCCTGCTGCACGGCTGGACGACGCTGTTCGGCGACTCGGAGATCGCGCTGCGGCTGCCCTCCGTCCTGGCGATGGCGGGCGCGGCCGCGTTCACCGCGCTGACCGCCGAGCGGCTGT
Source organism: Kitasatospora sp. NPDC058115 (assembly GCF_042884635.1). Taxonomy (NCBI): domain Bacteria; kingdom Bacillati; phylum Actinomycetota; class Actinomycetes; order Kitasatosporales; family Streptomycetaceae; genus Kitasatospora; species Kitasatospora sp. NPDC058115. The sequence continues at coordinate 70,078 of NZ_JBHVTL010000038.1, forward strand.
TCGGCGGCCGGGTCGCGGGCGTCTGCGCCGGGCTGCTGTTCGCGATGGTGCCGCTGATATCCCGGTACGCCCAGGAGGCCCGCTCCTACGCGCTGGTCACCTGCGCCGTCGCGGCCGGGACCTGGTTCCTGCTGCGTGCGCTGGAGCGGCCGACGCTGGGCCGGTGGGTGCCGTACGGCCTGGCGATGGCGGTGGCGGGCGCGGCGCACCTGGTCTCGCTGAGCGCCCTGGCCGGGCAGGCCGCGCTGGTCGCGCCGTACCTGTGGCGGACCTCCGGCCCGGCGCGGCGGCGGCTGCTCGCCGGCCTCGCCCTGGTGCTCGCCGCCCTGGTGGCGGTGGTGCTGCCGGTGGCGCTGCTGGGCCGCCGGCAGTCCGAGCGGCAGCTGGGCTGGCTCGGCCGGCCCACCCTGGACCAGCTCTGGCACTTCGGCGAGCCGCTGTTCGGCTCGGCCCGGGTGTTCCACGTCTTCCTGGTGCTGGCGCTGCTGGCCCTGGTGCTGCCCGGGCGGCGCGGTCCGGCGCTGCGGCTGCTGCTGCTCGCGGTGCTGCCGGTGCTGGCGGTCTGGGCGTTCTCCTTCGGCCCGACCTCCTACTTCCTCGACCGGTACCTGCTGTTCACGGTGCCCGCCTGGGCCGCGCTGGCCGGCTGCGGGACAGGGGCGGGCTACGCGGCGGTGACCGCGGCGGCCCGGCCCGGCCGGACCCGCCCGGAGGTGCGCACGGCGGGCCTGCTGCTCGCGGTCGGCGTGGTGGCGGTGGCCGGGGTGACGGCCCTGCCGACCCAGTCCCTGGTGCGCTACGCGGGCTCGCACGCGCAGTCGAAGGAGCCCTACCGGGCGGTGGCCCGGCTGATCGCGGCCGGCTACCGGCCGGGTGACGGGCTGGCCGTGCCGCTCGGCGACCAGGCCTGGTCGATGATCGGCCCGGGTGTCTCCTACTACCTGCCGGACGACGTGCGGCCGTACCCGCTGTTCGAGGCGACCGGGGCGGTCCAGGCCGAGGACCTCTTCCCGGTGCCCTGCCCGCGCCCGGCCGAGTGCACCGGTCCGGGGAGCCGGGTCTGGCTGGTCGTGCTGGGCAACACCCCCGACCCGCTGACCACGCTGCCCGCCGACCAGGCGGAGGCGCTGCGGACCCGGTTCGGGCCGCCGGAGCAGGTGACGCCGCTGGGCGGGATGACGCTCGCCCTGCTCGGCGGGTCCCGCGCCGGGCACTGACCCCCGCCCCCTCCTCCCCCCTCCCCCGGCCCGACCGGCCCGGGTGCGCCGTACCGGGTGCCGCGCGACCATGGAGCACAGCGACCACGGCCGGGAGGACGGCGGGTGAGCGAGCAGCCGAACGGGCAGCCGGCCGGCCGGGGCGGCCACGACGGCCACGGTGACCGGAACGGCCCGGACGACCAGGAGGACTGGGGCGGCCGGGACGAGGGAGAGGACCGGGAGGGGCGGCGGACCGGCCGGTGGCGGCACCGTTCGGCGGTCCTGGCCGGATCGGCCCGCGGACTGCCCGACCAGGTCCCGATGGTGGGCCGGGCGCTGCGCCAGTTGCTCCGGGTCAACCTGCTGGACTCCGCGACGAGGCTGGCCGCACAGGCCTTCCTGAGCGCCCTGCCCGCGCTGTTCGTGGTGGCGGTCTTCACCCCCACGGCGATCCGCGAGGGCGTGGTGCACTCGCTCCGCAAGGAACTGGGCCTGGAGGGCCCGGCGGCGCAGTCGGTGCAGCAGATGCTCGGGACGGGCCACGAGCAGGAGACCGGTTTCGGGGTGGTCGGCGCGCTGGTGACCCTGTTGTCGGCGACGGCGCTGAGCCGGGCGATGCAGCGGGTCTGCGAACGCTGCTGGGAACTGCCCAAGGCGGGGACCAGGGTGGCGGCCTGGCGATGGCTGGTCTGGCTGGTGGTCTGGCTGCTCTGCCTGGCGTTCCAGACCCCGGTCAAGGACGGCTTCGGCCTGGGCGCCTGGCTGGGGGTGCCGCTGACCTTCCTGCTGGCGACGGCGATGTGGTGGTGGACCCAGCACCTGCTGCTGGGCGGCCGGGTGCGCTGGCTGCCGCTGCTGCCGGGGGCGGTGCTCTGCGGCGTGGCCGTGGTCGGCATCGGGGTGGCCTCGCGGGTCTACCTGCCGGGGGCGATGAGCCGCAGCATCGGCCAGTTCGGCCCGTTCGGCGTGGTGTTCACCGGCCTGTCCTGGCTGATCGTGGTGTTCACCGGGATGACCCTGGCGATCGCGCTGGGCCGGGTGGTGGCCGAGGAGGAGGCGATCGCCCGGCTGCTGGGCTCGCGCACCGCGCCGGGGCAGTGGGGCGGCCCGCGGTTCTGACGCGGGCCGCCCGGGACGGCTCAGCCGGAGCGCCTCACAGCGCGCGGGTCAGCCGGGAGAGGATGGACGGCGGGGCGAGGTCGGACTGGAGCACGACCGGCACCTCCACCCGGCTGTCGCCCTCGCCCGTGCGCAGCACACCGACCTTGGTGCCGGCCGCCGCCTGGTGGCCGACCTTCAGCGGGTCCAGGACCAGGGTGCCGGTGATGCCGGGGAAGCCCGCCACCGTGAGGTCCTGGGCGGCGACCACCGGGACGGAGCCGCCGAGGCCGTCGTCGATCCGGCCGACCACGTCGCCCTGCTTGGCCAGGGTCTGCCCGGTGATCCCGTTCTGCGCGGCCTGGATCTGCTTGCCGCTGGCGTTCATCACCGCCTTGAGGATGCTCGGCTCGGCGGTGGTCGCCGGCTGGCCCAGGGTGACGCCGAGGATCAGCCGCCGCACACCGGCGATCTCCTTGTAGGCGGCCCACATCAGACAGCCGCCGGCCGGGGTGCTGGAGCCGGTCTTGACGCCGATGACGCCGTTCTTCGGGGAGATCAGGGTGTTGGTGTTGGAGATCTTCTGGTTGTTGAAGGTGGTGTCCGGGGTGGAGACGATCTGCCGGAACACCTCGTCCTGCATCACCTGCTCGGCCAGCTTGAGCTGGTCCTTGGCGGTGCTCTTGGTCTCCGGGTTGAAGCCGGCCGGGTCGGTGTAGGTGGTGTTGGCCATGCCGAGCCCGGCGGCGGTGTCGTTCATCTTCTTGACGAACGCCTCCTCCGATCCGGCGTCCCAGCGGGCCAGCAGCCGGGCGACATTGTTGGCGGAGGGCAGCATCAGCAGCTCCAGCGCCTGGTACTGGCTGATCTGCTGGCCCTCGGTCAGGGTGACCCGGGACTCGTCGACGTTGCCGGACTCCTGGGCGGCCTGCTTGTCGACGGTGATCTTCGGACCGGCCTCGCCCTTCTTCAGCGGGTGCGCCTGGAGGATGAGGTGGGCGTTCATGACCTTGGTGACGCTGGCGATCGAGGCCGGCGTCTCCGGGCCGGAGCTGCCCAGGCTGCCGATGCCGACCACCTCGGCGGCGGACTGCCCCTTGGCGGGCCAGGCCAGGTCGAGCGGGTCGCCGGCGAAGCCGAAGCCGCCCGCGGCGGTCATCCGCACCTTGCCGGCCGGCAGCGGGCGCAGCAGCTGCGCGGTGACCACGGCGCCGAGGACGACGGCGAGGAAGAGCGTCCAGATGGTGATCCGCTTGAGCGCGCGGCGCAGCGGCGAGACCGGCCGGCCGTTGAGCGCGGCCAGCACCTCCATCGCCTCGGAGGTCGACTCCGGGAACGGCGCGGGCTCCGGCGCGGGTGCCGGCAGCGGTTCGGGAGCGGGCAGCGGTTCGGGGACCGGCAGTGGCCGCGGGGCGGGAGCGGGCTCCGGTTCCGGCTCCGGGGACGGCCCGGGTCCGGGCAGCGGCGCGGGGCCGGGGACCGGCTCGGGTCCGGGCAGCGGCTTCGGCTCCGGGTGCGGCTCGGGGACCGGCTCCGGGACCGGGGCCGGTTCGGGCAGCGGGTGCGGGCCGGGCGGCTCCGGGACGGTGTCCGTGTCGGGGACGGCCGCGGCGGCGGTGGCGGCAGCGGCGGGGAGGCGCAGGACGCGGGTCCGTTCGGCGTTCTCCCGCTTCTCGAACTTCTCGGCCCGCGCGGGCGGTTCGGCCTCCTCCGCCGGGGCCTCGGGGCCGGCCGGACCGCTGCCCCCGCCGGCCGCCGGAGCCGTCCGGATGGCGAGACGGGGGTCGGTGCCGGAGGGGCGGTCCGGGGTGCCGGCCGCGGCCTCGGCGGCGTCGTCGTTCCGGTCTTCGGGCAGGCGCAGGCTGGTGGTCGCGTTGTCGGCGGGCAGGCGCAGGGCGGTGGTCGCCTGCTCGGCGGGCAGCCTCAGCGAGGCCGTACGGGTGTCCGCATCCCGGACCCGCAGCTGCACCGTCGGCCCGGGCCGGGCCGCCCGCGCGGCCGGCTCGGCACCGGTGTCGGGGGTGCCGTCCGCGTCCGCGTCCGCGGAGTCGGCGTCGGCGTCGGCGGAGTCGGCGGAGTCCGGACCGGCGGAGTCCGTGCCCGTGCGGTCGGCCGAGTCCTCGCCCGTGGCACCGGCGCCGGCCTCGGACTCCGCCGCCGGGTCCGCCCCCGGCGCGGCCGTCCCCTCGGGCGCGGCGGCGGCCCGTTCGCCGTCCCGCTCCCGCGCCCGCTCGCCGTCCCGCAGCACCCTGTCGGGGGACTCGCCCACGTAACCCAGCCTCCTCAACGCCCGGCGGGGCGCCGGCAAGCCCGTATTTCGGGAAGCCGGCACCCCGCCCCGTGTACCTGTACAGTCTCCGCCACCGGCGACCGAATCGGGTCGCCCACACCCCGCCCGACCGGCGGTTATTGGCGCGGCACGGCCGCACCGCGGCCTGTTCAACGGTCAGACGCCCGGCCCGCCACGGCCGGTTCCCCCGCCCGATCGCAAGGTCACGATTCGGAGGCGTACTCGACAAGCCCGTGTGAGAGGCGTCACGCTGTTTCCCATCCACGCGGGGAGGCTTGGATGGGCAAGAGCCGCAGAACTGTTCCCGAGGAGCTCTTGCTGCTCGCTTTGGACCCGGCCACGGGCACCACGGCGCAGCCGCAGACCCTCGACCTCGGACTCGCCGGGGCCCAGCTCGTCGAGCTGTCCCTGGCCGGACGGATCATTCCGGAGGGCGACCGGATCGCCGTGGTGCTGCCACGGCCGACCGGCGACCCGACGCTCGACCACGCGCTGGAACTGCTGCGACGACGCGGCAGCCCGGTCCGCGCGGCGCACTGGATCGGCGGGCCCCGGCTGGGGCTGCGGCAGACCTACCTGGCGCACCTGGAGCGGTGCGGCATGGTCACCGCCGTGCCCGGTCAGGTGTGCGGGGTGCTGCCGACGACGCGGTACCAGGCGTCCGACGACTGCACCAACGCCGCGATCAAGCAGCGGCTGGACACCGCGATCCGCACCGGCGTGCCGCCGGACCCGCGGACGGCGGCGCTCGCCGCGCTGGCGCACTCGGTCGGGCTGGGCAAGCACCTCTACCCGGGCAACGAGGGCCGTTCCTCGCGCTCCCGGCTGCGCGATCTGATCCGGTACGACCCGCTGGGCGGGATGGTCGCGCACGCCGTGATGGACGTGCAGAACGGCCTGCCGGGCCAGCAGAACCGTTCCGCCCAGGCCGGAGCGGCCTCGCCGGGCCCGGGCGGCCGGGCCGGCCAGCGCACGGCGGCCGGGCGCGGCAGCGGCGGCGGCCGGGTCGCGGCGTCCCGCGTCGGAGTCCGCTGACGCCCCCGCGGCCACGGGGCCGACCCCGGAGCCGGAGGGCCCCCGGGGCCGTGCCCGGAGCCGGACGAACCGCTCCCGCGCGCCGGGAGCGGACCGGCGCGCACAACAGCGCACGACGCACCGCTCGCGCCCTACGGCGGCGCTGAGCAACCGGCACCACCCGGCAGTGAGAAGGGGCGGGGGGCCCCCCCCGGAGTAGCCCGGCGGCCCCCCCCCCCCCCGCCCCCCCCCCGGGGCGGGCCCCCCCCCCCCCCCCCCCCCCCAAACCCCCCCCCCCCC
>NZ_JBHVTL010000039.1:0-75417 GCF_042884635.1 Kitasatospora sp. NPDC058115
GCCGATGGTACTGCAGGGGGGACCCTGTGGGAGAGTAGGACGCCGCCGAACAAATTTTGAGAAGAACCCCCGCCGGTATTCCGGCGGGGGTTCTTCGCGTTGTCCGCCGGCGCATCGTCAGAACATGCCGGGGGGGATCATATGTGATTCTTGTCATGCGGGAGAGGCCGGAACCGTTTCGGTTCGGGGGGTGGGGCCCAGTTAGCATGTGAACACCCTCCTAGCTCGAAAGATGGACTTGTGACTGTCAACGACGACGTGTTCACGGACTGGAAGAACCGCGAGGAGATCGCGGAGTCGATGATCCCGATCATCGGCCGACTGCACCGGGAGCGGGACGTCACTGTCCTGCTGTACAGCCGTTCCCTGGTGAACAAGTCGGTGGTCAGCATCCTGAAGACCCACCGGTTCGCCCGCCAGATTGCCGGCGAGGAGCTCTCGGTCACCGAGACGCTGCCGTTCCTGCGGGCGCTGACCACCCTGGATCTCGGCCCTTCCCAGATCGACCTCGGCATGCTCGCCGCCACCTACCGCGCGGACAACCGCGGTCTCTCGGTGGAGGAGTTCACCGCGGAGGCCGTCGTCGGCGCCACGGGTGCCAACAAGATCGAGCGCCGCGAGTCGCCGCGTGACGTCGTCCTCTACGGCTTCGGCCGCATCGGCCGCCTGGTCGCCCGTCTGCTGATCGAGAAGGCCGGCTCCGGCAACGGCCTGCGCCTGCGTGCCATCGTGGTCCGCGGCGGCGGTGACCAGGACATCGTGAAGCGCGCCTCGCTGCTGCGGCGCGACTCCATCCACGGCCAGTTCCAGGGCACCATCACCGTCGACGAGGCGAACAGCACCATCATCGCGAACGGCACCGCGATCAAGGTGATCTACGCCAACGACCCGTCCGAGGTCGACTACACGGTGTACGGGATCCGGGACGCGATCCTGATCGACAACACGGGCAAGTGGCGGGACCGCGAGGGCCTCTCGAACCACCTCCGCCCCGGCATCGAGAAGGTCGTCCTGACGGCCCCGGGCAAGGGCGACGTGCCCAACATCGTCCACGGCGTCAACCACGACACCATCAAGCCGGACGAGCAGATCCTCTCCTGCGCCTCCTGCACCACCAACGCGATCGTCCCGCCGCTGAAGGCGATGGAGGACGAGTACGGCGTGCTGCGCGGCCACGTGGAGACCGTCCACTCGTTCACCAACGACCAGAACCTGCTGGACAACTACCACAAGGCCGACCGTCGCGGCCGCTCGGCACCGCTGAACATGGTGATCACCGAGACCGGTGCCGCCTCGGCCGTCGCCAAGGCGCTGCCGGACCTCAAGGCGAAGATCACCGGCAGCTCGATCCGGGTGCCCGTGCCGGACGTCTCGATCGCCATCCTGAACCTCCAGCTGGCCCGTGAGACCACCCGCGAGGAGGTCCTCGACTACCTCCGCAACGTGTCGCTGACCTCGTCGCTGAAGCGCCAGATCGACTTCACCACCGCCCCCGACGCGGTGTCGAACGACTTCATCGGCTCGCGCCACGCCTCGATCGTCGACGCCGGCGCCACCAAGGTCGAGGGCGACAACGCGATCCTCTACCTGTGGTACGACAACGAGTTCGGCTACTCCTGCCAGGTGATCCGGGTCGTCCAGCACGTCTCGGGCGTCGAGTACCCGACCTACCCCGTCCCGGCGGTCTGATCCGCAGGACGCACCACGCCCGTGGGGCGGCAACCGGAACTCCGGTTGCCGCCCCACGGGCGTTCTGCTGCCCGTTCGGCCGGCCCGGCGGGGGCCTCGCGGGCAGGTTGTTGGAGGAGTGTTCACGTCCGCTTGACCTGCTGCTTCGCGAGGACGGGGGAGGTGGCGCGGAGGTGGCGTCCGGGTCCCGGATGAGGGGGTTAATGGTCTATACCAATGCGGTACTGTGACCCGTGGAGCTGTCAGAAACACGGCTGTGGGGGCCACATGACTGTCCGACAGGTACGTCCTGTTTCCGCTTTGTCCTCTTCCTCTTCCGATCCTCTTTCCCATCTGCCGCAACCGCCGGACGACCAGGAGTTGTACTGGTACTTCGGGCCGCAGCGCAGGTGGGTGCTCGTCGCCAGTTCGGCGGCGTTCGTGTTCACCGCCGGAACGATGCTGACGTTCGCCCTGCGGACGCCGGCGCTCTGGATCTTCCTGGCCGTCCTCGGGCTCAACGTCGTCGCGCTGGGGCTGTCGTCCGTCAACAGCCTGCGGCAGCGGCGGCTCACCCGGCAGTCCCACGAGGTGCTGGTGCACGCGTGGGCGCCGGAGGAGCTGCCGACCGTCGACCTGTACCTGCCGACCTGCGGCGAGCCGCTGGACGTCCTGGAGAACGCCTACCGGGCGGTCGCCGCGGTGGACTGGCCCGGCGCGCTGACGGTCTGGGTGCTCGACGACGCCGACCGGTCCGAGGTCGCCGAGCTGGCGGCCGCGCACGGGTACCGCTACGTCGTGCGGCCCGACCGGGGGCACCTCAAGAAGGCCGGCAACCTCAACCACGCACTCACCCTGAGCAGTGCCGAGCTGATCGCGATCCTCGACGCCGACTTCGCGCCCAGGCCGGACTTCCTGCGCCACCTCGTCCCGTACTTCGCGGACCCGCGGATCGGCATCGTGCAGAGCCCGCAGTGCTTCGACACCGACGAGACCATGAGCTGGATCGAGCGCGCCGCCGGTGCCGCGCAGGAGTGGTTCTTCCGCTGGATCCAGCCCTCCCGCGACGCCAGCGACGCCGCCATCTGCTGCGGCAGCAACGCCGTCTACCGGCGGGCCGCGATCGACGAGGCCGGCGGGTTCGCCCGGCTCGACCACAGCGAGGACCTCTTCACCGGTCTCGGCCTGTACGCCAAGGGCTACCGCACGCTGTACGTCCCGGTGCTGGTCGCCAAGGGCACCTCGCCGGACAACCTCGCCTCGTACGTCAACCAGCAGTACCGCTGGGCGATGGGCAACCTGCACCTGCTCGGCTCGCCCGAGCTCAAGCGGATCGGCGCGCCCTGGCGGATGCGCCTCTGCTTCTACGAGGGGATCGTCGGCTACCTGGCCGCCGCCGTGAACATCTTCGTCGCGCCGCTGCCGCCGCTGGTGATGATGTTCTTCTACCCCGACCAGATCCGGCCCTGGCACGTGCTGCCGATGCTCGCGCCGCTCTGGCTCTGGCACGTGCTGCTGCCCAGGGTCAGCCGGACCCGCTGGCGGATCGAGGTGATCCGCTCCAACGTGCTGATGAGCGTCGCCGCCGGTGTCGCGTTCTGGCACACGCTGCGCGGGCGCAGTGCCGCCTGGGTGCCGACCGGTGCGGCCGGCGCGGCCGGTTCGGCCGGTGCGGCCGGTGCGGCCACCGGGACGGGCGCGGCCGGCGGGGACGCCCCCGGCGTGCGCGCCAGGCCCAAGTCCGGCGGGATGGCCCGGAAGGTGGTGCTGCTGTCGCTGGCCTGGCTCTGCGCCTCGCTCGGCGCCGGCGCGCTCGGCCTCGCCCTGGCCGTCGGCCGCTACGGCTGGGCGCCCAACTGGGGCCTCGGGCTCTACCTCGCGGTGCAGGCGCAGATCGGCCTGCCGCTGGTCCGCGACCTCCTCGGCGAGGTCCGCGGCGCCGCCCGCGCCGATGCCGCTGCCGCCGGGCCGAAGGCGCCCCGGACCGGCATGCTGCCCCGGCGCTGGCCCGAGGGACTGGCCGCCACCGCCACGCTCGTGCTCACCGCTCTGCTCGCCTCCGGTTGGGTCCGCCCGATGCTGCCCTGGCTGGGTTGAAAGGTCGTCGCCTTCCATGCCGTCTTCCCCGATACCGTCACCGCCGTCGTCGTCACCGCCGTCGTCGTCACCGCCGCCCGTCCCCGAGCTGCGGCCGACCGCCTTCACCATTCCCGGCCAACGGGACCGCGCCGCCTCCCGGGGTTCCGATGCCCCGGGCCCGGCGCCCCGTTCGGCCGGCTTCCGTCCCGACATCGAGGGACTGCGCGCACTCGCCGTGCTCGCGGTCCTGGCGTTCCACGCCGCCGTCCCCGGCCTGGCCGGCGGGTTCGTCGGGGTGGACGTCTTCCTCGTCGTCTCCGGCTACCTGATCACCGGCCTGCTGCTGCGCGAGGCCACCACCACCGGGCGGATCCGGCTCGGTGAGTTCTTCTCCCGCCGGGCCCGCCGGCTGCTGCCCTCGGCGGCGGTCGTGCTCGGCGCGGTGGCGCTGTTCGGCGCCTGGCTGACCGTGCCGCTGCGGCGCGCCGACCTGGAGTACGACGTGCTGGCGGCGGCGCTGTCCGTCGGCAACTGGCGCTTCGTCGCCCAGCAGACCGACTACCTGGCCGCCGGGCGGGACGAGAGCCCGCTGCTGCACTTCTGGTCGCTGGCGGTCGAGGAGCAGTTCTACCTGGTCTGGGCCCCGCTGCTGGCGCTCACCGTCCACCTGGTGCTCCGGGTGGTGCGGGGCAACCGTGCGGACGGGCGCGGACGGGCGGTGCGGCCGGTCGCGGTCGCGCTCGCCGCCGTGCTGACCGCCGCCTCCTTCGCGCTGTCGCTGCGCTGGACGCAGGACTCCGTCTCGCTCGCCTACCTCGGAACGCCCTCCCGGGTCTGGCAGTTCGGGGTCGGCGCGTTGCTCGCCCTGCTGCCCTGGCACCTGCTGGGCGCGCCGCGGCTGCTGCGCGTGCTGGCGGGCTGGGGCGGGGCGGCGGCGATCGTGGGATGCGTGCTGGCGTACGACAGCACCACCCCGTACCCGGGCTGGGCGGCGCTCGTCCCGACCCTGGGCACGGCCGCCGTCATCCTGGCCGGCACGCCCGGGCGGGACGGGGCCGTGGCGCCCGGGCTCGGGGTGGACCGGGTGCTGGGCCTGCGCGTGCCGCGCGCGATCGGCCGGCTCTCCTACAACCTGTACCTGTGGCACTGGCCGGTGCTCGTGCTCGCCGGTGCGCAGTTCGGCCCGCTGGACTGGCCGGTGAAGGTGGCGCTCACCGCCGCCGCCGCGCTGCCCGCGGCCGCCGTGATGCGGTGGGTGGAACAGCCGCTGCGGCACAGCCGTACCGTATCCGAACTCCCGCGCCGGGGCCTGTCGTTGGGCCTGGCCTCGGTCGTCATCCCGGTGGTGCTGGCGCTGGTCGTCGGCTCCGGCACGCTGCGCCTGCTGGGCCCGGCCGCGCCCGTCGACCTCCAGGGCCTGCCGCCCGGCTCGGCCGACGGCACCTCGCTGCTGGTGCGCACCACGGCTCCGGCGAAGGGGGCGGCGGTGGTGCCGGACGCCGTCCAGGCCCGCCAGGACTTCCCGCCGGACGGCGAGTGCGAGGTCGCCCCGGCCGCGACCACCAGCCCCGACTGCCGCTTCGGCGTGGTCGGCAGCCCGGACCGGATCGTGCTGCTCGGGGACTCGCACGCCGGGCAGTGGTTCTCCGCGGTGCTCGCGCTCGCCGCCGAACGGCGCTGGGAGCTGGAGGAGTTGGTCAAGCAGGGCTGCCCGCTGCCGGAGATCGCGGTGGTCAACCCGCAGTTGGGCCGCACCTACCGCGAGTGCGACACCTGGCGGGCGAACGCGCTGACCCGGCTCAAGGAGGGACCGAAGCCCCGGCTGATCGTCGTCTCCACCCTCAACCGGTACACCGACGACCGTGAACTGCTGCTCCAGGGCTGGGAGAAGACCCTCGCCCCGCTGCGCGAGCTGGGCGTCCCGATCGTCTACCTGCGCGACACCCCGGTCCCGGGGACGGACGTGCCGGCCTGCGTGTCCGGCCACACCGACGATCCGGCGGCCTGCGAGTTCCCGCGCGACAAGGCGCTGTGGGCGGACCCGCTCGCCGAGGAGATCGCGGCCGGCCGGGTGCCGGGGGTGCGCACGGTGTCGGTGAACGACGTCATCTGCCCCGGCAACGGCCGCAGTTGCCCGGCGGTGCTGGAGCGGATCCTGCTCTACCGCGACGACGCGCACCTCACCAACGTGGCCGCCGTCGTCCTCACGCCGCGCCTGGAGCGGCTGTTGACGGAGTCGGGCGCCCTGCCGTCCAAGGCCTCCGCCGCCTCCGCCGCCGCCACCGCCTCCGCCGCGGCGCCGACGGTCACCGCGGACGGCTGGACGCAGCTGCTGCGCGACGACTTCGACGGCCCGGCCGGCAGCCGTCCGTCCGAGGCCGACTGGCAGTACGACCTCGGCACGTGCTACCCCGGCTGCCCGGCCGCGCAGTGGGGGACGGGCGAGATCGAGACCATGACCGACTCGACCGAGAACGTCCGGCTCGACGGCCGGGGCGCGCTGGAGATCGTGCCCACCCGGGACGCCGCCGGGCAGTGGTCGTCCGGGCGGATCGAGTCCCGCCGCGCCGACTTCGCCCCGCCGCCCGGCGGCGTGCTGCGGATCGAGGCCGGGATCGCCCTGCCCGACGTCACCGGCCCGGCCGCCGCCGGCTACTGGCCCGCGTTCTGGACCCTCGGCGGCGAGCTGCGCAACGGCTTCACGGGCTGGCCCGCCATCGGCGAGCTGGACGTCATGGAGCAGGTCAACGGCCGGGACGCGGTGTTCGGCACGATGCACTGCGGCGTCCTGGACGGCGGCCCCTGCCAGGAGCCGCGCGGTCTGGGCTCCGGCGACCGGCCCTGCGGCGCCGAGTGCCGCACCGGCTTCCACCGGTACGCGGTCGAGGTCGACCTCACGCCGGGCGCCGAGCAGGTCCGCTGGTACCTGGACGGGCGCGAGCACCACCGGGTCACCGCCGCGCAGATGGACCGTGCGACGTGGGACCGGGCCGTGAACCACGGCCTGTTCCTGATCCTCAACGTCGCCGTCGGCGGCAATCTGCCCGCCGCGTTCGGCGGCGCCGTCACCCCGGCGACCGAGCCCGGGCACCCGATGCGGGTCGACTACGTCTCCGTCGCCACCAAGCCGTAGCGGGCGGGCCGGAACGAACGGGCCCCGGGCCGGGGAGCACCTCGCTCCCCGGCCCGGGGCCCGCCGTCGTCCGAGGGGGCCGGTCAGCCCCAGCGGCCCACCAGCGGGGTCTCGCCGGTGTCACCGACCGTCGTGCTGAAGACGGTGAGGTGGCTGCCGGCCGCCGCGCCGGCGAAGGAGCCGTCGGCCGGCCGGTAGACGCCGATCGCGTCGGCCCCGGTGCCGTCCCAGTCGCCCTTGACCGGGACGTCGCCGGGGTTGCCGTACTTGATGCCCAGGACGTGCTCGGTCTCGTTGGAGTCGTTGAGGTAGAAGACCTGCGTCTGCGGGTCGTAGACCGCGACGGTGGTGGTGCCGTTGCCGTCCCAGTCGCCGACCAGCGGCTTCCAGCCGGGGTTGCCGAGCTTGATCGGGTACCTGACGGTGGCGTTGTCGTCGCTGAGGTAGAAGGTCTGGTCGCTCGGCCGGTACACGCCGATGGTGGTCCTCCCCCGGCCGCTCCAGTCCCCGACGACCGGGAGGTCTCCCGGGTTGCCGAACCGCACCGGGGCGCCGATCGTGCCGTCGGGCCCGGGCAGGAAGAAGTCCGAGGTGGCGGGGTGGTAGTAGCCGACGGTGTCGACGCCGGGCCCGTTCCAGTGGCCCGCCAGCGGAGTGTCCCCGGGGCCGCCGACGGTGGCGCGGGCGATGGTGACCCCGTTGTGGGACGCCTGGGCGACGGTCCGGTCGGCCGCCCGGTACACGCCGACCGAGGACGGGCGGCGGGCCGGGGTGCCGTTGACGACCGCCCTGCCGGTCGCCTGCTGGTGGGCGGTGGTCTGCGGCAGGGTGGTCGGGATCGCCCGGGTCCAGCGGAACGGGTGGAGGTAGACGACGCGCGGGTCCTGGGCCGCGACGGCCTCGTACTCGCGGTTGAACGCGAGCATCTGCGCGTCGCTCGCCGTCTCGCAGCCCGCCGCGTGATCCGGCTCCCAGCCGGGGAGCGTCTCCGGGTAGAGCATGAGGTGCTGGTTGGGCGAGGCGAGCTTGCTCTTCAGCCTGGTCAGCAGGTTCTGGACGGTCTCGCGGCCCTGGCAGTACCGGTTGGCGCCGACGATGTCGGCGAGCGCGGGGGCGGGGTTGGCGCCGGGGACCGGCGAGAGGTCGCTCTCGGCGTAGTCGAAGATCAGCAGCTTGCCGGGGAAGGCCGCCCGGACCTGCTCGGCCTGCACCCGGATCTGGTCGGCGGTCAGCCGGCGCCAGTACGCCTCGTCGGTGAGGTAGACCGCGCCGATCTTGTCGATGTTGGAGCCGATCCTGTGGACCAGCGCGGTGAGGTTGGCGGCGGCGTCGGGATGCGGCACGAACGCGTCGGACCCGGCGACCTTCTCCACGACCTCCTTGTTGACGTCGATGACGCAGGAGACGGGAAGGCAGCGGTCCAGGAAGTCCAGCGCGGGATCCTGGTCCCGCAGGTAGCCGTTGAAGTTGGTCCAGGGCGCGATCTCGGGGGTGTGGTCGACCACGGGCGGCTTGTTCGGGTCACGGGTGTCGTAGTACCCGTAGTAGCCGAGGCCGCCGAGCATCGAGACCCGCAGGTCGTCGACGGTGGCGACGCGGCCGGCGGCGGAGGGGCGGGCGCCCAGGACGACGTAGCCGTCGCGGGGCAGCTCGGCGGCGGTCGTGCCGGAGAAGACCTCCCGCCCGTTGACGGTCACGGTGGCGAGCTTGTCCGGTCCGGCGGCCAGGGCCAGGGCGACCGTGTAGGAGGGGGCCGCCGGGACGGACGGGAGCGCGGTGACGGTGCCGCCCTGGTAGAGGGCCAGTCCGCCGTCGGCCCGGACGCGCAGGCCGAGCGCGACGTCGGGTGCGTCCACGGCGCCGGTGCCGTTGGCGGCCCGGCTCACGGCGAGGTGGGCCGCGTCGGTGCCGGTGGTGCTGCCGACGGCGGGCGTCAGCCTCGCCTGCACGGTGTAGCGGCCGCTGAGGTCCGCGGTGGCGGGCTTGGCGAGGCGCACCGCGGCCGTCCCCCCGGGGAAGGACAGCACGTTCGGGTGGGCGGCGGAGTTCACCCGGACCGCGCCCGGGACGGGATCGGTGACCAGGCCGTTGACCCCGGTCTCCGGGAGGTAGCCGGAGGAGAGCAGGCTGGGCTGGCGGGCGCCGAGGTCCTGGTTCAGGCCGAAGTCGGCGGTGCCGGAGGGGGCGCCGTCGAAGGTGTCGACGAGCGGTTTGGCGGTGGCGCCGACGGAGGTGTCGACGCGGCTGACCGACAGGCCGTGGCCGGCGCCGTCGCCGAAGGCGGTGACCTTGGAGAGGTCGGATTCGAGGTAGGCGCCCAGGTAGAGGAAGGCGCTGCTCGGCCAGCGGGTGACCTCCGCCGGGGCGGTGGCGGTCAGCGCGGTGCCGTTCACGGTCAGCGCGACCGTGCGGTCCGCGCCGGTGGAGACGGTCAGGGAGACCGCGTAGGTGCCGGCCGGGGTGACCTGGCCCGACCAGAACGGGGTCTCGCCGTGCCGGCCGTGGAAGAGGCTCACCCCGCCGTTGGAGGTGATGGTGAGCCCGAGGTCGACGTCGGCGTCGGTGACGTAGCCGGCGCTGCGGTGGCTGCGGCTGAGGACGACGGAGGCCCAGTCGTTGCTGGTGGTGTCGCCGACCGAGGGGTCGACCACGGTGGAGACGGTGTAGTGGCCGGTCTCGTCGGCGACGGCGGGCGCGCCCAGCATCACGGCCGAGACACCCTTGCCGAACACCAGGCGGTTGGGCCGGGCCGCGGGGCCGACCTGGACGAACGAGGAGTCCGCCGGGGCGGTGGTCCACCAGCGGCCGGAGACGCGGGTGTAGGAGATCGCGCGCTCTCCGGCCGGCGGTGACTGCCGGGCGGTGAGGTCGGTGTCGAGCCCGCCGTTGAGCCCGTAGAACGGGGCGGTGGCGAGCGCGGGGTCCTGGGTGAAGGTGTCGTTGAAGGGGCGGGTGGCGGTCAGGTCCGCCGGCACCGGTCCGCCGCCGGCGGCGGCGGCCGTGGCGCCTCCCGGCCCCGCGAGTATCAGGGCCAGGGCGAGGGCGGTGGCCGCTGCGCCGAGTGCGCGGCGGGCACGTGGGGTGAAGATCACCGAGTCTCTCTTCCAGGTGTCGGATCGGTGGTGCCGGTGCACCGCCGATCGGGCCGGATCATAGAGGACGGATACGAACTTCCGTCAGGTGCTCACGCCTACCGGGCATCGCCGAAGGGGCGACTGAGGGCTCATCGGACACCTGTCGGCCCTGGCGCCCGCACGGGGCGGGGCCCCGGGCCGGGGAGCGCGCTGCTCCCCGGCCCGGGGCCCGCGGTCGTTCATCGGGGCGTCAGCCCCAGTTGCCCACCAGCGGGGTCTCGCCGTCGCCGACGGTCGCCCGGAAGACGGTCAGGTCGCTGCCGACCGCCGCGCCGGAGAAGGAGTGGTCGGAGGGCCGGAAGACGCCGACGCTGTCGACGCCGGTGCCGTCCCAGTCGCCCTTGACCGGGATGTCGCCGGTGTTGCCGTAGACGACGTCCCGGACGTGTTCGGTCTGGTTGGAGTCGTTGAGGTGGAAGGTCCGCGTCTGCGGGTCGTAGACCGCGACGGTGGTGGTGCCGTTGCCGTCCCAGTCGCCGACCAGCGGCTTCCACCCGACGTTGCCCAGCATGATCCGGTACTTGAAGACGGCGTTGTCGTCGCTGAGGTAGAAGGTGGCCTCGCTCGGCCGGTAGACGCCGATCGTGGTCCGCCCGCGCCCGCTCCAGTCCCCGACGACGGGGACGTCGTCGTAGTTGCCGTACCGCACCGGGGCGCCGATCGTGCCGTCCGGGCCGGGCAGGAAGAACTCCGCGGTGCTCGGGCGGTAGTAGCCGATGGTGTCGACGCCGGGGCCGTTCCAGTGGCCCGCCAGCGGGACGTCACCGGGAGCGCCGACGGTGGCGCGGGCGATGGTGACCCCGTTGTGGGACGCCTGGGTGACGCTCCGGTCGGCCGCCCGGTACACGCCGACCGAGGAGGGCCGGCGGGTGGGGGTGGCGTTGACGACCGCCGTGCCGGCGGCCTGCTGGCGGGCGACGGTCTGCGGCAGGTCGGCGGCGGTGCCGGTCATCCAGCGGAAGGGGTGCAGGTAGACGATGCGCGGGTCCTGGGCCGCGACGGCCTCGTACTCGGCGTTGAACGCGGCGATCTGCGCGTCGCTGCTGCTCCCGCATTCGTCGGACCGGAAGGTCTCCGGGAAGAGCATGAGGTGCTGGTCGGGCGAGGCGAGCTTGGAGCGGAGCTTCTCCACCAGGCCCTGGACCGTCCCCCGGCCCTGGCAGTATCGGTTGGAGCCGACGATGTCGGCGAGCGCGGGGGCGGGGTTGACGCCCGGGACCGGCGAGAGGTCGCCCGAGGCGTAGTCGAAGATCAGCAGCTTGCCGGGGAAGGCGGCCCGGACCTGCTCGGCCTGCACCCGGATCTGGTCGGCGGTCAGCTCGCGGTAGTAGGCCTCGTCGGTGAGGTAAATGGCGCCGATCTTGTCGAGGTTGCCGCCGATCCGCGCCTTCAAGGCGGCGAGGTTGTCCTTGATCTCGGCGGTGGGCTTGGCGACGAGCCGGTGCCCCACGCCGGGGTTGACCACCTCGGGGTTGACGCCGAGGGCGCAGGAGGCCGGGCGGCAGTTGTCCAGGAAGCCGAGCGAGATGTTGTCCGCGTCGCGCGAGTAGCCGTTGAAGTTGGTCCAGCCGGCGACCTTGGGGGTGAAGTCCGGGTGGGGGCCGTCGGTGGGGTCCACGGTGGCGTAGTACCCGTAGTAGCCGAGCCCGCCGAGCATCGAGATCCGCAGCTCGTCCACGGTGGCGACGCGGCCGGCGGCGGAGGGTCGGGCGCCCAGGACGACGTAGCCGTCGCGGGGCAGCTCGGCGGCGGTCGTGCCGGAGAAGACCTCCCGCCCGTTGACGGTCACGGTGGCGAGCTTGTCCGGTCCGGCGGCCAGGGCCAGGGAGACCGTGTAGGAGGGGGCCGCCGGGACGGAGGCGAGCGCGGTGACGGTGCCGCCCTGGTGGAGGGTCAGAGCGCCGTCCGCCTGCACCCGCAGGCCGAGCGCGACGTCGGGTGCGTCCACGGCGCCGGTGCCGTTGCTCGCGCGGCTGACGGCGAGGTGGGCCGCGTCGGTGCCGGTGGTGCTGTCGACGGCGGGCGTCAGCCTCGCCTGCACGGTGTACAGGCCGTCGAGGTCGGCGGTGGCGGGCTTGGCGAGGCGCACCGCGGCCGTGCCCCCGGGGAAGGACAGCACGTTCGGGTGGGCGGCGGAGTTCACCCGGACCGCGCCCGGGACGGGGTCGGTGACCAGGCCGTTGACCCCGGACTCGGCGACGTAGTTCGAGGAGAGCAGGCTCGGCTGGCGGGCGCTCAGGTCCTGGTTCAGACCGAAGTCGGCGGTGCCGGAGGGGGCGCCGTCGAAGGTGTCGACGAGCGGCCTGGCGCTCGCGCCGGCGGAGGTGTCGACGCGGCTGACCGACAGGCCCTGCCCGGCGCCGTTGCCGAAGGTGGTCACCTTGGTGCTGCTGGAGTCGAGGTAGGCGCCCAGGTAGAGGAAGGCGCTGCTCGGCCAGCGGGTGACCGTCGCGGGGGCGGTGGCGGTCAGCGTGGTGCCGTTGACCTCCAGCGTGACCGTGCGGTCCGCGCCGGTGGAGACCGTGAGCGAGACGGCGTAGCTGTCGGCCGGCGAGACCTGGCCGGACCAGAACGCGCTCTCGCCACCACCGCCGTGGTAGAGCGCGAGCTTGCCGTCCGACTTGACGGTCAGCCCGAGGTCGACGTCGGCGTTGGTCACGTAACCGGTGCTGCGGTGGCTGCGGCTGAGCACGATCGAGGCCCAGTCCTGGCTGGTGGTGTCGCCCACCGAGGGATCGACCACGGTGGAGACGGTGTAGCGGCCGCCGGCGTCGGCGACGGCGGGTGCGCCCAGCATCACGGCCGAGATGCCCTTGCCGAACACCAGGCGGTTGGGCCGGGCCGCGGGACCGACCTGGACGAACGAGGAGTCCGGCGGCTCGGCGGTCCACCAGCGGCCGGAGACGCGGGTGTAGGAGATCGTGCGCTCGCCGTCCGGCGGCGCCTGCCGGGTGGTGAGGTCGGCGTTGAGCCCGTAGAACGGGGCCGTGGCGAGCGCGGGGTCCTGGGTGAAGGTGTCGTGGAACGGGCGGGTGGCGGTCAGGTCCACCGGCTTCGGCGGGGCGGCGGCGGCGCCCGTGGCGCCTCCCGGCCCCGCGGGTATCAGGGCCAGGGTGAGTGCCGAGGCCGCGACGCCGAGCGCGCGGCGGGCACGTGGGGTGAAGGTCACCGGGTCTCTCTTCCGATCTCTCGTCCGGTCCGGTCCGGTTCGGTCCGGCCACCGGAACGCCGGATCGGCGGTGCGGCTGCGCCACCGATCCGGCGGGATCATAGAGGACGGATACGAACCTTCGTCAGGGGCGAGCGGCCCACGGGTGCGGGCCGGCGGGACATGTGAGGGCATATCGGTCGCCGCTGCCGGTCCGGGTGGCGCTGGCGGTCCGGGCGCCGTTGGCGGTCCGGGCGCCGCTGCCGGTCCCGGCGGCGCGGGTCAGTGCGTCGGCTCCGGCGGGAAGGGCGCGGGGTAGGCCTCGGCGAAGTCGGCCGAGCGGGCGACCTCGCGCCACTTGGTGTCCTCGGCGAGCAGCTGCCGGTCCATCGCGATCGAGGTCTCGGCCGCGTTGACGCCGAGCGGCAGGTGGTGGGGGACGTCGCGCCGTCCGGCCATCCGCACCAGGATCCCGGCGGCGCGGACGGGGTCCCCGGCGGCGCCGACGCCCGCCTGCCGCAGGCGCGTGTGGACGGCGCCGACCGTCCCGGCGTACGCCTCCGGGGCGTCGTGGACGGTCATCGAGGAGCCGGCCCAGTCGGTGCGGAACCCGCTCGGCTCGACGACCAGCACCCGGACGCCGAACGGCTCGGTCTCGGCGCGCAGGACGCGGCTGAACCCGTCGATGGCGAACTTCGCCGCCTGGTAGGAGGCGATGCCGGGGGAGCCGCCGACCCGTCCGCCCACCGAGGAGAACTGCATGATCAGCCCGCTCCGCTGCGCGCGCAGCAGCGGGATCGCGGCCTTGGTGACGTGGTAGACGCCCCAGAAGTTGGTCTCGAACTGGGCGCGGAAGTCGGCGTCCTCGGTGGTCTCGATCGGCGAGACGTTGGCGTAGCCGGCGTTGTTGACCAGGACGTCGATCCGGCCGAAGTGCGCGTGGGCCTCGGCGAGCGCGGCCCGGGCGGCCGCCGGGTCGGTGACGTCCAGCGCGATCGGGCGGATCCGGTCGCCGAACTCCTCGGCGAGGTCGGCGAGTTGCTCGGGGCGGCGGGCGGTCGCGGCCACCCCGTGTCCGGCCTCCAGGGCGGCGCGGGTGAGGGCGCGGCCGAGGCCGCGAGAGCTGCCGGTGATGAACCAGGTCTTGTCCATGCCGTTAGTAAAACACCGTTGCGCTAATAGTGCAACGGCGTTGCGCTACCATGGGGGAGTGGTGAATGCATCGGAGTTCCAGCGCGCACGCTCCCCCGAGGCCAAGCGGCAGCGCGAGGCCGCGATCCTGGAGGCGGCCCGGGTGCTCGGCCGCGAGCGCGGCATCAGGGACGTCACCCTGACGGACATCGCCGCCGCGGTCGGCATGCACAAGTCGGCGTTGCTGCGGTACTTCGAGACCCGCGAGGAGATCTTCCTGCGGCTGACCGCGGAGGGCTGGGCCGAGTGGTCCGGGGCGCTGACCGCGCGGCTGCGCGCGGCCGCGGACCCGGGCCCGGCCGCCGTGGCCCGGGAGTTCGCCGCCACCCTCGCCGCCCGCGGCCCGTTCTGCGACCTGCTCGCCCACGCGCCCCTCAACCTCGAACGCAATGTCTCGCTCGACGCGGTGCGCGACTTCAAGCTCGCCACCCGGGCCGCCCGCGAGCCGGTCGCCGAGGCCGTCCGCGCCCAGCTGCCCGCCCTGACCGACCAGGACGTCACCGACCTGTTCGCCACCGCCGTCGCCCTCGCCGGGGCGATGTGGCAGATCGCCAACCCGGGCCCCGAGGTCGCCGCCCTCTACCGCGGCGACCCCCGCCTCGCCCACGCCGTCATCGAGCTCGAACCGCGCCTCGCCCGCATCCTCACCGCCACCCTCACCGGCCTGGCGGCGGCCGCGGACACGGGCGAGACCGCCGGGACGGGCACGGGCACGGGCACAGACGCGGGCACAGACGCGGGCGCGGGCGCGGGTGCCGGTGCCTGACCGCACCCGCCGCCGGCGCACCCGCCGCCGGGCCGGTCCCCGCCCGGCGCCGGTCGTCACCGGAACGGGTGATGGGCGCCGGTGTGTCCGCCGGTCCGCCGGACACGTCGGCGGCGGGTGGGTATAGCTGGCAGCCGGAGTACGCCGACGGAAGGACCAGCCCCATGACCCGGCCAGCCGCCAAGCACGCGCAGAGCGTCGACGAGGTCATCGAGCGGATGCGGGAGATCAGGGCGCGGTTGGACCCGCGGGACGGGGTCGCCTGCTTCGACCGGATGTACCTCAGGGTGACCGAGCTGGTCGGGGAGCGGCTCACGGCCGGGTACTTCCAGGACCAGGCGTTCATCGAGCGGCTGGACGTGGTGTTCGCCAACCTGTACTTCGACGCGGTCGACGCCGGCGAGGCCGGACGGCCGGTGAACGCGGCCTGGAAGCCGCTGTTCGACGCGCGCAGCCACCGCAGGGTGTGGCCGGTCCAGTTCGCGTTCGCCGGGATGAACGCGCACATCAACCACGACCTCGCCCTGGCCGTCGTGGAGACCTGCATCGAGCGGCGGACCACGCCCGACACGCCGCCGGTGCACGCCGACTACCTCAAGGTGAACGAGCTGCTCGCCCAGGTGGAGGCCGAGGTGCGGGCGACCTTCGAGGCGCAGATCGTCAGGGTCGCCACCGAGGAGGCCGAGCCGCTGAAGCACATCGTCGCCAGCTTCTCGATCGCCCGCGCCCGGGACGCCGCCTGGGCGACCACCCAGACGCTCTGGCACCAGCGCAACATCCGGCCGATGTACGACTCCACGCTCGCCGCGGTCACCGCGAGCACCGCGCTGGCGGGGCAGATGCTCGTCACGCCGGTGCTGCCGCCGCCGGAGCAGCCGGACGGGCAGGTGTGAGGCGACTCCGCTTGGCGGAGTCCGGCGGGCGGGGGTGCGCGGGGCCGGGGTGGACTGGTGGGTGACGAGCCGAGCAGCGAAAGGCCGACGATGTCCACCTCGCCCCCCGCCGAGTACGGCGACCTGAGCGCCCTGGTGATCAACTGCACGCTCAAGCGCTCGCCCGAGCGGAGCCACACCCAGGGCCTGATCGACGTCAGCACCGGGATCATGGAGCGCCAGGGCGTGCGGGTCGAGGTGGTCCGCGCGGTGGACCACGACCTCGCCACCGGCGTCTGGCCGGACATGACCGAGCACGGCTGGGAGACGGACGAGTGGCCCGTCCTCTACAGCCGGGTGATGGCCGCCGACGTCCTGGTGCTGGCCGGCCCGGTCTGGCTCGGGGACAACTCGTCCGTGATGAAGCGGGTCGTCGAGCGGCTGTACGCCTGCTCGTCGATCCTCAACGAGCGCGGCCAGTACGCGTACTACGGGCGGGTCGGCGGGTGTCTGATCACCGGCAACGAGGACGGCGCCAAGCACTGCGCGATGAACGTGCTCTACAGCCTCCAGCACCTCGGCTACACCGTCCCGCCGCAGGCGGACGCCGGCTGGGTGGGGGAGGCGGGGCCGGGGCCGTCGTACCTGGACGCCGGGTCGGGCGGGCCGCAGAACGACTTCACCAACCGCAACACGACGTTCATGACCTGGAACCTGCTCCACCTGGCCCGGATCCTCAAGGACGCGGGCGGGATCCCGGCGTACGGGAACCAGCGGTCGGAGTGGGACGCAGGGTGCCGGTTCGACTTCGAGAATCCCGAGCACCGCTGAGCGAGGGCGGGTGTGACGGTCCGTCGGTACCGGAACGACCCGTGACGCGCGGCCCCGGCGCCCCGGCGGGGCCGCTTCGGCGTGCCCGGTGGTCCGAACCGATCATCAGATGCGCCATTTCAAACGCGACTGATGTGAACGTTCACCCTTTCGAGTGCACAGGATCATGCGAAGCGGTCCAGATCGTTCCGCCCCGCCTACGGTTGGGCAGCAGCGAGACGGGGCCGCCCGCGACGAGCGGAGATGCCCCCTCTTTCCGGGACGGAGGCGACGGCCGACGGCCCGTCATGTCGTGCCCCCCTTCGCAGAGGAAGGTTCTCCCATGCCCGTGGCCACGAGCGTCGAGACACCGCAGGCTCCCCGGCAGCACCCGCACCCCGGCCGGCGCACGGCGGTGCGGTCATGAGCGGGACGGCCCTGGAGCAGCTCCTCCGCGGGCCGAGCGGGATCGGCACGGCGGCACTGAACCTGGCGCCCCGTCAGGTCGCGGCGGTGGAGACGGCGGAGACCGGGCCGCCCTCGGGCAAGCCGGCGTCCGGCGACCCCGTGCCCGGCCTGTACTTCCACCCGGTGCCCGAGCCGGACGCCGCGCGAGTGGCGGAGGTGAACCGCCGCATCAAGCTGTGGGCCGACGAGATCGAGCTCTACCCGCCGGACTGGGAGGAGCAGTTCGACGGCTTCTCGGTGAGCCGCTACATGGTCGCCTGCCACCCGGACGCCCCGAGCGTCGACCACGTCATGCTCGCCACCCGGCTGATGGTCGCGGAGAACGCCGTCGACGACTGCTACTGCGAGGACCTCGGCGGCTCGCCGGTCGGCCTCGGCAGCCGGCTGCTGCTCGCCCACACCGCCCTGGACCCGCTGCACACCACCGCGGAGTACCACGGCGGCTGGCAGGAGTCGCTGGCCTCGGACCCGCCCCGGCGGGCGTACCGCTCGGCCATGGAGCACTTCGCCCGGGCCGCCACCGCCTCCCAGGCGGACCGCTTCCGGCACGACATGGCGCGCCTGCACCTCGGGTACCTCGCCGAGGCCGCCTGGGACCAGGACGACCACCACGTCCCGGAGGTGTGGGAGTACCTGGCGATGCGGCAGTTCAACAACTTCCGCCCGTGCCCGACCATCACCGACACCGTCGGCGGCTATGAGCTGCCCGCCGACCTGCACGCCCGGCCGGCCATGCAGCGGGTCATCGCGCTCGCCTCCAACGCCACCACCATCGTCAACGACCTGTACTCGTACACCAAGGAGCTGGCGAGCCCGGGGCGGCACCTCAACCTCCCGGTGGTGATCTCCGAGCGCGAGGGCGTCGACGACCGCGAGGGCTACCTGAAGGCCGTCGAGGTGCACAACGAACTGATGCACGCCTTCGAGGCGGAGGCCGCGGCGCTGGCCGCCGCCACGCCCGTCCCGGTGGTGGTGCGCTTCCTGCGCGGGGTCGCCGCCTGGGTCGACGGCAACCACTACTGGCACCGGACCAATACCTACCGCTACAGCCTGCCCGATTTCTGGTAACCAAGGAGCTGAACCGTGTCCGTCACCGACACCACCCCCGTGAACCGCACCGCCGTCCCCGGACCGGCCACTCCCTACCAGGGCGACATCGCCCGCTACTGGGACCATGAGGCCCGGCCGGTGAACCTGCGCCTCGGCGACGTGGACGGCCTCTACCACCACCACTACGGCATCGGCGAGGTCGACCTGGCGGCGCTCGGCGACCCGGAGGACAGCGAGCGCGAGAAGAAGCTCGTCTCCGAGCTGCACCGGCTGGAGTCCGCGCAGACCGACGTCCTGCTCGACAGCCTCGGCGACATCCGCCCCGAGCACACCCTGGTCGACGCGGGCTGCGGCCGCGGCGGCTCCATGGTGATGGCCCACCAGCGGTTCGGCTGCAAGGTCGAGGGCGTGACCCTGTCGGCCAAGCAGGCCGAGTTCGGCAACCGGCGGGCCAAGGAGCTCGGCATCGACGACTCGGTGCACGCCCAGGTCTGCAACATGCTCGACATGCCGTTCGGCAACGGCACCGTCCGGGCCTCCTGGAACAACGAGTCCAGCATGTACGTGGACCTGCACGACCTGTTCGCTGAGCATTCCCGGATCCTGTCGGTCGGCGGCCGCTACGTGACCATCACCGGCTGCTGGAACCCGATCTACGGCCAGCCGTCGAAGTGGGTCTCGCAGATCAACGCCCACTTCGAGTGCAACATCCACTCCCGCCGCGAGTACCTGCGCGCGATGGCCGACAACCGCCTCGTCCCGAACGCCGTCGTCGACCTGACCGCCGCCACCCTCCCGTACTGGGAGCTGCGGGCCACCGTGCCGTCCCTGGTGACGGGCATCGAGGAGGCGTTCATCAACTCCTACAAGGACGGTTCCTTCCAGTACCTGCTGATCGCGGCCGACCGGGTCTGACCCCGCGGCGCCGCACGGCGCGGACCCGGCCCGGCCGAACGGCGGCGGGGCCGGGTCCGCCGCGCGTCGCGGCACGCCCCCCGGGCCGGGCCCCGCGCCGGGCCCCGCGCCGGGTCGTGGCGCCCCCGGCGGGCCGCCCGGAAGAGGGCTGGCCAACGGGACGTCAGTGGCACGTGATATGCAGTGCATCATCCGATTGGCCGTTTCGAGGCCATACGAACGATGCCGACGGCCGTGCCGGTCGACGAGGTCTCAGGGGGGCCGCACCATGTCCATTTTCCGCCGCCTGGCCGGGCGGAAGCCTCCGCGTTCGCTGCCCCCCGTGCTGGACCTCTCGCACGGCGACGAGGAGCTGCGCCGGCTGCGCGCCCTCGCCGACGCCGGCGACTGGGCCGCGCTGCGCCCCGCCCTCGCCGCCGTCCCCGACCAGGCCGAGCTGACCTGGCTGCTCAACCGCGTCTCCGACGTCGAGGGCACCGAGGAGTGGCTCGCCAAGGCCGTCGCGGAGCGGCCCGAGGACACCCTCGCGCTGCTGCTCTCCGGCGCCCGGCAGATCTCCTGGGCCTGGGAGGCCCGCACCGGCGCCCGCGCCAAGCACGTCACCGAGGACCAGTGGCAGCTGTTCGGCGAGCGGCTGGAGACCGCCGAGGAGCAGCTGCTGGAGGTGGCCGAGCGCGAGCCCGGCTGGCTCGCCCCCTGGTACTTCCTCCAGGTCGCCGCGCGCGGCGCCTCGCTCGGCCGCACCGTCGCCACCACCCGCTTCGAGGCCGCGCTGCGCCGCGACCCGGAGCACCTCGGCTCCCACCAGCAGCGCCTGCAGCAGCTCTGCGCCAAGTGGGGCGGCTCCCACGAGCAGATGCACGCCTTCGCCCGCACCGCGATGCTCGGCGCGCCGGAGGGCAGCCCGCTCGGCGAACTGGTCGCCATCGCACACCTGGAGCACTGGCTCGACCTGCCGGACGGCGAGGACCACGCCTACCTGACCGGCCCGGCCGTGCGCTCCTCGCTGCGCGAGGCGGCCCTGCGCTCCGTCCTGCACCCGGCCTACCGGCGCCGGCGCGACTGGCGGTCCACCCACAACACCTTCGCGATGGTCCTCTCGCTCGCCGACGAGCGCGAGCTGGCCCAC
This sequence comes from Kitasatospora sp. NPDC058115, assembly GCF_042884635.1. Lineage (NCBI taxonomy): Bacteria > Bacillati > Actinomycetota > Actinomycetes > Kitasatosporales > Streptomycetaceae > Kitasatospora > Kitasatospora sp. NPDC058115. The sequence goes on from NZ_JBHVTL010000039.1 coordinate 20,364, forward strand.
GCGGTGTTCGCCACCCTCGACGACGTCGCCACCGAATGGCCCTGGTACTACCTGGGCGGCGACGAGGCCGGGAACTACCAGGTCCACCGCGACCGCTGCGCCCCGCGCTGAGCGGTCCACCGGCCCGCCCCGCGGCCCCCCGAAGCCCGACACACCCCTTGCGATCGAAAGAGCCACCGGTGTCCCCATCCGAGAACCCGACGAGCGCGCACACCTTCCAGGTCGACCTGCGCGGCCTGGTCGACCTGCTCTCCCACCACCTCTACTCCAGCCCCCGGGTCTACCTGCGCGAACTGCTGCAGAACGCGGTCGACGCGATCTCCGCCCGGCAGGCCCTCGACCCGGCCGCGCCCGCCGCCATCACGGTCCGCGCCGACGGCGACCTCACGGTCACCGACACCGGCATCGGCCTGACCGAGCAGGACGTCCACACCTTCCTCGCCACCATCGGCCGCAGCTCCAAGCGGGACGCCGACGGCGGGATCGACGGCGCCGGGCTCGCCCGCGCCCGCGGCGACTTCATCGGCCAGTTCGGCATCGGCCTGCTCGCCTGCTTCGTGGTCGCCGACGAGATCACCGTCGTCACCCGCTCCGCCGCCACCCCCGACGCCCCCGTCATCGAGTGGCGCGGCAGCTCCGACGGCCGCTACACCATCCGCACCCTGCCCGCCGACGCCAAGCCCGAGCCCGGCACCACCGTGCGCCTCGCGCCGCGCTCCGACGCCGCCGAGTGGACCCGCGCCGACCGCGTGCTGAGCCTCGCCCGGGACTTCGGCAGCCTGCTGCGCCACGAGGTCACCGTGGTCGACGGCCGCGGCGACGCCACCCTCGTCAACCGCACGCCGCCGTGGGCCGCGCAGCACGGCTCCCCGCTGGCCCGCCGCGAGGCGCTGGCCGCGTACTGCCGCTCCACCTTCGAGTTCGCCCCGCTCGACACCATCGAGCTGGACCTGCCGCTGGTCGGCCTGCGCGGCGTGGCCTACGTGCTGCCCGAGGCCGTGCCGCCGTCGCGCCGGGCCGGCCACCGGGTGCACCTCAAGGGCATGCTGCTCTCCGACCACGCCGACGAACTCCTGCCCGACTGGGCGTTCTTCGTCCGTTGCGTGGTCGACACCGACGGCCTGCGGCCCACCGCCAGCCGCGAGGGCCTGTACGCCGACGAGACGCTCGCCGCCGTCCGTGACGCGCTCGGCGCCCGGATCCGGGACTGGCTCACCGGCCTGTCCGCCAGCGACCCGGCGCTGCTCCACCGGTTCCTCTCGGTGCACCACCTCGCCGTCAAGCAACTCGCCCGCTACGACGACGAGTTGCTGCGGATGCTGCTGCCCTGGCTGCCGTTCGAGACCACCGACGGAAACGTCACCCTGGACGAGTTCGCCCGCACCCACCCGGTGGTGCTGGTCACCCGGACCGTCGAGGAGTTCCGCCAGGTCGCCCCGATCGCCGGCGCCGCCGGGCTCGGCGTCGTCAACGGCGGCTACACCTACGACCGCGACCTCGTGCACCGGCTGCCCGAGATCCGCCCCGGCGCGTCCGTCGCCGACCTCGACCCGAGCACCGTCACCGCGCACCTCGACACCGTCGACCCGGCCGCCGAACTCGCCGCCTCGGCCTTCCTCGCCACCGCCCGCGAGGTGGTCGGCCGCTTCGACTGCGACGTCGCCCTGCGCAGCTTCCACCCGACCAGCGCGCCCGCCCTGCTGCTCGACAACCGGGAGGCCCGGCACGAGCGCACCCGCGCCCAACTCGCCGACGAGGCCGACGGGCTGTGGGCCGACATCCTCGGCTCGCTGCGCGCCGAGGTGCCCCGCGCGCAGCTCGTCCTCAACCACCTCAACCCGCTGGTCCGGCGGGCGGCCTCGATCGGTGACCGCGAACTCGCCGTCACCGCCGTGGAGACGCTCTACGGGCAGGCCGTGCTGCTCACCCGCCGGCCGCTCACCTCCAGCGAGAGCGCGCTGCTCAACCGCTCGTTCATCAGCCTGCTCGACCACGCGATGCTCGGGCACGAGGCGGCGTCCGGCGGTACCGGTGGCGGCGCCGGCAGCAACGGCAGCGGTGGCACCGGTGGCACCGGCGGCGCCGGTTCGAAGGAGGCGTGATGCTGAGCAGCATCGACGCGGTGATGACCGCGCTGCGCGAGAACGACGCCCGCCCCTACGGACGGCAGCGGACCGTCACCGCCGAGGAACTCGTCGACGCCGCCGAGCAGTTCGACGACACCGCGGTCCGCGCCATGGCCCTGCTCGAACTGATGGAGGCCTACGAGTACGACGGCGAGCGGAGCAAGTCCCCGGTCGTCTTCGCCCGTGTCCTCAAGCTCTGGGACAAGGACCCGGAGGGCTTCGGCGAATGGTCGCAGCAGCAGGTGTTCTGGCGCTTCAAGTGGGTCTCCACCTCGCTGATGGGCACCCCCGACGTGCCGCTGGCCGCGATCCGCCGCTGGCACGAGGAGATGCGCAGCCGCTACCGCGCCGCCGAGCACGGCCTCCAGCCGTACTACGCCCAGCGCTTCCACCTCGCCGCGCACATCGGCGAGGACGTCCAGGACGCCTACGAGCTGTGGGCCGGCCGGCCGCGCACCGAGCTGAGCGACTGCCACGCCTGCGAGATCCGCGCCCGCGCCGTCCACCACCTGCGCCGGGGCGACGACGCGACGGCGCTGGACGTCTGGCGGCCGGTGCTCGACGGCGAGGCCACCTGCGCGGAGGAGCCCTACGTCAGCCACGCCCAGGCGCTGCTGCCGCTGCTGCGCCAGGGCCGGCTGGACGAGGCCCGCTCCAGCCACCTGGTCGGCTACCGCTTCGCGCGCGGCAAGAGCGGGCTGGCCCGTTCGGTCGGCCTGCACATCGAGTTCTGCGCGCTGTCGGGCAACGAGCCGCGCGGCCTGGAGCTGCTCGCCGAGAACCGTGACCTGTTCGGCGTCACCGGCGACCCGGTCAGCCTGCTCGACTTCCTGACCTGCGTCGAGGTGCTGATCGCCGGCCTCGCCCGGGCCGGGCACGGCGAGCTGGCCGTCAGCGGCCCGCCCGGCAGCGGGTGGACCGTGGACACCCTGCTCGCGCACGTGCGCCGCGAGGCGGACGCGCTGGCCGCCCGCTTCGACGCCCGCAACGGCACCGACGCGGTCGGCGCCCGGCGGCGCGAGCGGCTGGCCGCCCGTCCGCTGCTGGCCGAGCCGCTCGCGCTCGGCGTGCGGGCCGCGGCCGCGCCGGAGCTGGCGGCCGTCCCGGTCGTCCCGGCGGTTCCGGCCCGGGAGGTGGAGCCGGAGCCGGAGGACTTCACCGCGCTGGTGCTGCGCGCCCGGGAGCTGCGGCTGCTCGGCCATCCGGACGCGGACCGGCTCTGGAAGGTGATCGACGACCGGTTCGCCGCCGCCGGGGGATCGGTCGAGGACGCCTCCGAGGACGCCTCCGAGGAGGCCGGCGGAGGGCCGGAGGGGCTGCTCGACGCGTCGGCCGGGTCGCTCGGGCAGCTGCGGGCCGAGCTCGCCGAGCGGCGGGCGCACGAGGCGCTCGACCGCGCCGACTGGGAGGAGGGCGCCGCCCAACTGCTCGCCGCCGGAGGCCTGTTCAAGCGCGACGGGCTGCCCGGCCGGGCGCTTGCGGCCCGGACCAGGGCGCTGGTCGCCGAACTCGTCCGGGACGACGACGGGGAGGGGGAGGGCGGGGCCGCCGGTCCGGCCATCGACTGGCCGGCCCTGGACGCCGCGCTGGCCCGCGCCGAGCAGCTGGCCGCCACCGGGGCCGCCGGCGGCGCGCCGGGCATCTCGGACGACGACTACCTGATCGTCCTCCAGTGCCGGGCCTACGCCGCCCACCAGCAGCTGGTCCGGGCGCTGCCCGAGCCGCCGGAGCAGCCGCCCGCCGAACTGGCCGCGCGCTTCGCCGCCACCGTCACCGCCTACCGCGAGGCGGCCGCCGCGCGCGGCTCCGTGCGGCGGCTGTCCGTCGCCCGCCAGTACGCCGCGGACGCCGCCGCCCGGCAGGGCCGGACCGTCGAGGCGGCGGCGGAACTGCGCGTCGTCATCGCCGAGTTGGAGCAGGGCGGGCAGCCCTGGCACACCCCTCGGGCGTACGGCCTGCTGGGGCAGGCGCTGCTGCAGGAGGGCGAGCGGGCCGAGGCCGTCGAGGTGCTGCACCGCGCCCTGGCGGCGGCCGCCCGCTGGGCCGACGAGTCGTACCCGTTCGCCGCCACCTACCTGATGGCCGGGCACGCCAGTGCCCACCTCGGGGACACCGGCGGCGCGATCCGGGCGCTCTCCGAGGCGGCCTCCCGGTTCGACCGCATGGGCCCGGAGGGCGTCGAGGACGCGGCCCGGACCAGGCTGCAGCTCGCCGACCTGCTGACCGGGGCCGACCGGACCGCCGACGCGGTGGCCGTGCTGGAGTCCGTGCTGGCCGACGCGGCCGCGGCTTCGGGGGCCGGCGCCCTGGACGAGCGGCTGCTCGCCCAGGCCCGGCTGGACCTGGCGCGCGGCCTGTTCGCGCTGGACGAGGACCGCGACGCCGCCGAGGAGTACCTGCGGCTCGCCGCCGTCCTGGAGGGCTGGACCGAGGACCTCCACCTGCGCACCATGGTCGCGTCGGAGGCGGCCGTGGCGCTGGTCCACGCCGACCGCTGGGAGGCCGCGCACGCCGCCCGCGCCCGGGCGCTGGCCGCCCACGAGCAGTGGCCGCAGCCCGGCCCGGTGTCCGCGATGCTGCGGCAGTTCGCCCGGATGACCGCGCAGAAGGACGGCCCGGACGGCGTGGAGCCGGCGCTCGCCCGGCTGGCGGAGGCGGACGCCGTGCGCGAGCGGCTGGAGCGCGAGGAGCCCGGGGCCGAGACCTGGTACCCGCGCGCCGCCGTCCACTACGAGCGGGCCCGGGTGTACGCGGTCGGCGGCCGCTACGAGGAGGCGCTGGCCGAGGCCGAGCGGGCGATCGCCGGCTACGAGGAGGGCGGCGAGCAGGCCGAGACCCCGCGCGCCGAGGCCGTCCGGCTGGCCGCGCTGATCGAGGGCACCGACCTGGGCCGCGTCGCGGCGGCCCGGGAGCGGCTCACCGTCGCCGTCGAGCGCTGCCGGGCGCACGGCATGGAGGAGGCGGCGTCGATCCTCGCCGAGCTGCGCGAGCGCCTGGCGGAGTGACGCCCGTGCGCCCGGGCCGCGACCGGCGCGGCCCGGGCGCCCCCGGCCGTACGGACGGGCGCGTCCGTACGGGCGGGCGCGTCCGTACGGGCGGGCGCGTCCGTACGGCCGGGCGGGGGCGGTTCAGCAGGGGCCGTCGTCCGACCAGACGCCCCACTGGCCGCTGGAGCCCGGATTCTCGTTCAGGGTCCACCACTTGGCGTGGTACTTGTGGCCCTGGTAGGAGACCTTGGTGCCGCCGACGTACACCGTGCCCGCGTTCCACGGCGGGTCCGCGCAGACGCCCGGGCTGGTCGGGGGCGTGCTGGGCGGGGTGGTCGGCGGGGTGGTGGGTGGGGTGGTGGGTGGGGTGGTGGGCGGGGTCGCTCCGGCGAACCGCACCGTGAACTTGGTGAAGTCCCAGTCGTTCTGCGCCACGCTGGAGCAGGAGCCGGAGAGCCCCGGGTCGACCGGGCCCGGGCACTGGCGGTCCCGGTTGACCGACCAGTAGGTGTAGCGGGCCATCCGGTGCGCCAGCGCGAAGTCCAGCACCGTCTGGAAGTCCGCCTGCCGGAAGTACTCGGCGACGTCGGTGCGGCCGTTCATCTGCGACACGCCCTCGTGGGCGTAGGCCTCCGCCTCCGACCAGCCGAAGGTGGTGCGCAGGATCTGGTTGAAGTTCACCAGGGCCGAGGTCTGCGCCGCGGCGCCGTTGAAGCCGCCGTCGAACGGCATGATGGAGAAGTTGTCGGGCGTGAAGCCCTGCGCCTTGGCCTCGTTGAGCATCTGCTGCCCGAACCAGCCGGTGCCGGCGGCGGTGCCGGCCGTGGTGACCGAGATGTACAGCCCCGGATTGTCGTGCTGGAGGATGCGGGCCGCGCCGATCTCGTTGCGGATCGCGGCCGTGTTCTCGTACTCCGGCTCCTCCAGGTCGAAGTCGAGCGCCTTCAACTGGTACCGGTCGACGACCTTCTGGTACGCCGCCGCGGTCGCCTCCGGCGTGCCGCAGGTCTGGCCGAGCTTGGTGCCGCCGTAGCCGCCGATGGAGACCGACACGTCCCCGCCCTTCGCGCGGACGGTCTGGATCACGGCCGGCATGGTGGTGTCGGTGTCGATCGGGGACCGCCCCAGGCCGGGACGCAGCCGCCCTTGGCCAGGATGAAGGCGAGCTGGAAGGCCTTCTGGCCGGTGGCGTCCATCACCGTGGAGACGTCCGGCGGGCTGTTGTCCTCGGGCATCAGGTACGGCGCGGAGGCGTACCAGTTGCTGCCGATGCCACCGGCCGCGCCACCGGGGGCGGCCGTGGCGGCCGTGGTGGTCGTCGCGCTCGCGGCGACGGCCACCAGCCCGCCCGCCACCAGCCCGAGCACCCCGGCCAGCGCGGCGGCGACGCGACGGCGGGGCGGGTGCGCCGGTGGTTCCGGCTGTGGGGGAAGTGCACGTTCCATCGGGGTCAACCTCTCCAGGAAACGGCGGAGTCCGGCCCGCCCGCGCCGATGTGGGGGCGGCGCGCCGGGTCCGGCGGAACCCCGCGCCGGGGCCGGGCCGCCACGAGGTCGTCACTGGTATAGACCTGCCCCCGGCGACCGTCAACCGCCCCCACCACAGCTCCGCGTGCGATCCGCCACACCCCACGATCCGGGCACTCCTCCCGTGGTCCGGCGCGGATTCCGCGTCAGGCCCTAGAGTTGACGGGTGGTCGATCAGACGTGGAACAAGGTGGACGGGCAGGTTCGGGCGGGTGCCATCGTGCAGGCCGGTTCCGTCGGGGAACTGCACGTGCACGAGGCGGTCGCGCCGGTGGCCGCCGTGCCGTGCCAGCTGCCGCCGGCGCTCGCGCACTTCGAGGACCGCGCCGAGGAACGCGCCCGGGTGCTGGCCGCGGTCGCCGAGGGCGCGGGCGACGGCGGCGGGCCACTGGTCGTCGCGCTCAGCGGGATGGGCGGGATCGGGAAGACCGCCCTCGGCTTCGAACTCGCCCGTGCGCTGCTCGACCACTGCCCCGACGGCGCCCTTCACGTCGACCTCGACGACCTGCGCCGCGACGGCACCGTGGAGACCGCCGACGCCCTCGGCGACCTGCTCCGCGCGCTCGACCCGCAGCTGCGGCCGGAGCCCGAACTCCGCGGTCGCGTCCGCCAGTACTGGACCGCCACCCAGGGGCGGCGGCTGGTCGTCGTCGTCGACAACGCCCGCAGCGGCGCCGAACTGCGCCCCCTGCTGCCCGCCTCCGCCGCCGGCATCGTCATCGTGGCCAGCCACGGCCCGCTGCACGACCTCGACGGTGTCCGCCTCGTCGACCTGCCGCTCGGCCCGCTCGGCCCGGAGGACGCCGTCAACCTGCTGCGCCGGACCGTCGAGGACCCCCGGTTCGCCGCCGACCCCGGGGCCGCCGCCGAACTCGCCCGCCGCTGCGCAGGACTGCCCGCTGCGCTCTACGTCGCGGGCCGCTGGATCCGTCGCCACCGGCGCCGCGAACTGCGGCGGCTCGTCGAGGACCTGACGACCGAACTGGACCGGGAGGGACTTCCCGTGGTGGAAGCCGTGTGGGACGCGGCGTACGCGAGCCTCGGCCCCGACGCCGCCCGGCTCTACCGGCTGCTGCCGCACCACCCCGCCCCCGTGGTGGGCGACCACGCGGCCGCGGCCCTGCTCGGCACCGACCCGGACCGGGCCGCCGACGCGCTGGACGAACTCGACGCCGCCGGGCTGCTGGAACGGCGCCCCGACGGCCTCGGCATGCACGCCCTGCTGCGCGGCCACGCGCTGCGCCGGGCGCGGGCAGCGGCGGACGGCGCGGTCGATGCCGCTTCGGCACGGGTCCGGCTGGTGCGCTGGTACCGGCGGCAGGCCGGCCGGGCCGACCTGGTCGCCGCCGGTCCCCGGCTGACCGTCTCCGCGCCCGCCGCCGAGGCGCCCGCCTCCGCCGAGGTGCCGGATCTCCCGTTCCCCGACGCCACCAGCGCCCTGCGCTGGCTGGAGGACGAGCGCCTTGCCCTCTACGGCTGCGTCCGGATCGCCGCCGAGGACGGGCTCGACGAGGAGGCGGTGGCGCTCTGCGAAGCGCTCTGGACGCACTTCCTCGACCACCGCCACTACGCCGACGTCATCGAGGCCTTCGGCCACGGCGTCGTCGCCGCCGTGCGCGCCGAACGGCTTGCCGCCACCGTCCGCATGCGCTGCCAACTCGCCCGCCCGCTGTGGGAGCAGCACCGCTACGAAGAAGCTGCCGAAGAGCTGCGGCTCGCCGTCAACGGCGCCAGGCGGCTCGGCGACTCGCCCGAGGAACGCAAACTCCGGGCCTCCGCCGTCGAGTTCCGCGGCAAGCTCGCCTCCGTGCGCGGCGACTGGGCGGCGGCCGTCCCGGACTTCGAGGCCGCCCGCGAGGAACACCGGGCCATCGGCAACGCCTACGGCGTGATGCTGCAGACCTACCTGCTCGGCCGCGCGGCCGTCGCACTGGGCGAACTTCCGCGAGCCGTCGAGCTGCTGAGCGAGGCGCACACGGCGGCCGGCGACCTCGGGCGGGACCGCATGACCGCCCGCACCGGCTTCGAGCTGGGCGGCGCCCTCCGCGCAGCGGGCCGCCACGAGGAAGCCACCCGGCTCTACGAAGCCGCCCTCGCCGCAGCACGCGCCCGCCGCTCGCCGGGCGACGAACTGCGCGTGCTGGAGGCCCTGGCCGCACTCGGCGAGGAGACCGGCGACCCCACCGCCGCCGCCTACGGCGCAGCCGCCGCCGCCCTGCGCGGCCCGGACGGGACCGGCGGCCCCTTGATGGCCTGAGGGCGGGCCGCGGAGTGGAAGGTCGGCGGGTCCGACTTCTGGATCCACGCCGCGTTTCGCCCGGGAGGAATCCATGCGGGTGGATGAACTGGTGGCCGCGGGGCGGCGGAGTGGGAAGTCGGCTGGGCCGACTTTTGGATCCGGCTCGCGGCGAGCAGGGGCGTCTATGCGCGTAGATCAAGCTCCGCGGCCTGGGGTGGGGGTGGGGTGGGTGGCGTGCAGTGTTGTCAGGAGGCCGGTCACGGTGGGGGTCCAGGGGCGGCCGGAGGGGCCGGTGAGGGTCAGGGTGCGGTGGGTGGGCGGGTGGATGGGGACGAGGACGCAGTCCGGCGGGAGCATGGGTTGGGCCAGTGCCGGGATCGCCGACACGCCCACGCCCGCGTGCACCATGCCGATCAGCGTGTTGAGGTCCCGGATCCGGTGGCGCGGGGCGAAGCGGACGCCCGCCCGGCGGTAGGCGTCCCGGATGTGCCGCTCGCAGCCGCCCTCGGAGAGCAGGAAGTCGTCGTCCTCCAGGTCGGCCACGTCGACGGCCGGTTCGCCCGCGAGCGGGTGGTCGCGGCGCAGCAGCACGTGCATCGAGTCCGCGCCGAGTGCGACCGCCCCCGGCGGCACCGGGTCCGCGTCCACCAGGACCGCCGCGTCCACCGTGCCAGCCTCCAGCCAGACGCCCAGTTCGTGGTCCTCGCCCTCGAACACCCGGACGGTCAGCCGGGGGTGTGCGGCCCGCCAGTCGCGCAGCAGCCCGGGCAGCAGCCCCTGGCAGACGGTGGTCGGCGCGGCCAGCCGGACGGTACCGGTCAGGCCGCCCGAGTGGTGGGCGGCGATGGTCCGGACGGCGGCGGCGGAGGCGACCGCCGTGCGGGCGTGCGGCAGGATCCGCTCGCCGAGCGGCGTCGGCCGGGCCGGGGCGCTGCGGTGCAGCACGGGAGCGCCGAGCACCCGCTCCAGGGCGGCGACCGCGTGCGAGACCGCCGACTGGCTCACGCCCAGTTCGGCCGCCGCCGCCCCGAAGCCGCCCGCGTCCGCCACCGCGACCAGCGCCCTGAGCTGGGCGAGGTTCACCTCCGACGTCATGAGACCTCCTCATCCGTGCCGCATCGTCACTTGTTGGACTCATGGTCGGCCGACCGGTCACCCTCTGTCCATCGACGAGCGGTGCGGTGCGAGCGGGAAAGGCGGGTGGCCGGTGATGGGACGGCGTTGGTGGCCGGGGTTCGTGGTCCTGTCGGCGATCTGGGGGTCGAGCTTCGCCCTGATCAAGGTGGCGGTGGACGCGGGGGTGCCTCCGGTGTGGGTGGCGGCGTGGCGCTGTCTGCTCGGCGCGAGCGCGCTCTGGGCGGTCCTCGCCGCCCGCCGCGAGTCCGCCCCGCGCGACCTCGCCACCTGGGGCCACTGCGCGCTGGTCGCGCTGCTGCTGAACGCGGTGCCGTTCGTGCTCGTCTCCTACGGCGAGACCCGGGTCAGCTCGGTGCTCGCCGGGGTGGTGAACGCGACCACCCCGCTGTTCACCCTGCTGTTCGCGCTGGTCGTGGTGCCGGGGGAGGCGCGCCCGGGGCGGCGCCGGATCGCCGGGCTCGCCCTAGGTTTCGCCGGGGTGCTCACCCTGCTGGGCGTCTGGCACGGCTTCGGCTCCGCGTCCGGGACCGGGGTGCTGGCCGGCGGCCTCGCCTGTCTGGCGGCGACCTGCTGCTACGGCGCCGGCTTCGCCTACCTGCGCCGCCACCTCTCCACCCGGCCGCACTCGGCGGCCGCCCTGTCCGCCGCCCAGATCACCTGCGCCGCCGTCGAACTCGCCGTCGCCGCCCCGGTCGCCGCCGGCGTCCCGCGCTGGCCCGGCGCCGGGGCCGCCGCCGCGCTGCTGGTGCTCGGCGCGCTCGGCACCGGCATCGCCTACGTCCTCAACCTCGACCTGGTCCGCACCGCCGGCACGGCCGTGGCCGCCGCCGTCACCTACGCCACCCCGCTCTGGTCGACGGCGCTCGGAGCGCTGCTGCTCGCCGAACCCGTCGGCTGGAACACCCTGGTCGGCGGCCTCGCGGTGATCGCCGCCGTCGCGCTCACCCGGCAGCCGCCCGCCGCGCCCGGTGACGGGGCGCGGGCCGGCCGCCGGGGCCGGAGGGAGCGTCAGCCGGTCGGTTAGGGTGGGCCGATGGGCACGGGGTGGGAGGCGGACGGGGGAGCCGAGGCGGCGGGCGCGGCCGGTGCGCCGCCGACCTCGCCCACCGTCGCCGTCCGGGCCGCGCTGCGCGCCCGCCCGCTGCGCTTCCCGTTCACCCGCGACGCACTGCGCTGCTGGGCCTACCTGGTCGGCGGTGCGCCGCTCGGGCTGCTGGTGGCCGTCCTGCTGGCCGTCCTCGCCGTGCTCGGCCTCGGGCTCGCGGTCGTCGGCGTCGGTCTGCCGCTGCTCCTGGCGCTCGCCTTGTCCGGCCTGCCGGTCGGCGCCCTGGAACGCCGCCGGCTCCGGCTCGTGGAACCCCTGCCGGTGCCCGACCCGCACCGCCCGCTGCCCGGGGCCGGCCGCCGCGCGCGGCTGCGGACCCGGCTGCGCGAGCGCGCGACCTGGCGCGAACTGGCCCACACCCTGCTCGTCGGCCCGCCGCTCACCGCCGCCGGGTTCGGCCTGATCGCCCTGCTGGTGTTCTCCGGGGCCCTGGTCGTCAGCCCCGTCGTGGTCTGGGCGATGGCCCCGGAGAGCGTCATGCTGATCCCCGGCCACGCCGTCCCGGGACCGCTGCACGCCCTGCCCGCCACCGCCGTCGGCCTGGCCGGGCTGTTCCTCGGCGGCTACGCCGCGGCGCTGCTCACCACCGTCCACGTCCGGCTGGCCCGGCTGCTGCTCGGCCCCCGTGAGGAGGGCCTCGGGCGCCAGGTCCTCGAACTGACCCGCTCCCGGGCCCGGCTGGTCGACGCCTTCGAGGCCGAGCGCCGCCGCATCGAACGCGATCTGCACGACGGCGCCCAGCAGCAGCTCGTCGCCCTCACCATGACCCTCGGCCTCGCCGCCCACGAGCTGCGCGGGCGCGCCGCCGCCCCGGGCGCGGGCGCGGGCGGTGGCGGTGGCGGTGGCAGTGGCAGTGGCGGCCCGGTCCCGGACGCCGCCGGGGACCCGGTGCTCGACCTGGTCGACCGGGCGCGCGGCGAGGCCCGGCAGGCGTTGGAGCAACTGCGCGGCCTGGTCCGCGGCATCCACCCCCAGGTGCTCACCGACCACGGACTGGCCGCCGCCGTCACCGAGGTCGCGCTGCGCCACCCGGTCCCCGTAGAGGTCGACCTCGACCTGCCCGGACGGCTGCCCGGCCCGGTCGAGTCCACCGCCTACTTCACCGTCACCGAGGCGCTCACCAACGCCGCCAAGCACAGCGCCGCCACCGCCGTCACCGTCCACGGGCGGGTCGAGGGCGACCGGCTGGTGCTCCAGGTGACCGACGACGGCCGCGGCGGGGCCGACCCGGCCGCCGGGGCGGGGCTCCAGGGACTGGCCGACCGGGTGGCGATCCTGAGAGGACGACTGATGGTGACGAGTCCGATCGGCGGGCCGACCAGGCTCCGGCTGGAGGTGCCGTGCTCCGGCTAGTCATCGCCGAGGACGCCGTGCTGCTCCGGGCCGGGCTGGTCGAACTGCTCACCCGGGGCGGCCACCAGGTGGTCGCGGCCGTCGGGGACGCGGACGCCCTCGCCGCCGCCGTGGACGCGGACCGGCCGGACGTCGTCGTCACCGACGTCCGGATGCCGCCCGGCTTCCGGGACGAGGGGCTGCGCGCCGCCCTCGACCTGCGCGGGCGCCACCCCGGCCTGCCCGTTCTCGTCCTCTCCCAGTACGTGGCCACCCCGTACGCGACCCGGTTGCTCGGCGCGGCGGGCGCCCAGCGGGCCGGGCTCGGCTACCTGCTGAAGGACCGGGTCGGCGAGGTGTCCGAGTTCCTGGACGCGCTGCGCCGGGTGGCGGCCGGGGAGACGGTGATCGACCCGGAGGTGGTCCGGGTGCTGCTGCGGCAGCAGTCCGCCGACCGTCCGATCGCCCGGCTCACCCCGCGCGAGCGCGAGGTGCTGGGGCTGATGGCGGAGGGCCTCAACAACCAGACGGTCGGCGCCCGGCTGAGCATCACCGAGGCGTCGGTGGTGAAGCACTGCGGGAACATCTTCATGAAGCTCGACCTCGACCCGGTGGAGGGCAACCGCCGGGTCCTCGCCGTGCTCGCCCACCTCGCCGACCTGCGCGGCGAGTAGCCGGGACGCCGGGGGCGGCGTGGTTCGGCGCGGCACGGCGTGGCCCGGTCCGGCACGGCACGGCACGGCACGGCACGGCGCGGTCCGGCTGTCGGTGCCGGGGCCTACGGTGCCGCCATGACGGACTTCGTCCTCGTGGCGGGTGCCTGGCTCGGTGCGTGGGCCTGGGACGAGGTGGTCCCCGGCCTGCGCGCCGCCGGGCACGGCGTCCACCCGCTGACCCTCACCGGCCTCGCCGAACGGCGCGGTGAACCCGCCGGGCAGCAGACCCACGTCCAGGACGTCGTCGACCTCGTGACGGCGCGCGACCTGCGCGAGGTGGTCCTGGTCGGGCACAGCTACTCCGGCATCCCGGTCGGGCAGGCCGCGGATCGGATCGGGGACCGGCTCGCCCGGCTGGTCCTGGTCGGCGGGAACGTCCCGGTCGACGGGCAGGCCTTCGTCGACGCCGGGCCGTGGGGCGTCGCCGTCGCCGAGGCGATCGGTGCCAACGACGGCTTCTGGCCGCCGCCCGCCGCCGCCGACTTCGCGGGCCAGGGTCTGACCGGCGAGCAGATCGCCCGGCTCGTCGCCGGCTCCACCCCGCACCCCGGCGACACCCTCACCCAGCCCGCCGCCTTGACCGGCCGACTCGCGGCCCTCCCCGCGACCTACCTCACCTGCCTCCTCGACAGCCCCGAACCCCCGCCCGCCGTCGCCGCCCTCGTCCGTGACGCCGGCTGGCACCACGCCACCCTGGACACCGGGCACTGGCCGATGTTCTCCCGACCCGCCGACCTCGCCGAGGCCCTGTTGGCCGCTGCCGCCCGCTGATCGCCGCCTCCCGGCACGCCCCGCCGCCGGCCCCGGCCGAGCGCTGCCGAGCGCTGCCACGCGCCGGGCGGTGGGCGCCGGGGCAGGGCGTGAATGGCACGGTGGTACGAAAAAGTGATATCACTTTGCCATCGGATGCCGATGCTCGCCGAAGGAGTCGCCCCCATGACCACGCAGCGTTTCCCCGTCGAGGACGGCCTCGCCCTGGACCTCCCGGCCCCCGCGGTCACCGAACGGACGATCACCGGGCGGGCCGGCCTGCCGATGCTCGGCGCGAGCCTGTTCGGCCTGATCGCCGGAGTCGGGGCCGCCGTCGCGGGTGGCGTCCAACTGTCCGACGGCGGCAAGGGGCTGGGGATCGCGCTGCTGGTCGCCGGGTCACTGCTGGCGCTCGCCTCGCTGCTGGCGACCTTCGGCCTGACGGTGGTCTCGCCCGGTGAGGCCCGGGTCGTCCAGTTGCTCGGGCGCTACCGGGGCACCGTCCGCGACGCCGGCCTGACCTGGCTGAACCCGTTCACCACCCGGCAGCAGATCTCCACCCGGATCCGCAACCACGAGACCGAGACCACCAAGGTCAACGACGCGGACGGCAACCCGATCGAGATGGCCGCCGTGGTGGTCTGGCAGGTCGAGGACACCGCGATGGCGGTGTTCGAGGTGGACGACTACGCCGACTTCGTCGCCATCCAGACCGAGACGGCCGTGCGGCACATCGCCACCAGCTACCCCTACGACGCCCACCAGGAGGGGCAGTTGTCGCTGCGCGACGGTGCGGAGGAGGTCGCCCGCAAGCTCTCCGCGGAGATCGCCGCCCGGGTCGCCTCGGCGGGTGTGCGCGTCGTGGAATCCCGGATCACCCGGCTCGCGTATGCTCCGGAGGTCGCGCAGGTGATGCTCCAGCGCCAGCAGGCCGGGGCCGTGGTCGCGGCACGCCGGCTGATCGTCGAGGGCGCCGTCGGCATGGTCGAGGAGGCGCTGGACCGGCTCGCCGAACGCGATGTCGTGGACCTGGACGAGGAGCGGAAGGCCGCCATGGTGAGCAACCTCCTGGTGGTGCTCTGCGGCGACCGCGGCACCCAGCCCGTCGTGAACACGGGCTCCCTCTACCAGTAAGGCGAGGCCTTGGCGACGGAACGGAAGAAGCTCCTGTTGCGGCTGGACCCTTCAGTTCACGACGCGCTCGCCCGTTGGGCCGCGGACGACCTGCGCAGCACCAACGCACAGATCGAGTTCCTGCTTCGCCGGGCCCTCGCCGACGCGGGCCGGATGCCCGGCGGGGCCGCCCGGATCCCCCGCCGCGGCCGTCCGCCCAAGCAGGACCCGGGCCCGGACGCCGCCCCCGCCCCCGGGGGCCCGGCCGGGGGCGGGGAGCCCGCGGAGCAGGGCGGTCCCGGCCGGGACTGACGGCGGAGGCCGGGACCGACCGCCGGGGCCCGGGGGCCGAGGGGACGGCGAGGCGCCGCCGGGGGCGGTGTCAACGGCGTCAACGGCCTCAACGGCGGCTGGGGGTGCCGCTCTCCGCGAGCAGGGCGGTCAGGCGGTCGGCGGTGGTGTCCCAGGACCACGCGGTGCGCACCCAGTCGCGGCCGGCGGTGGCCATCCGGGCGCGGTCGGGAGCCGGGGCCCGGAGGATGCGGGTGATCGCGGCGGCGACGGCGGACGGGTCGCGGCCGTCGACGACGCTGCCGTTGACGCCGTCGAGGACGGCGTCCGGGGCGCCGCCGGAGCGGCCGACGACGACGGGCAGTCCGGCGGCGGCCGCCTCCAGGAAGACGATGCCGAGGCCCTCGGCCTCCAGGCCGGCCCGGCGGGTGCGGCAGGGCATCGCGAAGACGTCGGCGTCGGCGTAGGCGGCCGGGGTGTCGGCGTGGTCGCGGCCACCGGCGAAGCGGACCGAGCCGGGGGCGGTGAGCCGGCGGGCGAGGTCGCGCAGACGGCGTTCGTCCGGGCCCCGGCCGACCAGGACCAGGACGGCGCCCGGCACGCTGCGCCGGATCAGCGGGAGCGCCCGTATCAGGGTGTCCTGGCCCTTGCGGGGGACGAGCCGCGCCACGCAGAGGATCACCGGTGCCTGCGGGTCGGCCTCCCGGGCCCGGGGCCGGGGGCGGAACAGATCGGTGTCGACGCCGGGGACCAGGCGTTCGAGGCGGGCCGAGGGGCCGAGCGCGGGGGCGATCCGGTCGCGGGTGTGGGCGCCGAGGTAGGTGACGACGTCGACGCTGTCGCCGATCCGCCGCAGCAGGCGCCGGGCCAGGGGGGTGCGGGCCCACCAGATCTCGTGGCCGTGCGTGGTCGCGACGGTCCGTCGGATGCTGGGGGCCTGCCGCCGCAGTGCCGGGGTCATCGCGGCGAGCGGGGCGGCGGCGCCGAACCAGACCCGGTCGCAGCCGTGGGCCCGGGCGAGTTCGGCGGCCCGGCGGGTCACCCGGGGGGTGGGGAGCAGCATCCTCGACCGGTCGCGGACCACCGGGAAGGGGAGTGCGGCGTCATGGCGGGCGGCGCCGGGCTCGTCGGAGGTGTAGACGACGACCTCCTCGGCGGGCAGCCGGGTGGCCACGGCGTGGACGAAGGTCTCGATGCCGCCCTGCCGGGGCGGGAAGTCATTGGTGACGATCAGCGTGCCGGTCATGGGGCGGGGACCACCTGGGGTGTGCGGGGGCGGGGGCGGGGGCGGGGGCGGGGGAGGGCGGCCGGGGCGGACCGCGGGAGGCAGCGGCCCGGCTCCTGCGGCCCTCGCGGGAGCTGCGGAGGCCGGGTGGGACGGGTGGGGTGGGTGAGGCGGGTGAGGCGGGGGAGCAGGGCCAGCACGGCGGGCAGCGCGAGGTAGCCGTAGCGGCCGGCGGGGGCGAGCAGGAACGCCAGGGCGAGGCCGAGGGCGAGCCGGTCGGCGGCGGCGACGGCGTCCCGGGGCGGGTGCCGCACGAGGGACGCGGCGACGGTGAGCCCGGCGAGCAGCAGCAGGGCGAGTGCCGTGCACCAGCCGCCGGGGCCGAGGTCGGCGAGGAGCCGACCGGGCAGCGGACTGCTCGCCGGGGTGGGCAGCTCGCCGCGACCGGTCGGGAACGCGAACACCTGCTCCATCAGAGGCCCCGGCGCGCGCAGTGCGCAGGGCAGGACGAGCACGGCCGTGCCGGCGGCGGCGGTGACCAACGCCCGCAGGGCCGGCCGCCGCCCGGCGGTGGCGGCGAGCAGGGCGACGACCACCGCGACCGCGGGCCAGGCCGTCCACTTGAGCGCGCAGGCCAGCGCGAGGGCCGACCCGGCGGCGACCGGGCGGGCCCGGCCGGCCAGGGCGAGCGCGAGCACGCAGAGGCCGGTCAGCGGCAGGTCGACCCCGCTGACGCAGAGCGGCAGCGCGACCAGCGGCGAGGCGACGAGCGCGGCCACCGCGCGTACGGGCACGTTCGGGCTGCCCCCGGCCTCGCGCACGGCGTGTGCGGGCGCGTGTGCGGGCACGGGCACAGCGGCGTGCCGCGGCGGCCGGCCGGCGGCGGCCAGGCAGCCGAGGAACACGGCGGCGCACCACAGCCGGGCGTCACCGAGCAGCCGGGTCGGCCACCCGTCCGCGCCGCCCGGCAAGACGCCGGGCAGGGCGTCGAGGAGGGCGTGCGGCAGCCCGAACAGTGCCATCCCGGGCAGGTAGGGGGTGTACTCGGCGACCGTCCGAGGCTCCGTCAGGTACGGCGTCCCGTGCCGGAGCATCAGCTCACCCGACCGTTCGATGACGGCGACCTCGCTCTGCCCCTGCCCGGCCGCGACCAGGACGAGCAGCGGGACGAGGACCGCACCGGTCAGCGCGACCACCACCGATCCGGCGCGCGCCCACCGCTGCGGCAGGGTGAGCACAGCGACCGCCGCCGCCAGGTACCCGGCGGCCGCGAGCAGCCCCCAACTCCGGTGCGGTCCCAGCCCGGAGGCGAGCGGGAACGCCCCCGCCCACCCGGCCGCGGCCAGCCACCCGCCGCACCACAGCGCCCTCCGCCCGCCGGGTGGGCGGGGCGGACCGGAGGAACCCGGTGGACGGGGGACACGGTGGATACGGCCGGACCGGGGCGGACGGCCGCGACGGGAGGTGGCCCCGGGGCGGGAGGTGGAACCGGGACGGGGGACGGCGCCGGGAGCGGACGGACGTGGGGGACGGATGCGGTGAATCAGCACCACTTCATTGCAGCGGCGCAGGTCGGCGAGGTCATGACGGTCAGGTCGAGTCCTCCGGTCGGGTTTCCCCTACCACCGGGCGGGCGGCCGGGGCGGCCCGCGCGTCCGGAGGAACGCGTCGTGGGTGCGGTCGCAGTGCATCGAAGTGGGCCCCTCCTCGTCGATCGGCTGTCCGAACAAGGGAATTCGTATCCGATCTCACGTTCGGTGTCCACCGAATTACATTCGGTGCCGGTTGCTCGCTATCGTGGACCGCGTGGTGAGGTCCTGGGATGCGGCGGTCGGGCGGGCGCAGGAACGGTTGGCGACCGCGCCCGGAGTGCGGGCGGCGGGGGCGGACGAAGGGCGCGGATTCGCGCTCTGGGATCTCGCCTCCTGGGCCGAGGGGGAGTTGGGCGAGCGCGTCGACCCGGGGGCGATCGGACCGGCCGGGGAGCGCCGGCTGCGCGAGCGCCTCGGCGAGTGCGGCCGCGAGTGGCCCGGCGGCGAGCTGTACCGCCGCCGGTACTGGCTGCTGGACGGCGGCGCCGACGCGGCGCGGGCCGAGCCCGTCGGCACCGTCGCCGTCGACAACTGGACCAGGGGGCCGG
The DNA here is from genome assembly GCF_042884635.1 of Kitasatospora sp. NPDC058115. Classification (NCBI taxonomy): domain Bacteria; kingdom Bacillati; phylum Actinomycetota; class Actinomycetes; order Kitasatosporales; family Streptomycetaceae; genus Kitasatospora; species Kitasatospora sp. NPDC058115. The sequence goes on from NZ_JBHVTL010000039.1 coordinate 39,051, forward strand.
GCCAGTTGGCCGTCTCCTCGCTCTACCTCCGCCCCTCGGCGCGCGGCCGCGGTCTGGCGGCGGCGGCCCTCGACCAGGTCTACCGCGCCGCCACCGCCGAGGGCCTGCCCGGCTACCGGCTGGAGGCGCGCTGGACCTGGCAGCACGCCGTCCGCTACTACCTGCGCCGCGGCCTGTGGGTGGTCTCCTGGAAGCACGCCATCGGCTTCGCCCGGGTCCACCGGCTCCCGCCCTACCGCGTCCAGGAGGAGGACGGCCGCCTGGTGCTGCTGGTCGCCGACCGCCCGTCCCCCGGGACCGGCGAACCCGGCGCGCCCGTCCGGCTCCCCGAGCCCCCCGGGCCCCGCGGGCCCGCCGAACCCGACGGGCCCGGCTGGACGCCGTTGCTCGCCGCCGGGAGCGAGCGGGGCCGGCTGCGCCTGGACGAGACCGCCGCCTACCGGCAGGCCGACGGCTGGGTGCACGACTACGCCCGCTCGACGCTCGCGCTGCACCTCGCGCTCGCCGGCCGCCCGCTGGTGCGCGGTCCCCAGTGGTGGGCGGAGGCTTGGCGCTGGGCGGACATCGGCGAACCGGAGGGGCTCGCCCACCGGATCGGCCGGTTCGAGGAGTCCGCCCGCGCCCGGGGCCGGACGGTGGCCACCCCCGACCGCCCCCCGGCCTCCACGGGCGTGCCCCGCCCGGCGGAGGAGCCCCGCCCGAACGCGCCCGCCCCGCCGCCCGCCGGATGAGGCGCAGGACACGGCCCACTGAGGCGCACGACACGGCCTACCCACCCGCCGCGCCGGGCAGGCTCCGCCGGACGCACGCGTCGACACCGCCCGCAGGAAACCGAGTTGAGGAGCCCGCCATGCCCCCCAGGCCCGCCGTGCACGAGTCCGTCCTCGACGCGATCGGCGGAACACCGCTGTTCCGCCTCGCCCGGCTCGGCGCCGGTCTCGCCGCCCCGGTCTACGCGAAGGCCGAGTTCCTCAGCATCGGCGGCAGCGTCAAGGACCGCGCCGCGCTGTCGATGGTGCTGGCCGCCGAGCGGGACGGCCTGCTGGCCCCCGGCGGCACGATCGTGGAGGCGACCTCGGGCAACACCGGCATCGGCCTGGCCATCGTCGGCCGCCTGCGCGGGTACCGGGTGATCGCGGGCGTGGCCGACCGGGCCGCGCCGGAGAAGTCGGACATCCTGCGCGCGTACGGCGCGGAGGTGGTGCTCGCGCCGACCGCCGTGCCGCTGGAGGATCCGGCGCACCTGTTCAACGTCGTCCGCCGGCTCACCGAGGAGATCCCCGGGGCCTGGCTCGCCGACCAGTACGACAACCAGGCCAATCCCGACGCCCACATCCGGACCACCGGCCCCGAGATCTGGGAGCAGACCGGCGGCCGGGTGACCCACTTCGTCGCGGGCGTCGGCACCGGAGGCACCATCACCGGCACCGGCCACCACCTGAAGGAGGTCTCCGGCGGCCGGGTCACGGTGATCGGCGCCGACCCCGAGAGCTCGGTCTACGGCGGCGGGGACGGCAGCCCGTACTACGTCGAGAGCATCGGCCACTTCATCCACCCCGACACCGTCGAGGACCGCTGGCCGCAGGCCTACCGGAAGGACGTCGCGGACGCCTTCGAGCGGATCCCGGACCGCGAGTCGCTGCTGACGGCGCGCCGGCTCGCCCGGGAGGAGGGCATCCTGGCCGGGCCGTCGTCCGGTACGGCGGTGGCGGCCGCGCTGCGGGTGGCGCGCCGGCTGGGGCCGGAGGACCTGGTCGTGGTGCTGCTGCCGGACTCGGGCCGTTCCTACCTCTCCAAGGTGCACAGCGACGCCTGGATGCGGCAGTGGGGCTTCCTGGAGGAGGAGGGCGGGGGGACCACGGCGGACGGCGTCCCGGGGCCGGCCGGGTCGGCGGGCCTGCGGCCGCTGCTCGACGGCGCCGGCCCGCTGGTCACGGTCGACGCCGGCACGACCGTCGGCGAGGCGGTGCGGAGGCTGCACGGCGTGCCGGGCGGCGTCGCCCCGGCGGTGCTCGCGCGGGCGGCGCGCCCGTACGGGGTGAGCGCGGCGGAGGTGGTCGGCGCGGTGTCCCGGGAGGTGCTGGCGGCGGCGCTCGCGGACGGTTCCGCCGAACTGGACGCCCCGCTGGGCGCCCTGCTCGGACCGGCGCTCCCGGCGGTGGGCGTCGGGCAGTCGGTGACGGAGGCCCGTGCGGCGCTCGGGGCGGCGCACCCGGGCGTGCTGGTGCTGGTGGACGGCCGGGCCGCCGGGGTGCTGCCGCGGCCGGCCCTCACCGCGTAGGCCCGGCGCCCGCCACCCCGGGCGCCCCGCGCGGCTCCGGCGCCCGCCACCCCGGGCGCCCCGCGCGGCCTCCCGGCCCCCTGGGAGACTCGACGCCATGGCAGAGATCGAGATCGACGGCGCCCCCGCCGACCCCGCCCGGCTGGCGGCCCTGGGCCTGCTCAACTACGGGCACTTCACCACCCTGCGCGCCGAGGCCGGCCGCACCCGGGGCCTCGCGCTGCACCTGGACCGGCTGGTCCGGGACTGCCGCACGGTGTTCGGCGCCGAGCTGGACCGGGCGGAGGTCCGCGCCCGGATCCGCCGGGCCCTGCCCGCCGACGGCGCGCCGGTGATCGTCCGGGTCACCGTGTTCGACCCGGCGCTCGGCCTGGAGCGCCCCTCCGCGCCCGCCGTGCCGCACCTGCTCGTGACCACCCGCCCGGCGCCCGCCGCCGCGCCCGGACCGCTGCGGGTGCGCACCACCGCGTACCGGCGCGAGCTGCCGGAGGTGAAGCACGTCGGCCTGTTCGGCCTGCTGCACCAGCGGCGGCTCGCCCAGCTCGCCGGCTACGACGACGCGCTGCTGCTCGACGGGGCGGGCCGCGTCACCGAGGGCGCCACCTGGAACCTCGCCCTGTACGACGGCGACGCGCTGGTCTGGCCGGACGCCGCCGCGCTGTCCGGCGTCACCGCCGCCCTGCTCGCCGGAGCCCACCGCGGCCCGCAACGGCGCGAGCCGGTCGCCGCGGACGGCGTCGGCCGCTTCGTCGCCGCCGTCGCCGTCAACGCGGGCGTCGGGGTGCGCCCGCTCGCCGCGATCGACGGCACCGTGCTCGACCCGGCGCACCCGGTCGTCGCCGCCCTGCGCGCCGCCTACGAGGGGGTCGAGCCGGAGCCGATCTGAGCCGGAGCCGATCTGAAGCGGAGCCGATCTGAACCGGGGGCGCCCGGCCGGGAACGCGCGCCCTGGCGCCACCCGGAGAGCAGACGGGGGGATAACCCCACCCCCGTTCCGGCAGCGGACCGGATGGTCCGCCGCACCGCGTCTTCCTAGCCTGGAACACGTCGACATCAGCGACGATCCACGAAGGAAGGCCCCCGCATGGCACCCCGCCGTTCCCGCCCCCAGCCCGAGCCGACCGGGCGCCCCGCCGCCCACGCCGCGATCGAGCTGCGCGGTGTCCGGCGCAGCTACGGCCGGGGCGGCGAGACCGTGCACGCCCTCCGCGGCATCGACCTGGTGCTCGACAGCGGCACCTTCACCGCCGTGATGGGACCGTCGGGCTCCGGCAAGAGCACCTTCCTGCAGTGCGCGGCCGGCCTGGACCGCCCGACCGGGGGCGAGGTCCACCTGGGCGGCGAGGAGATCACCCGGCTGAGCGAGGACCGGCTCACCAAGCTGCGCCGCAACCGGATCGGCTTCGTCTTCCAGTCCTTCAACCTGCTGCCCTCGCTGACGGTGCTGCAGAACGTGCTGCTCCCGCAGCGCCTCGCCGGGGAGCGCCAGGACCGCGCCCGGGCGAAGGAACTGCTCGCCCAGGTCGGCCTCGCGGACCACGGCCGCAGGCGCCCCGGGGAGCTGTCGGGCGGTCAGCAGCAGCGCGTGGCGATCGCCCGTGCGCTGATCACCGCCCCGGATGTGCTGTTCGCTGACGAGCCGACCGGCGCGCTGGACACCACGACCGCCCACGAGGTGCTGGGCCTGCTGCGGCGCGTGGTGGACACCATGGGCGCCACCGTCGTCATGGTGACCCACGACCCGGTGGCCGCCTCGTTCGCCGACCGGGTGGTCTTCCTGGCCGACGGCGCGCTCGCCGACGAGCTGTACCACCCGGACCCGCAGACGATCGCCGACCGGATGGTCCGTCTGACCGCGCGCCGGCTGGGGGCGGCGGCATGAGCAACGGACTCGCCCGGGCCTCGGTGCGCTTCCGCCCGGCGTCCTTCGTCGGCACCTTCGTCGCCCTGCTGTTCGGCGCCGCCGTGATCATGGGCTGCGGCACGCTGCTGCAGACCGGCATCACCGCCTCGGTGCCGTCGGTGCGCTACGGCGAGGCGCCGGTCGTGGTGGCCGCCGACCCGAACGTCACCATCACCTACAAGACGAACGACGACTCCGACACCCACGAGCAGCCGCTCTCCGAGCGGGCCCGGGTGGACGCGGGGCTGGTGGCCAGGATCGCCGCACAGCCCGGCGTCGCCGCCGCCCGCCCGGACACCGCCTTCCCGCTGCAGACCGCGACGCCGACCGCGACGCCGACCGCGACGTCGACCGCGACGTCGAACGCGACGCGGGGCCCCGCCAACCCGCTCACCGGCCCGCTCACCGGCCGGGGCTTCGCCGCCCTCGGCATCGCCGGCCCGCAGGACAAGCTGGTCGAGGGCCGCGCCCCCGGCGCGGGGGAGGTCGTGCTGGACGCCGACACGGCGCGCGCGGCCCACCTCGCGCCGGGCGCCACCGTGGCGCTGACCGCCCCCGGCGGCACCGGCACCTACCGGATCTCCGGCCTCGCCGCCGCCCAGCAGGCGGGCCCCACCGCCTGGTTCGCCGACGACCGGGCCGACCGCCTCTCCGGCCACCCCGGCCGGGTCGACGCCATCGCCGTCCAGCCCCGCGAGGGCGTGGACCGCAAGGCCCTGACCGCGCAGGTGAGGCAGGCCGTCGGCGGCGCCGCCGAGGTGCTGAGCGGCAAGGGCCGCGGCGTCGTCGAGCAGCCCCTGCTGAACGAGGCCAGGGTGATGCTGATCGCGATCGGCGGCTCCTTCGGCGGCACCGCCACCATGACCGCCGTGTTCGTGGTGATCTCCACCGTCGCCCTGGCCACCGGTCAGCGCTCCCGTGAGTTCGCCCTGCTGCGCGCCGTCGGCGCCACCCCGCGCCAGATCCGCCGCACCATCGCCACCGAGGCGATGCTGGTCGCGCCGCTCGCCGCCGCGCTCGGCATCCTGCCCGGTGTGGGCCTGGCCCGCTGGTGGTTCGACGGGATGGTGGAGCGCGGCGTCGTCCCGGCGGACGTCGAGCTGTCCGTCGGCCCGCTGCCGATGCTGGTCGCCGTCGCGGCGTGCACCCTCGCCGCCCTGACCGCGGGCTTCTTCGCCGCCCGCCGCCCCTCGAAGATGCGGGCGAGCCAGGCGCTCGGCGCGGCCGCCGTCGAACCCGCCCGGCTGGGCGTCGTCCGCACCCTCCTGGGCGTGGTCTTCACGGCCGGCGGCGTGGTGCTGGCCGCGGTCGCCGCCACGCTGGACGGCGAGAACGCCGCCAACACCGCGCTCGGCGTGGTGATGTGCTTCCTGGTCGCGGTCGCCCTGCTGGGCCCCTGGGTGGCCCGGGCCGCGGCCTGGGTGCTCGGCCTGCCGCTGCGGGCGGGCGGTGCGCCCGGCTCGCTGGCGGCCGACAACACCCGTGCCAACGCCCGTCGGCTGGCCTCCGCGATCACGCCGATCGTGATGGTCACCGCCTTCTGCGGCACCCTGCTGTTCATGCAGAGCACCATCCGGCACGAGACCGGGGAGCAGGTGCGCACCGGCATCACCGCCGACCACGTGCTCGGCTCCACCGGCCCCGGCCTGCCCGTCGCCGTCCCCGGCGCGGCCGGCGCGCCCGCCACGGCCGGCGTCGTCGAGCAGGCGGCCAAGGTGCCCGGGGTGGACGCGGCCGTCGGCGTGCTGCGCACCGGCGTCGTCTACCGGACCGGCGACCAGCTGCTCTCCGCCACCGCGCTCGGCATCACCGGCGACCCGTCCCGGCTGCCCAAGGTGCTCGACCTCGGGGTGCGCACCGGCTCGCTGGACGGCCTGGGCCGCGCCACCGACACCGTCGCGCTCTCCACCGACCTGGCCTCGGCGCTGGGCGTCGAGGTCGGCGAGCACGTCCCGTTCTGGCTCGGTGACGGCACGGCGGCGAAGCCGCTGCTGGTCGCCACCTACGAGCGCGGACTCGGCTTCGGCCAGGTGCTGCTGCCCCGGGCGGCGGTCGCGGAGCACGTCACCGCCGCCTTCGACAGTCAGGTGCTGGTCGCGGACGCCCCCGGCGCCGACCGGGCCGCGGTCGCCGCGGGCCTGTCCGGCCTCGGTGTTCCCGGTCTGACGGTGACCGACCGCGCGGGCTTCGCGGCGCAGTCCGACAAGTCGCAGGAGATGGGCTCCTGGGCGAACACGGTGATGGCCGGTGTGCTGGGCGGGTTCGCCGCCGTCACGGCCGCCAACACCCTCGTCATGACGGTGCTGGACCGGCGCCGCGAGGTGGCGCTGCTCCGGCTGGCCGGCACCACCCGGCGGCAGGTGCGCCACATGATGCGCTGGGAGGCACTGCTGGTGGCCGCGGCCGGTCTGGGCGTGGGCTCGGTGATCGCCTGGCTCACGCTGGTGCCGATCACCCGGGGCATCACCGGCGCGACGCCCTACGTTCCGGTCGGGACGGCGCTGCCGCTGGCCGCCGGTGCGGTGGTGCTCTGCCTGGCCGCGACGGCCCTGCCGGCCCGGGCCCTGCTGGGGTCCAGCCCGGTCGCCGCGAGCGGCGGGAAGCAGTAGCGGGGGCGGACCTTCGGACCGGGCCCCGGTCCACCGGCGGGCAACGGGGGTGCCGCCGGTGGACCGGGGCCCTTCCGCGCTCCGGGCCGGGGCTCCCGGAGCACACCGGGGGCGTGGACGGGCGGTGCGCGCGGGGGCGGCGCACCGCCCGTTCGGGTGACAAAGGCGCGCTGAACAGACGGGAGAGCGGGGTCGTCGGCCGGAAAGCGGCGGCCCCGCACCGATAGTGAGGGGTGATCGGTCGCGTGCGCGGCCGCGCCCGTAGCCGGTGGCGCGCGCCCGCGGCGGCTGTCCCGCCCACACCCCCGCGCCGAGCGCGTCCGGCATGCCCGCCCGGCGGGCCCCTCCCGTCGCGGCGCGCCCGGCAGAGAGAAGGCCGAGTTGAGCAGTCCCCCGGTGACCCGCACGCCCCGCCTGCCGCTGTTCCCCCCGGCCCGTACGCCGGACGGGCCGCCGGCGCCCCCGGCGGTCCGTCTGCCGCGGCTCCTGCTGCGGGGCACCACGACGGCCTCGGCCGCGCTGGTGCTGGCCGGGACGGTGCTGGCCGCGGGCTTCCTGAACGGCCACTACGAGGCGCTGCGGGCGCACGAGGTCGCCTCGATGGCGCTGGGCGGCGTGCTGGTCCTGCAGCTGCCCGCGGCCGCGCTGGTGCGCCGGGCCGCCGGGCCGGTGGGGGAGCGCGGGCCATGGTGGCCGCTGGTGGCGGCGGTCCTGCTGCTGGCGGCGGACGCGGCGCAGACCTGGACGGGCTACGAGCGGTCGGTCGGCGTGCACGTCACGCTGGGCGTGCTGCTGGTCAGCGCGCACCTGTTCTCCCTGGTCGGCGCCTGGCGGCTGCCGCTGACCGCACCCGCAGCCGCGGCCTCGTCGCCGTCGCCGTCGGGGACGGGAATGGGGACGCCGTCGGGGACGGGGACGGAGGACGGGGCCGGACGGCTGCCCCGGCCCTCCGGCACGGCGGCCGGCACCGGGAGCGGCGCGGTGGAGGTGGCCCCGTGAACCGCCGCCGGTTCCTCGGCGCGGGCGCGGCCGTGCTCGGCGCCGGTGCCCTCGGCGCCTTCGCCGTCCCCGCGGCCGCCCGGCTGCTGGCCGAGGGGCGGCCCGGACGCCTGCTGAGCAGCGAGGTCCCGCTGCCGGAGCCGTTCGAGGTCCCGCTCCCGGTGCCGGCCGTGCTCGCCCCGGTCCGCACCGACGGCACCGCGGACTACTACGAGATCACCCAGCGGGTCGCCCGGCTGGAGATCCTGCCCGGCGTGCACACCGAGGCCTGGACGTACGGGGGCACCTACCCGGGCCCCACCCTGTCCGTCCGCTCCGGCCGCCGGACGGTGGTGAGCCACCGCAACGAACTGCCGGTGCCCTCGGTGGTCCACCTGCACGGCGGCCACACCCCGGCGGACAATGACGGCTACCCGGTGGACCTCCTGCTCCCGGTCGGCTCGTCCGCCGATGACGCCACTGCCCACGCCCTGGCCGGACTGGCGGGCATGGCGGGCATGGCCGGGATGGAGGGGATGGCGGGCATGAAGACGATGCGCGGATCGGCCGGCCGGGCCGCCCGCGATGCCGTCCGGACCGTCACCGGCACCCGTGACTACACCTATCCGGGCCACCAGCGCGCCGCCACCCTCTGGTACCACGACCACCGGATGGGCTTCACCGGCCCCGCCGTCTGGCGCGGACTGACCGGCTTCCACCTCGTCCACGACGACGAGGAGGACGCCCTGCCGCTGCCGCGCGGCGAGCGCGACCTCCCGCTGATGCTCGCCGACCGCGCCTTCGCCGCCGACGGCTCCTTCGCCTACCCCGCCACCGACCCCGACCTCGCCGTCCCGGGCGTCACCGACGACTACATGAACGGCGTCCTCGGCGACGTCGTCCTGGTCAACGGCGCCCCCTGGCCGCGCGCCGAGGTGGACCGGGCCCGCTACCGGCTACGCCTGCTCAACGCCTCCAACGCCCGCCTCTACCGGCTGGAACTCGACCCGCAGCCGCCCGGCGGTGACGCGCTCGTCCAGATCGGCGGCGACGGCGGGCTGCTGGAGGAGCCGGTCGCGCACGACGCGGTCGAGATCGCGCCCGCCGAGCGCTTCGACCTGGTGGTGGACTTCTCCCGCTACCCGCCCGGCACCGCCGTGCGGCTGATGAACCGCTTCGGCGCCGGGCGGACCGAGGAGGTGATGCTGTTCGAGGTCGGCTCGCGCCCGGTGAACGACGATCCGCCGTTGCCCGAGCGGCTCTGCACCCTCGAACGGCTGGACCCCGAGGCCGCCGTCGCCACCCGGGTCTTCGGCTTCCGCCGCAGCCGCGACGGCAACTGGACCATCAACAACCGGCTCTACCAGCCCGGTCGCGCGCTGGCCGCCCCGGAGCTCGGCAGCACCGAGATCTGGCGGTTCTTCAGTGACGTCCACCACCCGGTCCACGTGCACCTGAACGCCTTCCAGGTGCTGTCGCGCAACGGCCGCGACCCGGGCCCCTACGACGAGGGCTGGAAGGACACCGTGGACCTGCGGCCGGCGGAGGCGGTGGAGGTGCTGGTGCGGTTCACCGACTACCCGGGGTCGTACATGCTGCACTGCCACAACCTGGAGCACGAGGACATGGCGATGATGGCGGACTTCACCGTGGAGTGACGCGGGCCGCTCACCGGCGCGGCCGCACACCGGCCAGGCCCCACCGGCGCGGCCTCACCGGCCCGGCCGCACCGCCTCACCCGTTCGGCGCAGCGCGGGCGGGCGTCCCGGACGTCCGCCCGCGCTCCGACGTGCCGTCCCCCGGCGGCTGCCCTAGCGTCGCGGGGAAGGAAGCCGCCGCCCGCGACGGCCCGCCGGAGCACACGTCGAGCCGGAGCACACGTCGAGGAGCCGCGCATGACCAGTCCGACCGAACGCCGCCGGCTCGGCCGGGCCGCCCGCGAACTCGTCCCGCGTTCCGCCCACGGCCGCTGGATCCCCGCCGCCGACCGGCCCGACCCGCTCACCGTCCTGGCCGGGCAGGCCCAGGACCGGCTCCCCGACCTCAACCCGATCCGCTACGGGCGGATGGCCGACTCGCCGTTCGCCTACCTGCGCGGCGCCGCCGCCGTGATGGCCGCCGACCTCGCGGCCGTCCCCGAGACCGGCCTCACCGTCCAGCTCTGCGGCGACGCCCACCTGCTGAACTTCGGCGTGTACGCCTCCCCGGAACGGGCGCTGCTGTTCGACGCCAACGACTTCGACGAGACCTACCCCGGCCCCTTCGAGTGGGACCTCAAGCGGCTCGCCGCCAGCGTCACCGTCGCCGCCCGCGACAACGGGCACGACGACGACCGTGCCCGCCGGGCCGCCCTCACCGCCGCCCAGGGCTACGCCACCGCCATGCGCCGCCTCGCCGCGCTGGGCGAACTCGACGTCTGGTACGCCCGGATCGACGCCGACGACCTCCTCCCGCTGGTGCGCAAACGCGGCCGCCGCAGACGCGTCGAGGCCGGCCTCGACAAGGCCCGCCGCCGCACCAGCCTCCAGGCCTTCGACAAGCTCACCGAGCGGGGCGAGGACGGCCGGCGCCGGATCGTCAGCGACCCGCCGCTGCTCGAACCCCTCCCGCGCGAGGAACTGCGCCGGGTCGGCAAGATCTTCGGCGACTACCGGGCCACCCTCCCCGAGGACCGCCGCGTCCTGCTCGACCGCTTCCGGCTGGCCGACGTCGCCCGCAAGGTGGTCGGCGTCGGCAGCGTCGGCACCCGCTGCTTCGTCCTCCTGCTGGAGGGCCGCGACGAGCGCGACCCGCTGTTCCTGCAGCTCAAGGAGGCCGGGCGGTCCGTGCTGGAGCCGTACCTGCCCGCCGGCCGGCCGGCCGCCGAGGCGCCGGTGGTGCACGGCGGGCACCGGGTGGTCACCGGTCAGCGCCTGCTCCAGGCCGCCAGCGACATCTTCCTCGGCTGGACCACCGGCCCGGCCGGCCGGCACTTCTACGGCCGGCAGCTGCGCGACATGAAGGGCTCCGCCGACGTCGCCGGCATGGCCCCCGGCGACCTGCGCGCCTACGCGGACCTCTGCGGACGCGCCCTGGCCCGTGCGCACGCCCGCTCCGGCGACCGGATCGCCATCGCCGGCTACCTCGGCGGCTCGGACACCTTCGCCGAGGCCGTCGCCGACTTCGCCGTCCAGTACGCCGACCGCACCGCCGCCGACCGCGCCGCGCTGGTGGCGGCGATCGACAACGGCGTGCTGGAGGCCCGCCGGGGGGTCTGAGGACCCGCCGGACCCGCTGCCCCGCCGCTATGCCCCGACGACGCCGAGGATGCGCTCGGTCTGCTGGCGATGGTCAACGGCCTGGGCTCCAGCGTGCTCGCCGGCCAGCGCACCGGCGAGGCGGCGCTCGCGATCCTCGGCCACCACCTGGACGAGCTCTTCCAGACACCGTGACACCGTGACGCCGTGACGCCGTGACGCCGCGACGCCCTGGTTCCCCGACGCCGTGGCTCCCTGACCGCCTGGCGCCCCGACGCTTCCCCGGCTACCTCAGCAGCCAGTCCCTGGTCCGCTCCATCACCTCGGCCCGGCTGCGCCCCTCGTGGCCGACGTCGACGAGGTGGTACCCGATCCGCAGCGTGAACGACACGAAGGCGCGCACCTCCACGTCCTCCGGGTCCGGGCAGAACGCCCCGTACAGCGACCGCAGGTAGGCCATCCGCCGGTCGTCGACCCGCCGCAGCCGCCCGGCCACCGCCTCGTCCCGGCGCGCCCACTCACGGATCGCCAGGTCGACCGCCATGCCCGTCCCCGGCCCCTCCCCGGGCGTCGCGACGATGGCGAACAGCCGCCCCAGCCGCGCCCGGGCGTCCCCGCCCTCGCCCTCGATCCGTTCGATGACGTCGTCGGTGACCGTGTGCTCCCAGGTGTCCAGCATCTCGGCGAGCAGCGCCTCGCGGTTGCGGAAGTGCCCGTAGAAGCCGCCCTTGGTCACCCCGAGCGCCTGCGCCAGCACCTCGACCCGCACCGCCTCCGGCCCGCCCTCGGCGAGCGCCCGCAGCCCTTCCTCCACCCACCGCCCCCGCGGCGTCCGCGTCACACCCATGCCGCCACCGTACCGAAGCGGCCGCAGCGTCCGGCTGCGGGAGTGTCAGTGGTCCGTGCCAGGATCGGGCCATGTTGGAGATCACGGTGCGGACGGAGAACGACGAGACCCACCCGCGGCCCGGCGCCGAGGCGCTGGCGGGGCTGGTCCGGCGGATCGGCGAGCGGAAGGACCGCTTCCTGGTGGTGGAGCGGATACCCGACGAGCCGGACGTCTACGTCCAGGTGTGGCACGAGGAGGGTGGCGAGTACACCCTGGAGCACCGGGACGGCGGGCCGGACCGGCACTTCCAGGTGCTCCTCGACGACCCCGAGCCGGTGATCGCGGCCATCACCGCCTGGGCCCGCCGCGAGCCCGGGTGGGGCGAGGGCTTCGCCTGGGCGGCGCTGGAGCTGGGGTAGGTCCGCCCCTGCGGCGCGGTCAGCTCATCGACCAGACGAACGGGTCGTGGGGGACGGGCAGGCGGAGAGGGGCGGCCGCGCGGGCGGTGCGCTCCACCACGGTCCGGGTGACCGCGGGGGAGTCCTGCGACCGCCCGGGCCCGGAGCGGACGCTCGCGGCCGCCTCGTCGAGCAGATCGACGGCCGCGCCGGGAAGGGCCTGTCCGGGCAGGAAGTCGCGGGCCAGCCGGGCGGCGGCCTCCAGGGCCTCGTCCGTGATCTCCACGCCGTGGTGCTCGACCAGCCGGTGCCGGGCGTGGCGCAGGATCTCCAGCACCTCGCCCGGCGCCGGTTCGGTCACCGCCACCAGCTGGATCGCGCGGTCGAGCGCGGAGCCGCGCTCCCAGCGCCGGAATTCCTCGCTGGTGGCGGTGGCGACGACGGAGACGCCCACCCGGCCGAAGACCGGCCGCAGGAACGCCAGCGCCTCGACGACGCCCTCGCGCGTGCGCACCGTCGCGAGGGCGTTGTCGAGGAACAGGATGAGGTCCGTCGCCTCCAGGAGGTTGCCCACCAGCTCGGCCATCAGCGCGGTGAACCGGCCGTGGTGCTGCGGGTCGGCGAACAGGGCGCCGACGTCGAGGAGCCGGACGGTTCTCCCGAGGAAGTCGGCCGGCGCCCGGCCCAGGGCGATGGCCTCGGCCAGCCCGACCACCACGCTCGTCCTGCCGACACCCGGATCGCCCACCAGCAGCGCGACGTTGCGGGTGTGCCGGCGCAGCACCCGCAGCACCTGCTCGATCTCCGGCCGCCGCCCGTGGACGGTCTCGCCCCGTACGGCGGCGGTGAGGTCCCGGCCGAGCGAGGCGAGCGCCGTGGGAGGGACCGGGACGGCGGGCTGGGCGGCAAGGAATTCGATCCTCGGCCGGGTGAGGCCGAAGTGGGCCAGCACCTCGGCGGCGCCCTCGACGGGGCGTGGGACGGCGAGCTCCCGCAGCAGGTCCGTGACGCGGACCAGCCCGTCGGGGTGCTCGGCCGCCCTGCGGCGGCACGCCTGGAGGACCGACTCGGCGCCCGGGGCGTACCCGGCGACGGGGCCGTGGTGCGTACCTCGGCCGAGGCGGTTCTCGGCCTCCTGGCGGACGGCCCCGGGATCGACACCGCTCGTGATCAGGACCCTGCGGGCGTCTCCCTCCTCGTCGAGGAGGCCCAGGAGGAGGTGGGTGGTGTCGATCCGCCCGTGACCGTGAGCGACCGCCTGGGCCCCTGCCAGGACGACGGCCCTGCGCGCGCGGTCGTCGAAGTCCTCAAACACCCCGTGCGCTCCCTTCCGGTGCTTGCAGTGCCGCCAGGTCCTTGCGGGCCCGCACCGTGTGCGGGTGCTTCGCGCCCAGCACCCTGTCCCGCTCCGCGATCACCTGCCGCAGCAGCGCCGCCGCCTCGGCCTCGGCGCCGGTCAGGGCGAGGTTGCGGGCGAGCATGTGCCGGGTCCGCAGGGTGTCCGTGTGTTCGCCGCCCATCACCCGGCTGCGGTCGGCGAGCAGGATCCGCAGCAGGGCGACGGCCTCCGTCCGCCGGCCCGACTCGCCGAGGTTGACGGCGAGGAACTGGCGGGTGTGCAGGGTCTCCGGGTGGTCCTCGCCGTGCAGCCGGGCGTACGCCTCGGGCAGGGGGCGCAGCAGCCGGACGGCCTGCGCCGGGTCGCCGGCGCCGCCGAGGCAGTGGGCGAGGGTGCGGAGGGAGCGCAGGGTGTCCTCGTGGTCCGGGCCGAGGACGCGGGTCTGCTCCGCCAGGACCGGGCGCAGGGTCTCGGCCGCTCCCGCCCAGTCGCCCTGCAGCGCCTGCTGCTCGGCCTCCGCCTGCCGCAGGCGCAGGGCGGGGGCGGCGGTGGCGGCGAAGGCCCGGTTGCGGGCGAGTGCGGTCTGGTCGGCGTTCTCGGTGCCCCGGTTGCGCGGGACGGGCAGGTTCTCGGCGCGCATGGCGGCGGTCAGCCGCCGGTAGAGCTCCACGACGGTCAGCTCCTCCGGGCCGCCGGGGACGCCCTCGCGCAGCAGCCGCAGCAGCCGCCCGGAGAACGCGGTGTGCTCCTCGCCGGGCGGGGCGAGGGCGACCTGGTCGCGCGGGGCGGAGGCGAGCACGTAGGTGCCCGCGACGTCGAGCCGGTCGACGGTGTCACGGCCGCCGGCCATGGTGTCGTTGACGGCGCGGCCGGCGAAGCAGCAGTCCAACACGATGATCTTGGTGGCGGCGCGGCTGTCGAGCACGGTGGCGCGCAGCTTGTCGTACTCGACGGAGTTGAACTCCGGTGCCTCGTACTCGCTGTAGGGCAGGGCCAGGTAGAGGTCGTGCCGGCGTCCGCCGACCAGCCCGTGCCCGGCGAAGTACACCAGCAGCAGGTCCTCGGCCGCGCTCGCGGCGTCCCGCAGGGTGCGGCCGACCCGGGCCAGGTCGGTGTCGTTCAGCAGGACCGTGCAGTGCTCCTCGGGGACGATGCCGTGCAGGGGGTCGGTGAACTGGGCGGCGAGGTCGGTGACGGTGCGCCGGACCGCCGGGAGGTCCGGCAGGTCCGGGTCCGTGTAGTCGCTCGCGCCGACGAGCACGATCCGTGACCGCAGGGGGTCCGGGAGCGGCACGTCAGCCCTGCTCGGGGGCGGACTCGTCCGGCTCCGCCAGCGCCGCGCGCAGCAGCGCCTCCAGCTCCCCGGCGCGTACCCGCTTGGCGTCGAGCTCCACCGTGGCGCCGCCCGGGCGGCGGATCTTCAGGCGGACGTCGCTGCGCCGGGGCTGCGCGAACCACGCCCGCAGCGAGGAGGCGAGCACCGAGAGGCCGCCGCCGGCCCCGAGGGCGACGGAGACGGTGTCCAGCACCGCCCCCATCTCCCCGGGCCGCGGCGCCCGCCCGGTCAGGGCGACGCCCCGCAGCCCGGGCTCCCCCCGGAGCCAGTCCGTCAACGACTCGGCCTCCGCGACGGTCTCCCCGCCGGTCACGGAAATGTGCACGTCCACGATTGCCCCCACAAGCCCTGGTAACGCACGGAGTTGAGGGCGGTCAGTCTACTGATCCGGCCGTCGCTCCGATGGCGGTCCCCGGGGAGAGGGCGGAGGCGCGCAGGGCGGCGGGTTGAGTCCGCCTCCGCCTCCGGCGCCGCGCCCCGGCGCTGGTCTCCCGTCAGGGGGCGGGGGTGAGGAGGTGGAGGGCGGCCGGGACGGCGGTGACGTCGATCGGGAGGCGGGCCAGGAACTCGCCGTCGGCGTAGGCGGTGATGCCGGGGGAGGACAGCCGCAGCGCGGGGGTGCGGTGGGTGGTGACCTCGGGGTGGTGGATGTGGGTGCCCTTCAGCAGGGTGGGGAAGAAGCGGGCGACCCGGCGGCGGGGCATGGCGTCGACGAGGGTGACGTCGAGGAGGCCGTCGGTGGGGTCGGCGTCGGGGCAGATGAGCATGCCGCCGCCGTAGCTGCTGGTGTTGCCGACGGCGGCGAGGGTGAGGTCGCGGTCGATCTCGGTGCCGTCGGCGAGGGTGATCCGGAACGGCAGCGGGCGGAGGTTGGCGAACTCGACGGCGATGGCGAGGTGGTAGCGCAACCGGCCGCGCGGCCACCGCAGGCGGTTGGTGCGGTCGCTGACGAGGGAGTCGAAGCCGCTGGCGAGGACGGAGCCGAACCAGCGGGTGGTGCCGTCCGCGGCGGTGATCCGACCGAGGTCGACGGTGCGGGTGTGGCCGGCGGCGATGACGTCGGCGGCCGCCTCCGGGTCGTTGCGGGGCAGGTCGTGGGCGCGGGCGTGGTCGTTGCCGGTGCCGGCCGGTATGACGCCGAGGGGGACGGCGGTGCCGGCGACGGCCTGGAGGCCGAGGTTGATCATGCCGTCGCCGCCGACCACGACCAGGGCGTCACAGGAGCCCGCACCATCGCCGCGGACGGCGGCCCGGGCGAGGGCGAGCGAGTCGGTGGCGGAGTCGCCCGCCCGCGCGTCCACGGCGATGCCGAGGGCGCGCAGACGGGCGGTGGCGCGGCGGGCCGCCGGCTCGGCGTGGCCGGCGGCCGCCGCGGGGTTGGTGAGGAGAACGACGCGGGCGATGGTTCTCCGGCCGGTCACGGGATCAGCTTGCCCGGGTTGAGGATGCCCGCCGGGTCGAGCTCGGCCTTGACGGCGCGCAGGACGCGCACGCCCAGCTCGCCGATCTCGGCGGCCATCCACGGACGGTGGTCGGTGCCGACGGCGTGGTGGTGCGTGATGGTGCCGCCGGAGCGGACGATGGCGTCGCCGGCGGCCCGCTTCGCGGCGGCCCAGCGGGCGAGCGGGTCCTCGCCGAGCGCGGCGACCACGGTGAAGTAGAGCGACGCCCCGGTCGGGTAGACGTGCGAGATGTGGCATAGCACCAGGGAGCCGGGGAGCGCCTCGGTGAGCGCGGCGGTGACGGCGAACCGCAGGGCCGGCAGCTGCTGCCAGCTGGTGGCGGTCTCCAGCGTCTCGCACAGCGCCCCCGCGTCGAGCAGCGAGTCGCGCAGGTAGGGGGCGTTGAACCGGCCGTGCTCCCAGGCCCGGGCGGGCGCCTCGCCGAGCGAGCTGCCGCCGGCGGCGAGCAGGACGGCGCGGGTGAGCTGGTGGCGGGCGGCGACCTGCTCGGCGCTGCCCTCGAAGACGGTGACGGCCAGGCAGCCGGTCACCGTGGGCTCGCCGCCGATCTTCTCGGTCATGGCGAGGTTGATCATCGTCTCGGCCTCGTCGGAGAGCCGGATGACGGTCGCGCCGGTGCCCTGCTGCTCGACGGCGCGCAGCGCGGCGGTGCCGGTGGTGAAGTCGGGGAACGACCAGGCCTCGTACGCCTTGACGGCGGGCACGGGGTGGATGCGCACCCGCACGGCGGTGATCACGCCGAGGGTGCCCTCCGAGCCGAGGAACAGCTCGCGCAGGTCGGGCCCGGCGGCGGAGGCGGGGGTGCGGCCGAGGTCCAGCACGCCCGCGGGGGTGACCACGCGCAGGCCGCGCACCATCTCGTCGAACCGCCCGTGGCCGGCCGAGTTCTGCCCGGAGGAGCGGGTGGCCGCGAAACCGCCGATGGTGGCGAAGCGGAAGCTCTGCGGGTAGTGGCCGAGTTCGAAGCCGTGCTCGGCGAGCAGCGCCTCGGCGGCCGGGCCGGTGAGGCCGGCGCCGAGCAGGGCCTCGCCGGAGGTCCCGTCGAGGTCGAGCAGCTGGTCGAGGCGGCGCAGGTCGAGCGAGACGACGGCGGCGAAGCCGCCGCGCTCGGGCTCCAGCCCGCCGACGACGCTCGTCCCGCCGCCGAACGGCACGACGGCGATGCGGCGTTCGGCGCAGACGGCGAGCAGCGCGGCGGTCTCGTCCTCGTCGCCGGGCAGCACCACGGCGTCGGGCGCGTCCTGCGGCGCGCGCGAGCGGCGGCGCAGCAGGTCGGGGGTGGACTTGCCGCCGGCCCGGGGGAGGCGGTCGGCGTCGGCGGTGCTGACGTGGGTCTCGCCGACGGCGGCGGCGAGCGCCGCGAGGTCGTCGGGGGAGAGGGCGCAGGGCCGCAGCACGACCTCCGAGGCGTCCGGGCCGGGGGCGGCGTCGCCGGTGACGCCGAGGGCGGCGGCGAGCAGGCCCTTGATGTCGGCGGACAGCTCCTTGGCGAGGGCCGGGTCGCCCCAGGCGTCCCATTTCATCGGGGGGAGCGGCAGGGCGGCCGCACCGGCCGGCGCCGCTTGCTTCTCGGGGGTCATGCGTTACAGTTTTACACATCATGTCAAGTAGTAACGATGCCCCTGAGGGGCCCCAGAGCCCCGGGAGTCCTGGGCGGGCCGCCGCGCCGCAGTCCGCCGGACCGCGCGGAACCGATGACGCGATCCTCGACGCCGCCGCCGAGCTGATCGTGCAATTCGGCGTGGGCCGCACCCAGTTGGCCGAGATCGCGCGCCGCGCCGGGGTGAGCCGGCCGACCGTCTACCGGCGCTGGCCGGACGTCCGGGCGGTGATCGGTGCGCTGCTGACCCGCGAGATCGGGGCCACCCGGGACGCCGTGCGGCTCGGCGGCGCCGACCGGGCCGCGTTCGTCGAGGGCGTCGTCGAGGTGGCGGTCCGGCTGCGCGACCACCCGGTGCTCGGCGCGCTGCTGCGCTCCGCCGACTCCGACACCCTCTTCGAGTACGTGGTCGAGCGCCTCGGCACCAGCCAGCGCGGGCTGCTGGAGGCGCTGCGGGCCGGCATCGTCCAGGGGCAGCACCACGGCTCGATCCGGGCCGGCGAGCCGGTCGAGCTCGCCGCGATGGTGCTGCTGATCGCCCAGTCCACCGTCCAGTCGCACCGCATGGTGGCGACGCTGCTGCCCGAGGCGGCCTGGCGCCGCGAGCTCGCCCGGGCCCTGGACGGCTACCTCGCGCCGTGAACCCGCCGACACCGATCCGCTACGGAGGCCGCAGATGACCACCCCCGCCGGGCCCTTCGCCGGGCCCTTCGCCGGGCCCTTCGCCGGGCCCTTCGCCGGGACCGCCCGACTCACCGCCCGTCGCCGGGAGTTGGAGCTGGACGCGCTCGCCTCCGGGCCGTCGGTCGACCTCCTGGTGATCGGCGGCGGCGTGACCGGCGCGGGCGTCGCGCTGGACGCGGCCGCCCGCGGGCTCTCCGTGGCGCTGGTCGAGGCGCGCGACCTCGCCTTCGGGACCAGCCGGTGGAGCTCCAAGCTCGTCCACGGCGGTCTGCGCTACCTCGCCTCCGGCCGGATCGGCGTGGCCCGGGAGAGCGCGGTCGAGCGCGGGGTGCTGATGACCCGCACCGCCCCGCACCTGGTCCGCGCGCTGCCCCAACTGGTGCCGCTGCTGCACGGGTTGATGCGGCCCGGGCAGGCCGCGCTGGTCCGCGCGGGCTTCCACGCGGGCGACGCGCTGCGGCTGAGCGCCGGCACCCCGGGCCGGCTGCTGCCGCGCGTGCGCCGGGTGGGCGCGGACCGGGCCCGCGCCCTGGTGCCGGGCCTGCGCGGCGCCGGGCTGTCCGGCGCCCTGGTCGCGCACGACGGCCAACTCGTGGACGACGCCCGGCTGGTGGTGGCGCTGGCCCGGACGGCGGCGCAGTACGGAGTGTCCGTGCTGACCCGGGTGCGCGCCGAGCAGGTGACCGGGTCGGGCGCCCGGCTCACCGACACCCTGACCGGTGAATCGTTCCTGCTCGGCGCCCGCGCCGTGGTCAACGCCACCGGCGTGTGGGCGGGCGAGGTGGACCCCTCCATCCGGCTGCGCCCCAGCCGGGGCACCCACCTGCTGGTCGACGCGACCGCGCTCGGCCGGCCCGCCGCCGCGCTCACCGTGCCCGTCCCCGGCTCCACCAGCCGCTTCGTCTTCGCGCTGCCGCAGCAGCTCGGCCGGGTCGCGATCGGCCTCACCGACGAGGACGCGCCCGGCCCGGTCCCGGACGAGCCGCAGCCCACCGAGGCCGAGCTCGACTTCCTGCTCGACACCGTGAACACCGCCCTGGAGACCGCGCTGACCAGGGCCGACGTACGCGGCGCCTACGCCGGACTGCGCCCGCTGATCGACACCGGCGACGGCGCCACCGCCGACCTCTCCCGGCAGCACGCCGTGCTGGAGTCCCCGGACGGTGTGATCACCGTGGTCGGCGGCAAGCTCACCACCTACCGCCGGATGGCCCAGGACGCCGTGGACGCCGCCGTCCGGCTGCGCGCACTGCCCGCCCGCGCCTGCTGGACGGCCCGGCTGCCGCTGGTCGGCGCGCCCGGCCACCGCGACAGCCGCCCGGCGCCGGAGGGGGAGGTCGCGGCTTCGCTGCTCGCCCGGCACGGCGGCGCGGCGAGCGAGGTGCTGGCGGTGGGGGAGGAACGGCTGGGCGCCGGCTACGGCGCGCCGGTCGCGGAGGGGATCGACGTCAGCCGGGCCGAGATCGCGTACGCGCTCACCCACGAGGGCGCGCTGGACGTCGAGGACGTGCTGCACCGGCGCACCAGGATCGGCCTCGTCCCGGCGGACGCGGACCGGGCGCGCGCGGCCGTCGAGGAGATCGCGGCGAAGGTCTAGCGCCTCAGCGTTCGGTCCGTTCCGGCATCGGGTGCACGGCCCCGCCGAGCTCCAGCGCGCAGCTGAGCGGCCGCTCCGGCACGCCCGTGCGCTCCAGCCGGACGGCCACCTGTTGCGGCGGCTCCCCGGGGAGCTGGGCGGCGAGGGTCAGCGGGTACACCCCGTGACCGTGCACCCGGTGGAAGGCCACCTCCTTGCCGTCCACCAGCAGTTCGGTCTCGGTGATCCGGCCGGACCGGACGTTCACCGTGACGGAGTGTGTTCCCCGGTCGAGGTGGAAACTGTGCCGCCGACGCATGAGGACCTCCCGCGAGCCCCCCTCCCGGGAAACCCCGGGCAACGGCCAGTCTACGGCGCGAAAGCGGGTGATTCCTGATATCCCGGGGCGAATGGGGGAAATGGCCCGGTCGGTGCGAACAAGGATGAATCGCCACCTAATTACAGGGTGTGGATGATCCGTTACTTGATTGTCATCCTGAATGGTTCCTGGGTGTTCGCTGGGGATGAGAGGTTGTCTTTCGGTTCTGAACGAACCGTCTGATGACGCACCATCTTCCGAGAGAGTCTTGATGAAACGACGGTCTTTGGCCTCGTCCGGTTCCACCGGCGGGGCCTTTTCCATGCGCTGGATACGCCGGATATCCACGGTATTGACACTCGGTCTGCTGGTGCAGACCGGTGTGGTCGCCGACGCCCTGGCGTCCGGTCGGTCCGCCGAGGCGCCGGTTCCCCCGGCGGCCCCGGCCGCGCCCTCCACCGAGGCACCCGACGAGGCGTCGGCCCTCCTGGCGGCCCGCCTCCAGGGCCGCCGGATCGAGGTCACCAAGGCCCGCACCGAGTTCGTCACCCTGTGGGCGAACCCGGACGGGACGCTGACCTCCGAGCGCTCCACCGGCCCGCTGCGGATGAAGGTCGGCGACGCCTGGGTGCCGGTCGACACCACCCTGGTGCAGACGCCGGACGGCAAGGTCGCGCCCAAGGCGCACCCGGAGGGCCTGGTCTTCGAGGGCGGCGACGCCGGCGTGACGGTGGGCGACAGCCTGCCGGGCGCCACGACGCCCACCGCGACCCCCACCGAGCACGCCTCCCGCGGCGCCGCCCGCGCCGCGGCCCCCGCCGCCGACCAGCCCTCGGCCCCGGCCACCCCGGACGCGACGCCGGAGGCGACCCCGACGACCGCGGCCCCGACGGCGGCCCCGGACGCGACCCCGACGGTCGCGCCGACGGCCACCCCGGACGCAACCCCGACGACCGCGGCCGCCACGGCGACCCCGACGGCCACCCCGGCCGCGCCCGCCGCTCCGGCCGCCGCCCCGACGGCTGCGCCCGCCGCGCCCGCCGCGCCCGCCGCTCCTGCCGCGCCCGCCGCTCCCGCGACCAAGCCGGCCGAGCGCCCGCTGGTCACGATCGGCTCCGGTGACCAGCAGATCTCCTTCGGCTGGCTGGGCAAGCTGCCCAAGCCCAAGCTGGAGGGCAAGAAGGCGACCTACGTCGACGCCCGCCCCGGCGTCGACCTCGTCCTCCAGGCGACCCGGACCGGCTTCGAGCAGTTCCTGATCGTGAAGGATCGTTCCGCCGTCTCCCAGACCGGCACGATCACGATCCCGCTCGACACCACCGGCCTCACCGTGGCCCCCCAGCCGGACGGCTCGATCCAGCTGCTGGAGAAGGTCTCCGGCAAGCAGGCCGTGAAGATCCCCGCCCCCGTGATGTGGGACGCGGTGGTCGACGAGGCCTCGCAGGAGCACCTCAACCGGGCCCCGGTGACCATGGAGGTGCGCGGTCAGGGCGCGGACACCGAGCTGGTGTTCACCCCTGACGCGGCGTTCCTGGCCGACGCGAGGACCAGCTACCCGGTCACCATCGACCCGGTCGTCGACGTCGTCACCACCTTCGACACCTACATCCAGAACAACGAGAACACCGACAACTCGTCGGCCGATCTCCTGAAGCTGGGCAGCTACGACGGTTCGACCAAGGCCCGTTCGTTCCTGACGATCCCGGGTGCCGACTTCAACGGCAAGCAGATCCAGAGCGCCACGCTCAACCTGTACAACTTCCACTCCTCGTCCTGCGTCGCGAAGCAGTGGGAGGTCTGGAACGCGCTGGGCGCGGCCGGGTGGATGCGGTGGAACAACATGCCGCAGGGCGAGACCCTCTGGGCGACGTCCAACGACACCTACGACAACGACGGCGGCGACAGCCACACCTGCACCGCCGCCGGCGGCTCGGTGTGGGCGAAGGCCGACGTCACCGGGATGATCCGGCACTTCGCCCAGTTCGGCTACCGCGACTACGGCTTCCTGCTGAAGGCGGCGGACGAGAACAGCAACCTCTCCTGGAAGAAGTTCGACTCCGCCGAGGGCGACTTCCCGCCGTACATCTCGGTCACCTACAACACCGTCCCGGCGACCCCGGCCACCGTCCAGGTGCTGCCGTCGCAGCCGGGCAGCCCGGCCTACACCCCGGACGCCAACCCCCGCTTCCAGGTGCAGGCCGCCGATGTCGACGGTGACGCGCTCACGGTCTACCTGGACCTGTGGCGCGGTGACACGTTCCTCGGCAGCATCGCCAGGCCCACCCCGAACGGCGCCGTCGCCACCGTCCGTCCGTCCGACTACGGCATCGCCAAGCTCGACGAGGGCGTGCAGTACTCGATCTGGGCGATGCTCGACGACGGCAAGTCCCGCTCCGGCTGGGCCGGGACGTACCTGATCGCGGACACCGTCAAGCCGGGCACGCCGTTCGTCACCTCCGCCGACTATCCGTCGGACGCGCTGTGGCACGGCGCCGCCAACCAGGCCGGCGCGTTCACCTTCACGCCCCCGCAGGGCACCGACGATCTGGTCGGCTACGTCTACACGCTGGACGGCGGCACCCCGGTCACGGTCAACGCCACCGCGGCGCTGACCACCTCGATCACCCCGACCACCGAGGGCCGGCGCGTGCTCAGCGTGCAGGCCAAGGACCGTGCGGGCAACCTGTCCCCGCCCGCCGTCTACACCTTCCAGGTCGGTCAGGCCGGTCTGGCCTCGCCGGTCAACGGCAGCCAGTCCGCCAAGCGCGTCAAGCTGGCCGTGGACGCCCAGGCCCAGTTCAAGCGCGTGGTCTACGAGTACCGTCGCGGCCCCGGCGCCACCGAGTACACGGTGCCCCGGGCGAACCTGACCAAGGCGGACAACACCCCGGTCACCGAGGACAAGCCGCGTCTCGCGGACCTCGGCCCGCACGCCAACTGGACCGTCATCGACACGCTCGGCAACGTCGGCGGCGTCGTCCAGGTCCGCGCCAAGCTGTTCCCGGAGGACGGCTCGGGCGCCGGATACGCGACCGTCTGGAACACCATCACCGTCGACCGCAACGCGGACGGCGCGGCCTCCACCGAGGTCGGCCCGGGTTCGGTCAACCTGCTGACCGGTGACTACTCCGTCAACGTCACCGACGCCAACGAGTTCGGCATGTCGGTGGCCCGCACCTCGTCCTCGCGCGACCTCGCGCGCGGCTGGCAGCCGCAGGGCGAGCGCCTGACCGCCAACCAGCGCCAGGTGGGCACCGACCTCACCGGCTTCACGGCCGGCCAGGCCGAGCTCAGCCGCTCGACCGTCCGCGGCCACGACAGCTCCACCGACTCGCTGCTGGTCAAGCCGGGCAACGGCTGGGACAGCTACGCGGCCGTCGGCCCGGAGTACACCTTCGCCCAGGGCATGCAGCCCGGCAAGACGTACCGCCTCACCGGCTGGATCTACGTCCCCGGCGCGACCGGCCTGGACAACCCGCTCGCCGACCGCGGCCTGACCCTGACCGGCATCTACCACACGGCGGCCGGCTACGGACAGATCACCTCGAAGAAGGCCTCGTTCACCGACGCCTGGCAGCAGCTGACCGTCGACATGGTCGTCCCGAAGGACGCCGACCAGGCGTGGTTCCGGCTCTACAACGGCAACCTCCCCGGCACGGGCAAGGAGGTCTTCTTCGACGACCTGTCGCTGAAGGAGATCGTCGCGCCGTTCGGTCCGCAGTGGTCCGGCGGCCCGGACGCGGGCGCCGGATCCGACTACCGCTCGCTGTCGTTCCCGCAGTCCGACCTGGTCGAGATCAAGGGCAACGACGACACCTCGCTCACCTTCGCCAAGGGCACCGACGGCACCCTCTTCCCGGAGCCGGGCGCCGAGTCGCTCACCCTGAAGGCCGTGCCGGCCACCGCCGGTGCGATCGTGCTCAACGCCACCGGCCAGTGCCTGGAGGTGCCGAACGGCTCCGCGGGCAACGGCGCGGTGCTGCAGAGCGCGCCGTGCACCGGTGCCACCAACCAGCAGTGGACCCGGGGCGACGACCTGACGCTGCGGGTGCTCGGCTACTGCCTCGACAGCCCGTGGGGCGTGACGGGTGACAACACCCGGCTGACCCTGTGGGGCTGCAACGGCGGCGACAACCAGCAGTGGGAGGTGCACTCCAACGGCATCGTGGTGAACCGCCACAACGGCAAGTGCCTCGACGCCTACAACGGTGCCACCATCTGGTCCTGCTGGGCCGGTGCGAACCAGGTCTGGGACGTCCAGACCAACGGCACCACCTATGAGCTGAGCGAGCTGGACGGCTCGAAGACCGTCTTCGCCCGCCAGGCCGGTTCGAACATCTACCAGGTCATCGCCGACATCGGCGCCGAGGCGGCCTCGACCACCCGGTACCAGTACGACACCGCCGACGGGCGTTCGCTCGTCAAGCGCGTCATCCCGCCGGTCGAGCCGGGCGTCGACGACGCCAACCACTGCTCGGTCGACCCGCTGCCGCGCGGCTGCGAGGTCATGGAGTACGACTACGCGAAGGTCACCACGGCGACGGCGACGACGCCCGGTGACTACCTGGACCGCATCCGTTCGGCGAAGGTCTGGTCGTGGAACCCGGCCACGTCGAAGCAGGAGGCCGTCGAGGTCACGCATTACGTGTACGACGACAAGGGCCGCATGGCCCAGGTCTGGGACCCGCGCCTCGCGCAGCCGCTGAAGACCACGTACAGCTACGACGCGGACGGCCGGGTCACCCTGATCGGTGCCGCGGGTGAGCTGCCGTGGAACCTCGACTACGGGAAGGCCGCGGCCGACCAGGACCCGGGGCGTCTGCTGAAGGTCCGCCGTGCGGCCCTGGCGCAGGGCAGCAAGGACCAGGTCAGCGGCGAGGTCGCGACCAACGTCGTCTACGAGGTGCCGCTGACCACCGGTGCCGGCGGTCCGTACGACCTGTCGGGCGCGGACGCGGCCACGTGGGCGCAGCTGGACGCGCCGACCGACGCCACGGCGGTGTTCGGTCCGGAGGACGACCCGGGCACCAACACCGCGACGGCCGTCAAGCCCGGTCCGGGCGGCTACAGGGCGGCCGCCGTGCACTACCTCAACGCCTCCGGCAACGAGGTCAACGCGGCGAGCCCGTCCGTCACCCCCGGGGGTGACATCGACACCACCGAGTACGACCGCTACGGCCACGCCGTCCGCACCCTGCAGGCGACCAACCGGTCCATCGCACTCGGGACCTACCCCGACGCCGACCGCTTCACCGCCGAACTGGGCCTGCCCCAGATCCCGGCCGAACTGCTCGCCGCGAACCTGACCGACGAGCAGAAGGCGCGCAAGGCCGAGATCACCAAGTCCCGCGCCCGGCTGCTGGACTCGCGCACCACCTACAGTGCGGACGGCCTGGACGTCGTCGAGACGCTCGGCCCGGTGTACCGTGCCTCGCTCGCTGAGCAGGTGAACGGCCAGACCACCCCGGTCGCCGTCACCTCGGAGGCCGAGAAGCTGCCGCAGCTCGGCGCCACCGTGCCGGTCCAGGTCGACAACAACTGCTGTGGCCTGCTCTGGTCCGGCGGTGCGCACCTGAGCGTGCGGGCGACGGCCGCGGGCGGCTACGTCGTGCTGCGGGTCAGCGTTCCGGAGGAGGGCGACTACCTGCTCTCCGGCCAGCAGACCAAGTACAACGACCACGGCACCGTGCAGTTCGCGATCGACGGCCAGCCGCTCGGCCAGCCGATCGACCAGTACTCCGCCGATCCGGCCGTGGCGCCGTACGCGCTCGGAACGCCGGTCCACTTGGCACGCGGTGACCACGAGCTCAAGCTCACCGTCACCGGCACCAACACCGCCAGCACCGGCGAGCGCTTCCACGCGGGCCTGGACACGGTCACGCTGACCAAGGCCACCGTCAACCCGACCCTCCTGGCCGGGACCTCGGTGGTGGCGCGTGACCACAACACCAACACCTACGACGAGAACAAGCCCGACGGCCAGGCGTACCACCTGGTCACCACCCAGACCGATGGTGCCCGGATCGAGGGCTACGCCGACGACGTCGAGCTGCGGGTCACCAGGACCGGCTACGACACGCCGATCGGCGGTGCCTCCGGGTGGGCGTTGAAGGTGGCGACCTCGGTCACCACGGACGCGCTCGGCGCCAAGCTGACCTCCACGGTCAAGTACGACGCCTCCGGGCACGCGCTGGAGTCGCGCAAGCCGGGCTCGAACGGCGCGGACGCCGGGACGGTGAAGTCGGTGTTCTACACCGCCGGTGCCAACCCGGACGACGCCCTGTGCGCCAACCGCCCGGAGTGGGCGGGCCTGCCCTGTGTCACCATGCCGGGCGGCGCGGTCACCGGTGCGGACGCGACGCGGATGCCGACCACCCTGCCGGTCAAGCGGATCACCCGCTACTCGCCGTTCGGCGAGGCGGAGGAGACCACCGAGACCAACGCGGGCAAGAGCCGCAAGACCGTCACCACCTACGACGGCGCGGACCGGATCACCTCCACCGAGATCACCTCGGACGAGGGCAAGGCGCTGCCGAAGGTCACCACCGAGTACGACCCCGCCACCGGCGACATCGTGAAGACGAACGCGGGCGGCAAGTCGCTGACCCGGGTGATCGACCAGCTCGGCCGGCTGATCTCCTACACGGACGCCGACGGCGGCACCACCACCTCGGAGTTCGACAAGTTCGGCAAGCCCGTCAAGGTCACCGACCCCACCGGGTTCACCACCTACACCTACGACCGGGCCAAGGAGCCGCGCGGGCTGGTCACCTCCGTCAACGACAGCGTGGCCGGTGAGTTCACGGCGAAGTACGGTCCGGACGGCCAGCTGGTCGAGCAGACCTACCCGGGCGGCATCGTCCGCAAGGACACCACCAACGCCGTCGGCGAGGCCACCGGCCGCACCTACACCCGCACCAGCGACAACAAGGTGATCTGGGCGCAGACCACCGACGTCTCCACCCAGGGCCAGGTGGCCAAGGACACCAGCTCCACCGCCACCCGCTCCTACCGGTACGACCGGCTCGGGCGGCTGGTGAAGGCCGAGCAGTCCACGGTCGCCGCCGGCTGCGTCACCCGCCAGTACGCCTTCGACGAGCACTCCAACCGCCTGTCCAAGCAGACGTCCCCCAAGGGCGCGTCCGGCGAGTGCAGCACCGGCGGGGCGACGGCGGAGAACCACACCTACGACAGCGCCGACCGCCTCACGGACACGGGCTACTTCTACGACGCCTTCGGGCGCACGGTGAAGACCGTGACCGGCGCGACCAACACCTACTGGGCCAACGACCGTGTCGCCGCCCAGGAGAAGGGGGACACCAAGCAGGAGTGGGCGCTCGACGCCGCCCACCGCCTGACCGCGTTCACCACCTCGAAGAAGCAGGCGGACGGCTCCTGGGCCGGCGCCACCTCGAAGCTGAACCACTACGGCGACGACTCCGACGAGGTCCGCTGGACGATCGAGGACACCACCCAGGGCACCCTGACCCGCAACGTCTCGGGCCCCGACGGCGACCTCACCGCCACCACCAGCAAGACCGGTGACGTCCAGCTCCAGCTGACCAACCTGTTCGGCTCGGTGGTCATCACCACCGACACCGCGCTGACCAAGCCGGTGGTGCTGGACTTCGACGAGTTCGGCATCCCCCAGGACGGCCAGGAGACCGTCCGCTACGGCTGGCTGGGCGGCAAGCAGCGCTCCGCCGAGGCCCAGGACGGCGACATCCTCATGGGTGCCCGCCTCTACAGCCCGGCCCTCGGCCGCTTCCTGCAGATCGACCCGGTGCCCGGCGGCAACGCCAGCACGTACGACTACTGCACCGGTGACCCGGTCAACTGCACCGACCTCGACGGCAACTGGGGCATGCCCAAGTGGCTGAAGAAGACGGTGGAGGTCGTCGCCAAGGTCGCCGAGGTGGCGTCCTACATCCCCGGCCCGATCGG
Organism: Kitasatospora sp. NPDC058115; assembly: GCF_042884635.1. Lineage (NCBI taxonomy): Bacteria > Bacillati > Actinomycetota > Actinomycetes > Kitasatosporales > Streptomycetaceae > Kitasatospora > Kitasatospora sp. NPDC058115. The sequence goes on from NZ_JBHVTL010000039.1 coordinate 67,546, forward strand.
CGCCGTCGCGGCGGTCGTGTCCTCGGTGTCCTATGCGGCCACCGGCAACTGGGCGAAGGCCGCCGAGATGGCGGTGGTGGCGGTGGCCGCCACGGTCGGCGCCGGCCCCGTCGTGAAGGCGGCGGTCAGCACGGTCAAGGCCACCCGCGCGGCGGTCAGGGCCGAACGTGTGGTGGTGAAGGCCAAGGCGGTGTACCGGGCCACCGCGTCCAAGGTGAAGTCCATCACCAAGAACTGCAGTTGCGGGTGCCCGCGGAGGAACTCCTTCGCTCCGGACACGCTGGTGCGGATGGCCGACGGCGCCTACCGTCCGATTTCCGAGATCCGGATCGGCGACTTCGTCGCCGCCACCGACCCGGTCACCGGCGAGACCACGGCCCAGCCGGTCCTCGACGTCGTGGTCGGCTTCGGGACCAAGCACATGGTCCAGATCGACACCGACCTGGATCCCTCGACCGCGCCCCTGGAGGCCACCGCCAACCACCCGATGTGGGTGGTCGGCCGCGGCTGGGTCGAGGCGGCCGATGTGGTCGTCGGAGAGGAACTCCTCTCGCCCGACGGCAGCACCGTCGAGGTCACGTACACCCGCGACCTCGGTGACACCGTCGACGAACTCGTCTACAACCTCAACGTCGGCAACGTGCACACGTTCGTGGTGCTCACCGCCGGCGGCGACGAGGTCCTGACGCACAACGACAACTCCAAGCTGCCCGCGGCTTGTAAGCTCGGAAACGAGCTCACGGAGCGGGACGCCGGTCGTATCGCCAAGAAGATGGGCTTCGTCGAGGAGGCCGGGGCCGAATCGCAGAAGGCCAAGGTCTACCGGAAGGGGAACGTGTTCATCACCCGCGACCGCACCGGACACCGGGGAGGCGGCTGGAAGATGGCGGGCAAGGCGAAGGATCTCGTCAACAAGGTGAGGCGGTCCGGGACCTACTGCAAGCACCTCTGCCACCGCGTGGGTGACTGACCTGTGAACCGGTACCGCGTTGTCAAGTATTCGGAAGCGGAGAGAACCGGGGTCAAGGACTCCTGGACGGCGATCTCCGACATCGGCCGAAGCTACGACGGGGTCGTGCTGACCGAGGAGGAATACCTGCGGACCGAGCAGAAGTACCTGGCCGTGATCCAGGACTTCCTGCGGGCGGCCCGGGTCGGCGCGCTCACAGTGGACAGTCTGGAGATCCACCCAGAGAGTCCGTGGTGGGGAAGGGTCCAGGAAGGCGAGGAGTTGACTCCCGACCGGGCCGTCGAACTGGCGCGGTCGATTCTTCGGGAGGAGGACGTCTGGTGCCTTCTCGAAGGAGAAGGAGGCTTCTACGTCCACCTCGCCACTGACTACTACATGTTCGTGGGAACACCCGGCAACGCGGACGACTGCGTCGCGCGAGCCCGCTCGGCCGGTCTCTACGTGGACGAGATGGTCTCGCCGTTCCTCGAAGACTAGGAAGGATCTGTGACCACAGGCGGGGCCTGCCGATTCGGCGGGCCCCGCCTGCTTTTCCGTCAGCGGAGGACGTGGGTGGTTCGGTTTTCTCCCTCGTCGGTCGAAGAGGGAATGTATGGCGAAGTGGACGGGGCCGGGGGAGGGGTTCCCCACGGCCGAGGTGTCCATGGGGACCTGGTTCAGGCCAGGCGGCCGCCGCCGTCGACGTGGAGGACGGTGCCGGTGACGTAGGGGCTGGTCATGGCGTAGTGGACGGCGTGGACCAGGTCGTCGGTGGTGCCGGTGCGGCGGGCGGGGTTGCGGGTGGCGGTGGTGTGGAGGAAGGCGGCCTTGTCGGCGCCCAGGCGGTCCCAGGCGCCGGTGTCGACGATGCCGGGGGAGACGGCGTTGACGCGGACGGGGGCGATCTCGACGGCGAGGGCCTGGACGAGGAAGGCGAGGGCGCCGTTGGTGGTGGCCATCACGGTGCGGGCGGGGGCGGGGCGCCAGGCGGCGACGCCGGAGAAGAAGGTGAAGGAGGCGCCGTCGGGGGTGTCGGTGGCGGCCTGCGGGGCGAGGTGCTTGGCGAGCAGCAGCGGGCCGTAGACCTTGGCGGCGAACGCGCGGTGGATGTCGGCGAGTTCGAGGTCGGCGAGCGGGCCGTTGGCGGGCAGGGCGGCGGTGGAGACCAGGTGGTCGAAGCGGCCGGTGGCGGTGGCGAGGGCGGCGATGGACGCCTCGTCGGTGAGGTCGACGGGGACGACCTTCGCGGGGCCGGACAGTTCGCCGGCCGTCCACTCCAGCTTGCGCGGGTCGGGGCCGGCGAGGATCAGTTCGGCCCCGGCGGCGGAGGCGGCGTGGGCGAGGGCGCGGCCGGTGTGGGAGCCGGCGCCGACCACGACGACGCGGCGGGAGGCGAGGGGGAGCGGGAGGGTGACGGGGAGGGGGAGGGGGAAGGTGTTGGCGGTCATGCCTAAAAGGCTGCTCCGACCAGCGGTGATGCGTCCAAGGATTGTTTTCTGTCGAACCCATAAACTGCGTGCATGGCTACCCTCCGGCAGTTCGAGTACCTGGTCACCGTCGTCGACACCGGCTCCTTCACCCGCGCCGCCGAGCTGCTGCACGTCACCCAGCCGGCGCTGTCGCACCAGGTGCGGGCGCTGGAGAAGTCGGTGGGCGGGCCGTTGCTGGAGCGGTTGCCGCGGGGGGTGCGGCTGACGCCGGTGGGGCGGGCGGTGCTGCCGCACGCGCGGGCGGCGCTGGCGGACGCCGGGCGGGTGCGGGCGGCGGCCCGGCAGGCGGCCGGACTGGCGGGCGGGGAGCTGGAGTTGGCGACGGTGTACTCGGTGAGCCTGGGCATCCTGCCGCCGGTGCTGCGGGCCTGGCGGGCGGCGCACCCGGGGGTGCGGATCCGGCTGCGGGAGTTCGCGCACAACGAGGAGCTGCGGGCGGCGATGGCGGCCGGGCAGGCGGACGTGGCGGTGGGGACGCCGCCGGCGGACTGGGAAGGGCCGATCCGGGAACTGGGGGTGGAGGAGTTCGTGCTGGTGCTCCCCGAGGAGATGGGCGCGGGCAGCGGCCGGGTGCCGCTGGCGGAGCTGGCCGGGTGCGACTGGGTGCACTACGCGCCGGGCAACGGCCTGGCGGACCTGCTGGACGCGGCCTGCGCGGAGGCGGGGTTCCGGCCCCGGGCGGCGGTGCGCACCGAGCAGACGGCGGCGGCGCCGCTGCTGGCGGCCGCCGGGCTGGGGCCGGCGCTGGTGCCCGCGAACATCGTGCCGGCCGGGTTCGAGGGCCTGGTGCGCCGGCCGGAGCCGCCGGTGCGCCGGCCGCTGGCGGCGTACACCCGGACCAGGCCGGACGCGCTGACGGCGGCGTTCGTCGAACTACTGTCCGGGCGGGCCTGTCTGCTGCCGGACCACGTGGCCGGTCTGTTGTCGGGTGACGGATACTCGTGATCTCTACAGTGCTGTAGATTCGTTGGCAGGGAGAGCGACCGAGGAGGGCAATCGTGGGAGTTTCGCTGGCCAAGGGCGGCAATGTCTCGCTGACCAAGGAGGCGCCGGGACTGACGGCCGTCATCGTCGGACTCGGCTGGGACGTCCGTACCACCACCGGCGCCGACTACGACCTGGACGCGAGCGCGCTGCTCTGCAACGCGCACGGCAAGGTGGTCTCGGACCAGCACTTCGTCTTCTTCAACAACCTGACCAGCCCGGAGGGTTCGGTCGAGCACAGCGGTGACAACCTCACCGGTGGCGGTGACGGCGACGACGAGCAGATCAAGGTGGACCTCGCCGCCGTCCCGGCGGAGGTGGCCAAGGTGGTCTTCCCGGTGTCGATCTACGACGCGGACGCCCGGTTCCAGAGCTTCGGCCAGGTGCGCAACGCGTTCATCCGGATCGTCAACCAGGCCAACGGCCAGGAGCTGGCCCGCTACGACCTCACCGAGGACGCCTCCACCGAGACCGCGATGGTCTTCGGCGAGCTGTACCGCAACGGCGCCGAGTGGAAGTTCCGGGCGATCGGCCAGGGCTACGCCTCCGGCCTGCGCGGCATCGCCACCGACTACGGCGTGAACGTCTGACCCGCGTGAACGTCCGACCCGCGGGGCCCCCGAGGGGGACCCGCAGGTCGGCAGCGGGCCACCGGGCGGTCGACTGAGCGGGTCAACGCCCGGTGGCCGACGGCGGGTTCGGCGCCCGGTCGAGCGCCAGCCCGCCGAATCCGCCGGTGCTGCCCAGCTGTTGGCGCCACCACGCCACCATGCCCGGCTCGTCGATGGCCGACCAGTCCGGCGCGCCGGTGACCTGGGCCCGGCCGAGCCGGCGGCTGAGGTCCACCAGGGCGTGCCCGGCCGCGCCGCGCTCGCGGTCGTAGCCGGGCAGCAGGTCGGCCCAGTCCGCCGCCGTCCGCCAGGCGTCCTCGAAGGCGCAGGCGTCCTGGAGCGCCTTGGCCGCGCCGCTGGTGGTGTGCGGGCGGACCAGCGTCGCGGCGTCACCGGCGAGCAGCAGCCGCCCGGCGGTGCGGCGCGGCGTCTCCAGGTCGTGGATCGGCTGGAGCAGGATCCGCCCGACCGGGGTCAGGGTGATCACGCCCGCCCAGTACGAGGGCAGGACGCGCCCGGCGAGCTCGGCCAGTTCGCCGTGGTGGGCGGCGTCCAGCGAGCCGACCGGGAAGCCGAGCGGGTCGGAGTCCTCGTCGGCGCGCTGCAGCCAGGCGGGGGCGGGGGCGTAGAAGACCCAGTTGACCAGGGTGGTGCCGGGTTCGAGGCCGGGGATGCGGTAGAGCACCACCTGACCGCCGGGGTAGCAGACGGTGATCACCTCCTGCTCGGGCCAGCGGGCCGCGCCGCCCGGGAGGGTGTCCAGCAGCCGGGCGTCGAAGCTGCCGCGCCAGGCGACGTACCCGGCGTACTCGGAGCGGGCCTCGGGGCAGACGGCGCTGCGCACCACCGAACGGTGGCCGTCGGCGCCGACCACGAGGTCGTGCTCCTCGCGCCCGCCGGCCGCCGTCTCCACCCAGGCGGGCCCGGCGGCGTCGGTGCCGCCGGCCGCCGTGACGGCCGTGCCGGGGCGGAACTCGACGCCCTCCGGGGTGCGTTCGCGCAGGCCCTGCCAGAGCACGCCCCAGTGGTAGGAGTGCATCGCCATCGGCTGCACCCACAGCGCCCGCCCGCGCGGGCCGGAGCCGCGCTCGTCCTTGGCGAGCCAGTGCCGGGCGGTGACGGGGTGGTGCCGGATGCCGTCGTCGAGGTGCCCGGCGCGGACCAGTTCGTCGTAGCGGTCCAGCAGGATGCACAGGCCCACCCCGCGGTCCTCCAGGTGTCCCGGGCTGCGCTCCAGCACGGTGACCCGCTCGGCGCCGCCCCGGGCCGCCGCCCGCGCGAACGCGCACCCCGCGATGCTGCCGCCGACCACGGCGACCGATCCACCCCGCACGGCCTTCTCCCCTCCTCGCCGGGGCCCGCCGACCGGGCCCCGTCCGCCGATGTCCGTCGTTTCCTCGTTCGTTCCGTCGACCTGTCGACGATACGACGTGAACTGATGATCCGTCAGCGAAAGCCGGCCGGTGTTCCCCGGATCACCTATGCAACTGGTTGCATAGGGTCCTCCGCGTCCCCTACCGTGGAGTAACCACCAGCCCCTCCCAGGAGACGCCGCGATGACGACGACCGCCGGCACCCCCGCAGCCCCCTACCCGCACCTGCTGCGACCGCTCGACCTCGGGTTCACCACCCTCCCCAACCGCGTGATCATGGGCTCCATGCACATCGGCCTGGAGGAGGCGCCCGGCGGCTTCGAGCGGATGGCCGCCTTCTACGCCGAACGCGCCCGCGGCGGCGTGGGCCTCATCGTCACCGGCGGCATCGCCCCCAACGAGGCCGGCCGCCCTTGGGACGGTGGCGCCAAGCTCACCACCGAGCAGGAGGCCGACGAGCACCGCGTCGTCACCGACGCCGTGCACGCCGCCGGCGGCCGGATCGCCCTGCAGATCCTGCACTTCGGCCGCTACGCCTACCACCCCGGCCTGGTCGCCCCCAGCGCCGTGCAGGCCCCGATCAGCCCCTTCCCGCCGCGCGCCCTCACCACCGAGGAGGTCGAGCGGACCATCGACGACTTCGCCCGCTGCGCCGAGCTCGCCCGGCGCGCCGGGTACGACGGCGTCGAGATCATGGGCTCCGAGGGCTACCTGGTCAACGAGTTCATCGCCGCCGCCACCAACCACCGCGAGGACGAGTGGGGCGGCCCGTACGAGAACCGGATGCGCTTCCCGGTCGAGATCGTCCGCCGGGTGCGCGAGCGGGTCGGCCCCGACTTCATCCTGATCTACCGGCTCTCCATGCTCGACCTCGTTCCCGGCGGCTCCACCCTCGACGAGGTGATCCGCCTCGCCGGGGCGGTCGAGGAGGCCGGCGCCACCATCATCAACACCGGCATCGGCTGGCACGAGGCGCGCATCCCCACCATCGCCACCTCGGTGCCGCGCGGCGCCTACGCCTGGGTGACCAAGCGGGTGATGGGCTCCGTCTCCGTCCCGCTGGTCACCACCAACCGGATCAACACCCCCGAGCTGGCCGAGCACCTGCTCGCCGACGGCTTCGCCGACCTCGTCTCGCTCGCCCGCCCGCTGCTCGCCGACCCCGAGTTCGTCGCCAAGGCCGCCGAGGGCCGCCCCGAGGCCGTCAACACCTGCATCGGCTGCAACCAGGCCTGCCTCGACCACACCTTCAGCGGGCGGATCACCTCCTGCCTGGTCAACCCGCGCGCCTGCCACGAGACCGAGCTCGTCCTCGCCCCCACCCGGCTCGCCAAGCGGATCGGCGTCGTCGGTGCCGGACCGGCCGGCCTCGCCTTCGCCGTCACGGCCGCCGAGCGCGGCCACCGGGTCACCCTGCTCGACGCGGCCGACACCATCGGCGGCCAGCTCGACATCGCCCGTCGCATCCCCGGCAAGGAGGAGTTCGCCGAGACCCTGCGCTACTACCGCCACCGGCTCGACGCCCTCGGCGTGGAGCTGCGGCTCGGCGCGTGGGCGCAGGCGCCCGACCTCGCCGCCGAGGGCTTCGACGAGATCGTGCTCGCCACCGGCGTCACCCCGCGCGTCCCCGACGCCGCCGACCTGCCGGGCGTCGACCACCCCAGCGTGCTCGGCTACCTCGACGTGCTGCGCGACGGCGCGCCGGTCGGCGAGCGGGTCGCGATCCTCGGCGCGGGCGGCATCGGCTTCGACGTCGCCGAGTACCTCACCGACGCGGGCGACGCGGCGAGCCTGGACGCCGCCGTGCACCGCCGCCACTGGGGCATCGACGAGGAGTACCGCGAGCGCGGCGGCCTCGCCCGCCCCGAGCGCCCCGAGCCGCCGCGCCGGGTCCACCTGCTGCAGCGGAAGGCGGGCAAGGTCGGCGCCGGGCTCGGCAAGACCACCGGCTGGATCCACCGCACCGAGCTCAAGCACCGCGGCGTCACCATGGTCGCCGGCGCCCGCTACGAGCGGATCGACGACGCCGGCCTGCACCTCACCCTCGACGGCGAGCCGCAGCTGCTGCCCGTGGACACCGTGGTGCTCTGCACCGGCCAGGAACCGCGCCGCGACCTGGACACCGCCCTGCGCGCCCTCGGCCTCACCCCCCACCTCATCGGCGGCGCCCACGAGGCGGCCGAACTCGACGCCAAGCGCGCCATCAAGCAGGGCACCGACCTGGCCACCACCCTCTGACCCCACCCCCACACGACGTACCTGTCGGCCACCCCCGGCCCCGGTACCGCCCTCCCGGTCCGCTCCCGTCCCGGCGGCCGGGAGCGGACCGGGAGGGCGTGGCGTACCCGTCGGTCGCCGAAGGCCCCGGCCCCGGCCCCGGCCTTCGGCTCCGGCCCCGGCCTTCGGCTCCGGCCCCGGCCTTCGGCTCCGGCCCCGGCCTTCGGCTCCGGCCCCGGCCTTCGGCT
>NZ_JBHVTL010000040.1:0-48167 GCF_042884635.1 Kitasatospora sp. NPDC058115
GACCGGTCCCGGGACCGGTCACCCGCCGCCCGGAGCCCGGTCGGCCGTCAGCCGCGCTGCGGGGCGAGGTGCACCGGGCCCGGCTCGGGCACCAGCTCGCCGAGCACCGAGGGCGCGGCGCGCAGGGCCGTCACCCCGGCCTCGCGGACCAGCTCCCCCACCTCGCCCGGCCGGTCCGGGTCGGCCAGCACCAGCGCCGCCCCGGTCCGCAGCGGCCACAGGAACTCCCACAGCGGCAGCCCCAGTTGCAGCACCCGGTCACCCGCGCCCAGCCCGTACGCGGCCTGCAGCTCGCGCACCCGGCGGTCCACCTCGGCGTGCGTCGTCCACACCCCCGCCGGCCGCCCGCCCGGGCCGTACGCCCGGCAGAGCGGGTGCTGCGGGGTGAGCGCCCGCGGCGGGTCGGTGACCGCCCGGCCGGCCAGCTCCTCGGCGGCCGGGCGTTCCGCGGCCGGCACCCCCTCCCCCAGCACGCAGACCGGCGCCGCGTCCGCCAGCAGCCAGGCCAGCCGCCCCGGCGCGTCGTCCGGGTCCAGCGGCAGGTACGCCGCCCCCGCCTTGGCCACCGCCAGCAGCGCCGGCACGAGGTCGGCCGGGCGGGTGAGCGCCAGGCCGACGACCGTACCGGGGCGGGCGCCGCGGTCCGCCAGGCAGCGCGCCGTCCGGTTCGCGGCGGCGTTCAGCTCGCCGTAGCTCACCGCCGCCGCGCCGACCGGCAGCAGCGCCGGGGCGTGCGGCGTGCGGGCCGCCTGCGCCTCGAAGGGACCGATCGCCGTGGTGGCGGGCCACCGGCGGGCGCCGGCGGGCCGGCCCGCCCCCGCGCCGGGCTCCATCAGGACGCGCCGAGCAGCTCGGCCCAGGCCTCGACGGCCGGGCGCTCGGCCAGCTGCAGGAAGGCCACCTCGGCGCCCTCGGCCCGCCAGCGCTCGGCCAGCGCCATCAGCCGCACCGAGTCCAGGCCCCAGTCCGCCAGGTTCTCGTCCAGCGGGATATCCGCCGGGTCCTCGCCGAGCAGGTCGGCGACCTCGGCCCGGATCCGCTCCACGGTGAAGGCCATGCCCGTCACTTCCCTTCCAGTACGGCATCGGTGGCGGTGACCACGCCGCAGCGCCCGGCCACCCAGGTGAGCGCGGCGCGGTGCTCGTCCGCGCCGAAGTCGGCGACCGCGTCGGCCACCACGAAGGCCCGCACGTCGCGCATCCAGGCGTCGCAGGCGGTGGCCTGCACGCCGATGTGGGCGTACACGCCGGTGATCACCAGCTCGTCGCGGCCCTGCTCGCGCAGCAGCTCCTCCAGGTCGGTGCGGACGAAGGCGCTGTACTTCCACTTGGTGAGCAGCCGGTCACCCTCGGCCGGGGCGACGGCGTCGGCGACGGCCGCCGCCCGCGGGTCGTCCGGGATGCCCGGGCCCCAGAAGTCCTGCTGCAGGCCCCGCTGTTCGGGGGTCTGGCCGCCGGGCTGCGCCGAGTAGACGACGGGCACGCCGTGCTCGGCGGCCCAGGCGCGCAGCCGGTTGATGTTGGCGAACAGCTCGGTGACCGGCGGGGCCGTCGTGTCGAAGGCGTTCAGGAAGTGGTTCTGCAGGTCGTGCACCAGCAGCACGGCCCGGGACGGGTCGACCGTCCAGTCGACCCGGTTGGCCGGCAGGTCGGCGGCGGCGGGCATCAGGTAGGAGGGGATGCGGGGCAGGCCCACGGCGGTGCTTCCTTAGCTGTGTCTGGGTGTGTCGGGGTGTGTCGGGGTGGGGCAGGAGGGGGCGGGGAGGGTCAGGGGGCGTCGGGGGCGTCGAGGGTGGCGGCGATGGCCGCGCGGAGGTCCTTCTTGCTCACCTTGCCGATGCCGGTGGCCGGGAAGGCGTCGAGGAACTCGACCCGGTCCGGCACCTTGAAGTCGGCCAGCCCGCGCCCGCGCACGAAGCGCTTGAGCTCGACGGACTTCGGTGGCCGCGCGCGGTGCTCCTCGCGCAGCACCACGTAGGCACAGGTGCGCTCGCCGAGGTAGGGGTCGGGCATCGAGACCACGGCCGCGTCGTGCACGGCCGGGTGGGCCAGCAGGTGGTTCTCGATCTCCTCGGCGGCGACCTTCTCGCCGCCCCGGTTGATCTGGTCCTTGGCCCGGCCCTCGACCACCAGGTGGCCGGTCGCGGTGCGGCGGACCAGGTCGCCGGTGCGGTAGAAGCCGTCCGCGGTGAAGGAGGCGGCGTTGTGGCCGGGTGCGTTCCAGTAGCCGCGGATGGTGTACGGGCCGCGGGTGAGCAGGTGGCCGGTGGCGCCGTCGGGCAGGTCGTCGTCCTGGTCGTCGACCACCCGCACCTCGTCGTCCGGGGAGATCGGCCGGCCCTGGGTGGTCACGACGACCTCCTCCGGGTCGTCCAGCCGGGTGTAGTTGACCAGGCCCTCGGCCATCCCGAACACCTGCTGGAGGGTGCAGCCCAGCACCGGGCGCACCCGCCGGGCGGCCTCCTCGCTGAACTTGGCGCCGCCGACCAGCAGCACCTCCAGGCTCTCCAGCCCGGTGGGCCCGCTGGCCTCCCGGCGCCGCTCGGCGGCCTCCAGCCAGAGCAGCGCCAGCGGCGGCACCAGCCCGGTGATGGTCACGCCCTCGCGCTCGATCAGCGGGAACGCCGTCTCCGGGCTGGGCTGCGGGCAGAGCACCACCCGGCCGCCCGCGTACAGGGTGCCGAGCGAACCCGGCGAGCTGAGCGGGAAGTTGTGCGCGGCGGGCAGCACCACGAGGTAGACGCTGCGCTCGTCCTGGCCGCAGATCTCGACCGAGCCGCGCAGCGAGTGGATGTAGTCGTCGTGGGTGCGCGGGATCAGCTTGGGCACCCCGGTGCTGCCGCCGGACAGCTGGAGGAACGCGACGTCCCCCGGCTGCGGCTCGGGCCACTCGGCGCCGGCCGGGTCCACCGGGACGGCGGCCAGCGGGGTGTGCTCGCCCGGGTCGCCGCCCGCCACCAGGACGTGCCGCAGCGACGGCGTCTCCGCCTTCACCCGGCCGGCGAGTTCGCGGTGGTCGAAGCCGCCCTCGACGGCCGGGACGACGTAGCCGACGGCGCCGGTGAAGGAGCAGAAGTAGGAGATCTCGGTGTAGCGGTGCGCGGGCAGCGCGAAGACCGGCAGCGCGCCGATCCGGAACAGCCCGAAGACCACCTCGAAGAACTCGGCGGTGTTGGGCAGCTGGACCACCACGCGGTCGCCGCGGCCGATGCCGAGGGCGCGCAGCCCGGCGGCCATCCGGTCGGCCCGGTGGTCGAGTTCGGCGTACGTCCAGTGCCGGGTGGGGTCCTCGCCGTCGCCGCCGGACGGGTCGGTGATCGCGATCCGCTCCGGGTGGGCGGCGGCGCGCTCGCGCAGCATCGAGCCGAAGGTCTCGCCGCGCCAGTGGCCGGCGGCCCGGTAGCGCTCGGCGAACTCCGCCGGGTACGGCGTGAATCCGGCGAGCACCTGCTCCATCGGGTCGAGGTCGAGCGGTGCGGTCACGTGGGCCCCCGGGGTGTTCAGGTCGTTCACCGCGGCACTCCCGCGGCGTCCAGGAAGGTACGGAACTTGGCGCTGGTCTCGGCGAGTTCGGCCTCCGGCCGGGACTCGGCCACCACGCCGGCGCCGGCGAAGACCCGCAGGCTCCGCTCGTCGGCCTCGGCGCAGCGCAGGGTGACCACCCACTCGCCGTCGCCGTCCGCGTCGCCCCAGCCGACCATGCCCGCGTACAGGCCCCGGTCGAAGGGCTCGATCTCGCGTATCGCCTCGCGGGCGAGCGGCGTCGGGCTGCCGCAGACCGCCGGGGTGGGGTGCAGCGCGACGGCCAGCTCCAGGGCGGAGACCGCCGGGTCGGCCAGTTCGGCGGTGATGGTGGTGGCCAGGTGCCACATCGCGGCGGTGCGCACCAGGGTGGGCCGCTCCGGCACGTCCAGGGTGCGGCAGTAGGGGGCGAGCGCGGCGCGGATGGCGTCCACCACGAAGGCGTGCTCGTGCAGGTCCTTGGGGGACTCCAGGAGCGCGGCGGCGCGCCGGACGTCCTCGCCGAGGTCGGCGCTGCGCGGCACCGAGCCGGCCAGCGGGTTGGCGGTGACGGCGGTGCCCCGGCGCGAGAGCAGCAGTTCGGGGCTGGCGCCGATCAGGGTGCGGCCGCCGCCGGCCGGGACGCCGAAGGTGTAGCCGCCGGGGTCGCGGCGGGCGAGGCGCTGGAGGATCGCGGGCAGGTCGAGCGGGCGGTCGGCGTGCAGTTCCAGGGTGCGGGCGAGCACCACCTTGCTCAACTCGCCCTCCTGGAGCCGGTGCACGGCCTCGGCGACGCCGGCGCCGTACGCCTCGGGGGCGGGCACCGGGCGCACGGTCCAGTCGATCCGGTCGGCGGCCGGGGCGGGCAGCGCGATCAGCGGGTCGTCGCGCAGCGCGCCGCAGCTGCGCAGCCGGGCGGGGACGGCGAGTTCGGCGCGGCTGTCGTGGTCGAACGCCACCGCGCCCACCACCAGCGGGTGTTCGACGCCGTCGCGGCGGGCCCGGTCGAGGGTGCCGGCGACCCGCTCGGCCAGCGGGCGCCCGTCCTGGGGGACCCGGGCGTGCACGCCCTCGGCGAGCAGCGTGCGGGTCGGGGAGGCGAAGAACGCCTCGTCGGGCGCGGCCCGATACTGGCCCAGCAGCCCGCTGGCCGCGCCGATGACGGTGTGGTCCGTCCCGGCGGGGGCGTGGTGCACCGTGGTCACCTGGATTCTCCCAGTCTGCGAGTGGTCGCCGGGCTTCGCTCGTCGCGGCGGCCGGCGGGTGGTGTGGTCCGGGGCGCGCTCCCCGGTGGGGGTGCGGTCCCGGGTGGGGCTGCGGTCCCGGCTGGTCCGGGTGGGGCGGCGGGTCCGGGCGCTGCTCGTCCCGGCCGTGCGGCCCGCGCGGTGGTCCGGGGTGCCCGGACTGCCGGGGTGTCAGGCGCGCAGGGTGGCGCCGCCGTCCACGTAGAGGTCGTGCATGGTGATGTGGCGGGCCCGGTCGGAGACCAGGAAGGCCACCGCCTCGGCGATGTCCGCGGGTTGGGCGATCCGGCCGAGCGGGATGCCGACCCGGTAGCCGGCGAGGTCGCCGTCGATGACGCGCCGTTCGGCGGCCCCGGCGTCGTCCTGCCAGAGCGCGCGCTGCATCGCGGTGTCGGTGGAGCCGGGCGAGACGATGTTGCAGCGCACCCCGGAGCGGCCGAGTTCCAGGCCGAGACAGCGGGTGAACATGGTGGCCGCCGCCTTGGAGGCCGCGTAGGCGGCCATCCCGGTGCGCGGCACGCCGGCGGCGTTGGAGCCGACGGTGACGATGGCGCCGCGGCCGCGTCCGGCCATCCGCCGTCCGACCGCGCGGGAGGTGTGGAAGACCCCGGTGGTGTTGACGGCGAAGGTGTCGGCCCAGTCCTGGTCACTCAGGTCGACCACCGGTGCGGTGCGCAGGATTCCGGCGACGTTCACCAGGATGCCGACCGGGCCGAGTTGATCCTCGACCAGGGCGACGGTGGACTCGACGGCGGCCGCGTCGGTGACGTCCAGCGGGTAGGGGTGGACGGGACCGCCCGCGGCCGGGCCGGCTGCCAGCTCCTCCGCGAGCGCGGCGAGCGGACCGGGGTTGCGGTCGGCCGCGGCGACGACGGCGCCGGCGGCGACGAGGGCGCGCGTGACGGCCGCACCGATGCCCTGTCCGGCGCCGGTGACGATCGCGACGGCGCCGGCGAGTTCGGACTGCTGCACAGGAAATTCCCCTCCGACCAGCGACATTAGGCAAGGCTAACCTAACACAATTGTTCGGGGCCGCCGAGGGGTCGTGCGAGGTCGGACGGCCTCTGCGGGGTCGTCAACTGCTCCCGGCCGCCCGGCCGGAGCGGCGGGCGGGGCGGGCGGGCGCAGCAGGCGGGCGACGACGGGCCGGGGTCGGCGACCGGGCGGGCGGGGCGGGCGGGTGCCGTCGATGAAGCTGGACGCAACGTTGCGTCCAGTGTTACGGTCGCCGCGTCGAATCGAGACGCAACGTTGCGTCCACCTTCCGCCCGACACCCCCCTCCGCCCGAGGAGCACCCATGCCCTCCGCCCCGCCCCGACGCCCCGGCGGCCCCTTCGCCCCGGCCGCCGTCGCCCTCGCCTTCTGGGTCACCATGGCCGGCACCACCGTCCCGACCCCGCTCTACCCGCTCTACCAGCACGCCTTCGGCTTCTCGACGTTCACCGTCACGGTGATCTTCGCCCTCTACGCGCTCGGCGTCGTCGCCGGACTGCTCGCCCTCGGCAGGCTCTCCGACCAGATCGGCCGCCGGCCCGTGCTGCTGACCGCCCTGCTGCTCGCCGCGGCCGCCGCCGGGCTCTTCGAGGCCGCCGACTCGCTGCCCTGGCTGCTCGCCGCCCGGGTGCTGTCCGGCTTCGGCGCCGCCCTGGTCACCGGCGCCGCCACCGCCGCCCTGCTCGACCTCGCCCCGCCGGAGCGCCGGCTGCGCGCCCAGACCCTGGCGCTCGCCGCCAACATGGGCGGCCTCGCGGGCGGCACCCTGTTCGCCGGGATCCTCGCCGAGTGGGCCGGCTCGCCGCTGCGGCTGCCCTGGACGGTGACCCTCGTCCTCACCGGCGCCGCCGCGCTCGGCCTGCTCGCCGTCCCCGAGACGGTGCCCGCCGAGGTGCGGGCCGCCTCCCGGTTCCGGCTGCGCCTCCAGCCACTGCACGTCCCGCCCGCGATCCGGCCCGCCTTCCTGCGCGCCGCGCTCGCCGGGGGCGCCGGATTCGCCGTCACCGGTGTGCTGACGGCGGTCAGCGGGCTGTTCCTGGCCACCGTGCTCGATCTGCACCACCACGCGCTGACCGGACTCGTGGTCGCCCTGGCGTTCCTCTCCATCGCCGTCGGGCAGCTCCTGGTGCGCGTGCTGCCGCCGGCCCGCGCACTCCCGCTGGCCTGCGCCGGGCTGGTGCTGGCCGCCGGGCTCGTCGCCGGGGCGCTGATCGGCGGGACGCTGGCACCGCTGCTGCTCGGCGCCTGCGTCAACGGCCTCGCCACCGGCACCGCCATCGGCACCGGACTGGGCACCATCAACGGCGGGGTGGCGCCGCAGCAGCGCGGCGAGACGGTCTCCGCCTTCTTCGCGATCCTGTTCACCATGCTCTCGCTGCCGGTGATCGGCGTCGGCGTGCTGGTCCGGGCGACCGACCTGCGCACCGGCGGGGTGGTCTTCAGCGCCGCGATCGCCCTGCTGGCGCTGGTGATCGCGGCCGGGCTGGTCCGGCGGCCGCGCGCCGCGGGGCGGGTGCCGGCCGCGCGCCCCGAGGAGGCGTGAGAGGATGGCCGCGACCATCGCCACCGGCCCGCCGCCGCACCCGGACAAGGACCAGCACACCATCACCGCCCAGTCCCGCCCCGCCACCGCAGGCCGCGCCGTCGGCGGCCGTGTGAGCACCGCCGCGCGGGCGAACGCCGCCGCACCGGCGGACGGCGCCCCGGCGCCGGGCCCGGCGGGCGGCAGGGCCAGGGGCGCGGCCACCACCGGCGGCAGCGGACGGCGCAGCGAGGCCGCGCGTCTGGCGGTGCTGAACGCCGCCGACGACCTCCTGGTGGAGGTGGGCTTCGAGGGCCTGACCATCGAGGGCATCGCCGCCGCGGCCGGGGTCGCCAAGCAGACCATCTACCGGTGGTGGAAGTCCAAGGTCGACATCCTCTTCGACAACCTCGTCCTGGACGCCGGCACCGCCCTGGCCTGGCCCGCCGAGACCCCCTCCGGCCCGGCCGACCTGCGCGACTACCTCCACCGGTTCGCGTCCTTCCTCGGCACCGACCCGGCCGGCCGGGTCCTCCAGGCGCTCCTCGGCCACGCCCAACTGGACGCCCGGACCGCCGAGTTGCTGCACAACGGCTTCCTGGACGAGCTGCGTGCCCGGGACGTCGCGCACACCCGCGCCTGCCTGGGGCTCGCGGCGGACGAGAGCGGCACCGACGAGGCCGCCGTACTGCTGGACGCCCTGCTCGCCCCGCTCTACCACCGCGCCCTGGTGCTGCGCCGCCCGCTGGACGCCGCGTTCGTCGACGCGCTGCTCGACCAGCACCTGCCGCGCTGACGCCACTCCCTCCCTCCTTCTCCTCCTCTTCCCCACCGCGCCGCCGCCCGCCGGCCCGTGTCCACCTCCGGGCCGCGCCGTCGGCGCCACCAACCCCAGCCAGGAGTCACCGTGTTCCGTCGCCCCCGGCCGACCTTCGACGTACGGGTCGTCGCCGTCACCCCGCTCACCCCCGCCCTCGTCCGGCTCACCTTCGCCGGGCCCACCCTGGACGCCCTCGCCATCGAACACCCCACCCAGTGGGTCAAGTTGGGCCTCCCCGAGGGCCACTCCCGGGCCTACACCATCCGCTACCACCGCCCCGCCGACCGCGAGGTGGACATCGACGTCGTGCTGCACGGCAACGGCCCGCTCTCCCGCTGGGCCGAGATCGCCCGCCCCGGCGATCCGGCCCGGCTGGCCGGGCCGCGCGGCCGGCAGCCCTCCTTCGAGGACGCCGGGCACGCGCTGCTCGGCGCCGACGAGAGCGCCCTGCCCGCCGCGCTCACCATCCTCGACGAGCTGCCGCCGGGCGTCCCGGCCTCGCTGTTCGTCGAGGTCGGCGAGGCCTCCGGGGCCGCCCTGCCACTGCCCGACCGGGCCGGCCTGACCGTCCGGTGGCTCACCCGCGACCCGGACCTGCCGAAGGGCCGCACGCTGGCCGACGCCCTGCTCGCCACCGACGTTCCGGCGGACACCACGGCCTGGCTGGCCGGCGAGGCGAACGCGGTGGCCGCCGTCCGCCGCCATCTGCTCACCGACTGGGCGCTGCCGCGCGAGCGCGTCCACAGCAAGGGCTACTGGAAGCACGGCGAGGCCGACCACAAGGAGTGACGACTCGTCAGTTCCCTTGCCGTCGGCTGCGGGCGGCCGCGACGGCCGTCGTGTACAGGGCGGCGGTCAAGTCCTCCTCGGAGATCCCGAGCCCGGTCAGCACGGCGCGGACGGCGGCGAGCGCGGCGGGCAGTTCGCGCTCGTCCGCCGCGCCCGTCTCCACCTCCAGGAACACCCCGTCGAGCTCCGTCACCCGCACCAGCGTGGCGAGCATCCGGCGGCCCCGGTGCTCGAACGCGTAGTTCCGGCACCGCTTCTCGAAGGCGAGGACGGGCCGGTGGCCGAGGCCGCGCACGATCGCGTGCGCGGCCTCGCCGTCGGCCACCCGTGTCTCGTGCTCCGGCTTGGAGCCGGACACCGCGTCCACCCGGGCGTCCTTGAAGGTCAGCAGCACCGTCCGGGAGCCGTCCGCGCCGGTCACCTCACGGATCCGCACCTCACGGTCGGCGGCGGAGAGTTGCCCGTCGGGCGTGTCGTAGTAGGTGTCCCGGTAGACCTCGGCGCGGCCCGGCCCGTGGGCGTCCTCCAGCCGGCGCAGCAGCGCATCCGGGTCGCGCACCACCGCCTTCAGCTCCGCCTCGATCACCGCGCGCCCCCGGCCCGGGCCGCCAGCCGGTGGGGGCCCAGGAAGTACGACAGCGCCGTCAGCGAGGCACCCTCGGCCACCTCGCCGGCCGCCAGCAGCCGCACCACCTCGTCCTCGGCCAGCCACTCCACCCGGCTCGCCTCCGCGCGGTCCGCCGGCTCGCCGGTCCACCGCGCCCCGGCGGCGTGGAAGGAGTGGAAGTGCATGGTCGAGATGCCGGCCATCGCGTCGAACTCCGTCAGCGGCGTGAGCCGCCCCGGCCGCCAGCCGGTCTCCTCCTCGACCTCGCGGGCGGCGGCCGCCACGGGCTCCTCCCCCGGCTCCACCCACCCGGCGGGCAGCTCCCACCCCCAGCGGCCGGTGATGAACCGGTGGCGGTACAGCAGCAGGAAGCGGCCGTCCTGGTCCGTCACCACGGTGTTGGCGCACTCCTTCGGCATCCGCAGCACATGGTGGTCGACCCGGCCGGTGCCGGGGATGTCCACGTCGTCCAGCCAGAGCTCCACCCACGGCGACCCGTACACCTGCCGCCGCCCGTGCACCGCCCACTGCGTCACTGTCGCCGCCCTCCGTGTGCCGGTCGTCCGCGATCCGACCCTCTCACGCCCGCCGCCGTGCCCGCCTTCACGCCCACCGCCGCGGTCTCAGTGCGAGGCGGTGGGGGCGGGGGTGCGGGCCGCGCCCGGGGCGGACGCGGCGCCGGAGCGGGACGGCGTACCGGCCGGGGAGGCGCCGGCGGAGGCGGCACCGGACACGGCACCGGACGCACCGGCGGGGGCGGCGCCCGGAACGGCGGCGAGGCCGGTGCAGCCGCGCAGGCCGTCGCGGCGCTTGACGGCGGCGGTGGCGGCGGCACCGGACTGCGGCACCGGCACGCCCCGGTCGTCGATGGTCGCCGGGGCGAACGCCTCCCCGAGCACCTTGCCGGCCGGGCTGACGGTCAGCGTGGTGACCCCGGTCTCGTTGGAGTTGGCGTAGTTGGAGGTGCCGTACCAGAGGAAGTTGCCGAAGCCGTAGCCGATGTAGGTGTCCCCGATCATGCCGGAGCCGACCATGGTGTGCGCATGGGTGCCGACCACGGCGGTCGCGCCCGCGGCGGCGAGCTTCTTGGCGATGGCGGTCTGCGCGGCGGTGGGGCACGCCTTGCCCTCGTCGCCCCAGTGCAGGTAGACCAGCACCACCGGTGCCTGCCGCTTGGCGTCCCCGACCGCCTTGAGCAGCGCCGCGGTGTCCAGCGCCGAGGCGATGCCGGGCTTGTTCGCGCCGGCCCGCCACTTCTGGTTGGTGAGGTCCTCGACCTGGCTGGCGGCGACCACCGCGACCTTCACCCCGCGCACGGTGCTGACGTACGGGGCGTACGCCTCCTGGGAGTTGCGGCCGAGGCCGACGACCGGGACGGGCGAGGACTCCTTCGCGGCCAGGGTGTCGGCGAGGCCGTCGGCGCCGAAGTCGACGGCGTGGTTGTTGGCGAGCGAGACGACGTCGACGCCGGAGTCCTTCAGCGCGGTGAGCGCCTTGGGCGAGGTGCGGAAGGTGTAGGTCTTGGGCTCGGGGGCGCCGCGTCCGGTGATCGCGGTCTCCAGGTTGAGCACCGCCAGGTCGGCGGCGGAGAGGGTCTTGGCGATCGGGCCGAGCGCCGTCTCGGGCGGCTGCACGGCGAGCCTGGCCTCGGTGCGGCCCTCGAAGTGGACGTCCCCGGCGAACGCCACCGTGATGCTGCCGTCGGGGCGGGGCGCCGCGCCCTCGCCGGAGGCCTGGTCACCGGGGGCGCCGGAGCCGTCGGAGGGGCCCGGCGAGGCCTTGGCGGCCGCGTCGGCCGCGGCCTTCGCGGACTCGGCCGCCTTGACGGCGGACGGATCGGGGTCGTCCGGTCCGCAGGCGGCGACGGATATCAGGCCGAGCAGCAGTGCGACGGCGGCCGCGCCACGGCGCATGTGTGTTCCCCCAAGGTCGGTCCAGGAGCGGTCAGCCTACGTCACTCCCCCGCCCCTTCTCCGCCCTCCCTCCACAACCGGCACCGGCCCGTCGCCGGGTGTTCGACCGCACCGCCGGACCGCCGTCCACCCGCCCCGCGCCGGGCCCGGACCCCACCGGTCGCACCGGTCCCACCGGGCCCGTCCGTCCCAACCCGCCGCCCCTTCCTGGCCGTCCCGTCCCTGGCGCGGGCGCCCGGATCGCGCGCAGCGTGGAAGCGTGGAGGCCCCGCGAGGGCGCCGGGGCCGTGACGGCAGGCGGGTGGTGTGGGTCATGGCCGGCAACGGGACCACGAACACCGGGAGCAGCACGAGGAGCACGGCCGCCGGACGGCGGATCGTGGTCGGGATCGACGGCTCGGCACCCTCGAAGGCGGCGCTGCGCTGGGCGGTCGGGCAGGCGGTGCTGACCGGGGCGACGGTGCACGCGGTGGCCGCGTGGGAGTACCCGTCGCTGTACGGCTGGTTCGCGCCGATGGTGGACGACGGCTTCGAGCAGTCCGCGCGCCGGACGCTGACCGTCGAGGTGGACGAGGTGGTCGGCCCGCAGCGGCCGGTGCCGGTCGAGGAGAGCCTGCTGCCGGGGCACGCGGCCGAGGTGCTGCTGGAGGTGGCCGAGGGCGCCGACCTGCTGGTGCTCGGCAGCCGGGGCCGCGGGACCTTCGCCCGGACCCTGCTGGGCTCGGTGAGCGCGCGCTGCGCCGTGCACGGGTCGTGCCCGGTGGTGATCGTCCGCGCGGACGGCACCGCCGTCACGCCCGCACCGCGCGCCGCGGCGGGCGGCGCCGGGGCGGCGGCGGGCGGGGCCGGGGAGCCGGCCGTCCGCACCAAGGACTGGCAGCTGAGCCTGCACGTGGTCGAGGACGCCGACACCACCCGGGTGCACGCGGTGCTCGACGCCGACGGCACCGTGCTGCACAGCGACGCGCTCGCCCGCCGCAATCCGCACGACGCCCCGGCCGCCGCGGTGGGCGACGACTTCGCGGTCGGCCGGGCCCTGGTCGACCTCGGCCACCAGTTGCTCCGCGCGGGCACCCACGGCGCCACGGGGCCCGCCGAGGAGTGACATGCTGGCCACCGAAGGACAAGATGACGATCGACGGTCGATGCCCGGCGGCTGACAGCCGACAGGTGACAGCCGCCGGCTGACGGACTCCAGACGACGGACACCAGATGACAGACGCTGTCAGCCCGGCTCCGGGCGCCCGCCCCGCCCCGGCCCCCGACTTCACCCCCGCCCAGCGCGCCCGCGGCCGGGCGCTGCGCCGCGCCCAGCTCCCGTGGGCGCTCGGCGGCCGGCTCACCGGCCTGGCGCTGACCCTGGCACTCGGCCTGACGCCCGCCGGCGCCGGGCTGGTGTCGGCCGCGGGCCGCTGGTTCGGCGGCTCGCGGACGGCGGAGGTGCTCGCCGGGGCCGGCGCGCTGGTGCTGCTCGGGCAGCTGGCGCAGCTGCCGTTCGGGGCGGGCGCCCGGTCGGTGCGGGCCCGGTTCGGTCTGGTCACCCAGGGCTGGGCGGGCTGGGCGCTCGACGCCCTGCGCGGGCTGGCGCTGACGCTGGGCCTCGCCCTGCCGGTGGCCTTCGGCCTGTACGCGCTCACCGACCGCTCGCCGCAGTACTGGTGGCTGCCGGCGGCGGGCGCGGCCGCGCTGCTGACCGCCGCCCTGTCCTTCCTCTACCCGCTGCTGGTCGAGCCGGTGTTCAACCGCTTCACGCCGATGGAGCCGGGCCCGCTGCGCGAGGCACTGCTGGGCCTGGCCGACCGGGACGGCGTGCGGGTGCGCGACGTCCTGGTGGCGGACGCCTCGCGCCGCACGACGGCGCTGAACGCGTACGTGTCGGGTCTGGGCGCGACGCGGCGGATCGTCGCGTACGACACGCTGCTGTCGACGGCCGATCCGCGCGAGGTGGAGCTGGTGGTGGCGCACGAGCTGGGGCACGTCAAGCACCGGGACGTGCTGACCGGCACGGTGCTCGGCGCGGTGGGCGCGGCCGTCGTGGTGGCGCTGCTGGGCCTGCTCGCGGGCCGGGACGCGCTGCTGTCGGCGGCGGGGGCGACGGACGCCGCCGACCCCCGGTCGATGGCCCTGCTCGCGGCGGGCGCCGCGCTGCTGGGCGCGCTGTCCGGTCCGGTGCAGTGCGCGGTGAGCCGCCTGGTGGAGACGCGCGCGGACCGGCACGCCCTCGAACTGACCGGGGACGCCGAGCAGTTCGTCGCGATGCAGCGCAGGCTGGCACTGACCAACGTGTCCGACGTCGACCCGCCCCGGTGGCTTGAGCTACTGTTCGCCACTCACCCGAGCGCCACCCGTCGGATCGCGGCCGCGCGCGCCTGGCAGGCCAGGCGCCCCTCCGCATCCAAGATCGTTGTATAGTGCAACAAAAGTCCGGGACCCCGAGGAGGTGGGTCAGCGTGCCCGACCGCGAGACGTCGATCGCCACCATCCAGCGCGAGCTGACCGCCTTCGCCCGCCGCGCCCGCCACAAGGCGTCCCAGCTGCACCCCGATCTCTCGCTGGTCACCTACAGCATCCTGGACCTCATCACCGAGCGCGGCGGCTGCCGGGCGGCCGACGTCGCCGCGCACTTCATGCTCGACAAGTCCACGGTGAGCCGCCAGGTCACCGCCCTGGAGAAGCTCGGGCTGCTGCGCCGCGAGACCGACCCCGAGGACCAGCGCGGGCAGATCCTGCTCGCCACCGACGCCGGGCTGACCCTGCTGCGGGTGGCCAACGAGCAGCGGCGGCTCTCCTTCACCGCCCGGTTCACCGACTGGGCGGACGAGGACGTCGCCCGGTTCGCCGACTACCTGGCCCGCTACGGCGCCGAGGGCTGAGCACCCGGCCCGCCCGCAGGGTCCGCAGACCACGACGCCCGCCCGCACCGCCCGCCCGCCCGGGGTGCGGTGGACCGCCCGGACGGTGTACAGAGGAGAGGTGCCACCTCGGCAGCCTCCCCGCGAGCGGCACTCCCGCCCGGGGCACCCCGACGAGCGGCGTTCCCCCGACCGCCGTCGTTCCCGGCGGCCCGGCCGCGGGGCGCTGACGGCCGTCCCGCTCGCCCTGATCGTGCTGATCACGGTGGTCGACGTGCTCGCCCCGCCGGACATCCACCTGGGCCCGCTGCTGATCGTCGCCCCCGCCCTCACCGCCTCCGTCGCCGGCACCCGCGCCACCGCCGCCGTCGCCACGCTGGCGATCGCCGCCCTGACCGTCATCGGCATCCTGCGCGACGGCCTCACCACCGCCAACCACGAGACCCAGCTCGGCGCCCTGCTCGCCGTCTCGGCCCTGATCGTGGCCCTGCGCGCGCTGCGCGACCGCCACGAGCGGGAGCTCGCACAGGTCCGCTCCGTCTCCGAGGCGGCGCAGCGCGTCCTGCTGCGCCCGCTGCCCGACCGGATCGGCCCGCTGCACCTCGCCTCCGTCTACCTGGCCGCCGAGGCCGAGGCCCAGGTCGGCGGCGACCTCTACGCGGCGGCCCGCACCACCGCCGGCACCCGGCTGCTGGTCGGCGACGTCCGCGGCAAGGGCCTGTCCTCGCTCGGCGACGCCGCGCTGCTGCTGGGTGCGTTCCGGGCCGCCGCGCACCTGCACGCCGACCTTCCCGGGCTGGTCGGCTACCTCGACGGCAGCATCGCCTGGGACCTCGCCCAGTTCGCCGAGCAGCAGCGCGCCGAGCGGCTGTACCTCCAGGAGCAGCCGCAGCTCCAGCTCCCGGCGCTGCTCCGGCAGGTCCCGCGCCCCCCACCGCTCGGCGGGGCGCCGGCCGCTCCCGCCGCCGACGACAGCGGCGAGTCGTTCATCACCGCCCTCGTCCTGGACATCCCGGACGACGAGGCGGTGGTCCGGCTGGTCGACTGCGGTCATCCGCCGCCGCTGCTGCTGCACGGGGAGCGGGTCACCGCCCTGGAGCCCGCCCGCACCGCTCCCCCGCTCGGCCTCGGCGAACTGGCCCCGGGGCCGTACGCGGTGGAGGAGTTCCCGTTCCTGCCCGGCGACCGGCTGCTGATCTACACCGACGGCGTGATCGAGGCCCGCGACGCCGGGCGGCGGTTCTACCCGCTGCCCGCACGGGTCGCCGAACGGGCCGCCGCGCACGCCGACGAGTGCCCGGTGGCCCTGCTGCACCACCTGCGCGGCGATCTGCTGGCGCACGTCGGCGGGCGGCTGGACGACGACGCCGCCATGGTCGTCGTCGAACGCCTCGGCCCCGGCCCCGGCCCCGGCCCCGGGTGAGCCGGCCGGGGCGGGGCGCGGGGTTCACGGTGTGTAGGGCAGCTGCGGCACGTCGAAGCAGGTGGTGGTCATGGACTCCACCTGAGTCACCCAGCCGCCGCGCCCGCCCTGGGCGGAGTCCTGCCAGCGGGCCGCGTTCAGACAGGCCCGGGTCGGCCCGCTCGGCGGGGGCTGCGGCACGAAGGAGGCGGGCAGGAGCAGCCCGTGCGCGTCGTAGGGCTCGGGGCGGTTCATGAACCGTTCGACGCAGGCCCGGGTGAGCTGCGCACCGCAGGAGTCCATCGCGTCGGTGAGCCACTGCGCGCCCGCCCAGCCCTCCAGCTCCCAGGCCGACAGCAGCGGCTCGCGCTCCGGGTAGTAGCGGGCCATCGCCGCACGGAAGGCGGCCACCGCCGGGTGGCCGACGTCCTCGTAGCCGAGCGAGGAGGAGGTGGCCCAGAGCGCGTCGCGGCAGGCGGGTGAGGCCCGGTAGTCGGTGCGGACGGCCTCCGACCAGTTCTGCACGTTGGTCACCTTGGCGGTGACGTGCACACCGGCCTCGTCCAGCGAGCGGCAGAGCGCCGCGTTGCCCCGGGTGTCCATGGCGTCGAAGAGCAGCTGCGAGCCGTCCGCCCGGACGGCCGCGGCCACCGCCTGGAAGTTCGGCAGCGCGAAGTCCACCGTCTGCATGAGCACCCGGTAGCCCTCGGCCTCCAGTCCGGCGCGCAGCTGGGCGGCGTAGCGGGCGGAGTCGGCCTGGTTGTAGGCGACCACGGCGGCGCTGCTCGCGCCGAGGCGTTCCCTGAAGAAGCGGAAGACCTCGGTGGACTGGTAGAGCGTGCCGTTCCAGCCGACGGCGTGCCCGTCGCGCGGCGCGCTGCTGCCGTAGATGCCGTACAGGTGAGGCCAGCGATCGTACGCGGTGCCGATCGGCTGGCCGCCGACGTCCGGCACCGCCTTGCCGCTCACGTAGGGGGCGCCCGCGTAGTCGAGGACGCTGCCGGAGACGAAGGCGAAGACGTGCGACTGGTCGACGAGCCGGTGCACGCAGTCCTGGTTGCCGATGCCGCTGCCGCCGTCGTCGCAGGTGACGAGCTTGACGGTGCGGCCGTGCAGGCCGCCGCGGTCGTTGAGCGCCTGGAAGAAGGCCTGGGCGCCGTAGCGCGGTCCGCCGAACACCTCGCTGCCGACCGGGCTGGTCAGCGAGGTGACGACGCCGAGCCGGATCTCGGCCGGGGTGACGCCGGTGTCGGAGGCCGGGTTGCCGCCGCCCGCCGCGGTCGTCCCGGTGGTTCCGGTGGCGCCCGCCGTGGCGGAGCTGGCGCCGAAGGCGCTCTCCGGCAGGCGGGTCCCGCAGCCGGCCGTGCCGGCGAGCACCAGGGCCGAGGCCAGCACGAGGACCAGCGCGAGGACGGGCGCGGGCGCACGGGTGGCGGGCGCTCCGATGGCGGGGCTCAGCTGCATCCGGGGATCGGGGTGCCGGTGGCACCGGCGGCCTGGACCAGCAGACCGCAGAGGGTCGAGCGGGAGACCTTCCAGGTGCCGTTGTCCAGCACCGCCTGACCGGTCGCGGCCGGTTCGACCACGCTGCCCTGGAGGGACAGCTCGTAGGTGACGGTGGCCTCGGTCGGGGAGGTGAACGCCACGTCCGTGACCGTGGCCTTCACCTGGCCGACCCGCGGATCCTGGGCGAAGCCCTGGAGGACCGGCAGCAGCACGTCACCGTTCTGGAGCAGCGCGGCCTTCTCGGGGATCGGGGTGGTCGGGTCGAAGAACTTCTGCCAGTTGTTCGTGATCTGGGTGGTGGCCGCGGCCGGGTCGGCGGGCGCGGTCGCCCCGGGGCTCGGGCTCGCCGTCCCGGTGGCCGTGGCCGTCCCGGTGGCCGTGGCGGTCTCCGTCGTGGTCTCGGTCGCGGTGACGGTCGCCGTGGCCGTGGCCGGCGGCGACGGGCTCGTCGTCGAGGACGTCGACCCGCCGTCACTGCCGCACGCCGTCACCGCGACCGCCGGCAGCAGGGCGAGCAGCAGGCCCGCCGACCGCAGGAGGGCGCGGCCGCCGGGCCGACGGGTGCCGCTCTGCCTCACGTGCATGGTGTTCCTCTCGACGGCCGGGGGCCGGTCCGCGCCGCTCCGGATGCTGTTCCAGGCCGATCCTGGAAACGTCGCAAGTGACACCATCAAGGCGGATCCATGGACGAATCGCAATCCGGGCGGCAGCGCACCGCCAACCGGCCGAAGGACGCGGCGACGCGGGCGGTGCGGTCGGCGCGTTCGGTACGGGCGGGCGGCGGGTGGGCCGGATGGGCGCTGGTCGCCGTGGGCGCGGTGCTCTGCGTGCTGGGCTGGTACGGGGTGTCCGGCGAGCGCTTCGTCGAGCAGCAGATCCCCTACCTGGCCTCGGCGACCGTCCCGGGCGCGGCGCTGATCGTGGCGGGCGTGCTGCTGGTCGCGCTGCGTCCGCCCGGGCGCACCCGCCCGCCGTCCGGGGCCACGGCCACCGACCGCCGGATCGCGCACCTGTACGCCCTGCTGGTCGAGCCCGGGGAGCCCGGGGAGCCCGCCGGTCCTCCGGAGGGCGGGACCGGCGGGCCGCCGACGGCGGTGCCCGGCGGCACGCTCTACCACCGCCCCGACTGCCCGCTGGTGGCCGGCAAGCCCGCCGCCGCCCCCGTCGACGCCGCTGCCGTCCGGGAGCGCGGGCTCACGCCCTGCCGGCTCTGCGACCCCGGGCCGGCCGGCCCCGGCGGCAGCGCCACCCGTCCGGGCGATCCGCGCCCGCCGACCGGCTGAGGCGGCGGCCCGGTGAACCTCCTCGACCCGCTCCTCGGCGCGGCCGGCCCCGACGCGGCGGGCCTCACCCTCGACCTCGCGCTCGCCGGCCTGACCGTCGGCGCCGCCGCCGCGCTCAGCGGCATCGGCCTGGTCGTCTGCCACCGCGCCACCGGCGTGCTCAACCTCGCCCAGGGCGCGCAGGCGATGCTCGTCGCCTACCTGCTGCGCGACCTGGTCGTCGAACGGGACTGGCCGGTCTGGCCGGCCGTGGCGTGCTGCCTGCTGCTGGTGGCACCCGCCCTCGGGGTGCTGCTGGACGCCCTGGTGTACCGGCCGCTGCAACGGCGCGGCGCCGGACCGGCCGAGACGATGGTGGCCGGGCTCGGCGTGTTCGTGCTGCTCATCGGGGTGGTGGTGCTGGTGTGGGGCGCCGGTCCGGTGAGCGGCGCGCCGTCCCCGTTCGGCGGGGCCGCCCTCGCGCTGCCCGGCGGGCACACGCTGCGCCCGGACACGGTGGCGCAGCTGGCCGCGATCCTGGTGCTCGCCCTCGCGGTCGGGGCGACGACCCGGTTCACGCCGTTCGGGCTGCGGGTGCGGGCGGTGGTGGACGACCGGCGGCTCGCCGAGCTGGCCGGGGTGGACGCCGACCGGGTGTCGGCGGCCGGGTGGGCGTTCGGCTCGTTCACCGCCGGGCTGGTCGGGATCGCGCTCGCGCCGTTCCTGCTGCTCGACCCGTACGGGCTGCCGCTGCTGGTCATGGAGACGATGGCGGTCGCGGTGGCCGCCCGGCTGCGGAGCATCCCGGTCGCGGTGGTGACCGGGCTCGGGCTCGGTGTGCTGCAGGCGGAGCTGACCCGGTTCCGGCCGGACGGTCAGCTGCTGCCGCTGGTGCAGGCGGTGCAGGCGAACCTGTTCGTGGTGGCGCTGCTGGCCGCCGCGCTGCTGGCCGGTCCCCGGCTCGCCGACGGCCCGGGCCGGCCGGACGTCCGGCCCGTCCCGCCGTGGACGCGGGCCCGGGGCGGCGGGGGCGCCCGGGCGGCGCGGGCGGTCTGCCTGGTGCTGCTCCTGCTGCCGCTGGGCTTCCGCGGCAACGACCTGCGCAGCGCGCTGCTGGTACCGGCGCTGGCGTTGGTGCTGCTGTCGATCGTGGTGGTGACCGGCTACGGCGGGCAGATCTCGCTCGGCCAGGCCGGGTACGCGGGGCTGGGCGCGCTCGGGACGGCGCTGCTGATGTCCGGGCGGATCCCCGGCCTGCCCGCCCTGCCGGCCGCGCCCGCGCTGCTGTTCGCCGTGCTCGTCACCGCGCCGCTCGGCCTGCTCACCGGCTGGCCGGCGATCCGGCGGCGCGGCCTGGCCCTGGCGCTGGTGACCTTCGCGGTGGGCACGACGCTGAGCCGCTTCGTCTTCCAGCAGCCGTACGCCACCACCGGGCTGGTCCTGGACCGGCCCGCGTTCCTGGCCGGCGACCGCGCCTTCTACGTCGCCGAACTGCTGCTGCTCGGACTGGGCGCGGCCGTGGTCCGGGCCCTGCACGGCGGGCGCACCGGCCGGGCGCTGAGCGCGATGCGCGACCACGAGCCCGGGGCCGCCGCGGCGGGGGTGAACGTGCCGGGGCTCAAGCTGTTCGCGTTCGTGGCGGGCGCCGCCCTGGCGGCGCTCGGCGGCGGCCTGATGGGCATGGCCGGGCGCGCGTTCGACGCGGCGGCGTTCGACCCCGTGCGGGGCCTGCTCTGGTTCGCGGCCGTCGTCGTCGCGGGCGCCGACAGCGCGTCGGCCGCCGTCCTGGCGGCGGCCCTGCTCATCGGCCTGGACGCGGGCACGGTGGCGGGGGTGTCGGCCGTCGCGGTCGGCGCGCTGGCCGCCGCCATCGGCCGCCTCCCGGGCGGCCTGGCCGGCCTCGCCGCCACCCGCACGGCGGCGAGGCCGGTACCGGCGGCGCCCACCGGCCGCCTGACCCCGGCGGGCCGACGGGTCCGGGCACTGATCACCGCCCGCCGACCGGCCGACGGCGGACCATCCGAGGAGGCCGGATCATGACCGCACGTCGCCCCACCACGCCCACCGGCCAGCCGACGGCGGATGCCGCACCGCCCGACCACCCGCCGGGCAGCCGACGGCGGGCCATCCGGGGAGGCCCGCGCTCCGCCCCGCCAGGCCCACCGACCCCACCGAGGCGCGTCCTGGCCGGCGACCGCCGGGCGGGGGACGGCGGGGCCGGGCCGTGACCGTCCTGCACCGCGCCCCCGGGGCCCGGCTGACGGCGCGCGGGGTGGTGCGGCGGTACGGGGGGATCGAGGCGGTGGCGGGGGTCGACCTGGTCGCGGCGCCCGGGCGGGTGACGGCGCTGATCGGGCCGAACGGCGCCGGGAAGAGCACGCTGTTCGACTGCCTGGCCGGCACCGCGCGCCCGGATGCGGGCCGGGTACTGCTCGGCGGCCGGGACGTCACCCGGCTCCCGGTGCACGCGCGGGTGCGGCTCGGACTGGCCCGCACGTTCCAGCAGATCGCCGTCTTCCCGACCCTGTCGGTGGCGGACAACGTCCGGGTCGGCGCCGAGCAGCGCCCGGGCGCGGCGGACGGCCGGACGGCGCGCGCGCTCGCCGTGTTCGGGCTGGGCCCGGTGGCGGCGGAGCCGGCCGGCGGGCTGTCGACGGGTGTGCTGCGGCTGGTCGAACTGGCGCGGGCGCTGGCCGGCGAGCCGCGCGTCCTGCTGCTGGACGAGCCGGCGGCGGGCCTGGACACCGCGCAGACCGCCCGCCTGCTCACCGTCCTGCGCGGTCTGGCCGACGACGGCATGGCCCTGCTGGTGGTCGAGCACGACCCCGGCCTGGTGGCCGAACTCGCCGACACCGTCTACGCGATGGCCGACGGCCGGGTGGTCGCGGCCGGCCCGACGGCGGCGGTGCTGGCCGACCCCCGGGTGGTCCGCGCCTGGGGCCGGTGACCACCTCCGCCCCGCCCCGCCCCCCGCCCCTCACCCTCACCCGCCGACCCCTGGGAGCCCCCCGTGCCCGTCGAAATCGCCCTGCTGGCCGTGCGCGTGCGGTACGGCCCGCTGGAGGCCCTGCACGGCGTGGACCTGGCCGTGCCCTCCGGGCGGGTGACGGTGCTGCTCGGCCGGAACGGGTCCGGTCGGACGAGCGTGCTGCACGCGATGGCCGGGCTGGTCCGGCCGGCCGCCGGGCGAGTGGTGTGGCGCGGGCGGGACGTCACCGCGCTCGGCGTGCACCAGCGGGTGCGGCTCGGCCTCGCGCTGGTGCCGGCGGAGCGGGCGGTGTTCCCCTCGCTCACCGTCGCCGAGCACCTCGCCCTCGGCGCCCGCCCCCGGCGCGGCCCCGCGGGCGAGGCGCTGGAACTGTTCCCGGAGCTCTCCGCGCTGCTCCCCCGGCGGGCCGGGACGCTCTCCGGCGGTCAGCAGCAACTCGTCGCGGTGGCCAGGGCGTTGACCGCTTCACCGAGTCTGCTGCTGCTCGACGAACCGGACCGGGGCCTGGCCCCGGCCGTCGCCGCCCGGCTGCACGCGCACCTGCTGTCCTCGGCCGCCACCACCGGGCGGACGGTCGTCCTGACCGCGCAGACCCTCCCGCCGACGCCGGCCGGGGCGTCCGGGGCGTCCGTCGTGCACGTCCTGCACCGGGGCGAGGTCGGCTTCTCCGGGGAGCCCGGCGAGCCGGGAGCGGCGCCGGACGCGGCGCAGTGACGGACGCGGCGCAGTGACGGACGCGGCGCAGTGACGGCCGGGCCGGGTCACTGGGCCAGGTAGCCGCCGTCCACCGGGAGGACGGCACCGGTGATGAACGACGCCTCGTCGGACGCCAGGAAGAGGACGGCGGCGGCCACTTCCGCAGGAGTGCCCAGGCGGCGCATCGGGTGGCGCTGCTCGATGGCGGCGAGGTACTCGGGCCCGCCGGGCTCGTCCCGCAGCTGGGCGACCCGCTCGGTGGTGATCGTGCCGGGGGCGACGGCGTTGACCCGGATCCCCCGGTCGGCCCACTCCACGGCGAGGTGCTTGGTGAGGCCGGAGGCGACGAACTTGGCGGGGCCGTAGACGGCCTGGCCGCGCTGCCCGGCGACGCCGGAGATGGACGAGACGCAGACGATCGCTCCCCCGGCCTGCGCCTGCGCCTGCGCCATCGCCTCGATGGCGTACTTGCAGGTGAGGAACATCCCCCGGCCGTCGACGGCCATCACGCGGTCCCAGTCCGCGGCGTCCGCCTCGGTGATCTCCAGCAGCGGGATGACCCCCGCGTTGGCGACCAGGACGTCCAGCCGGCCGTGCCGCTCGACGGCGGCGGCGATCATCCGGCGGGCGTCCTCGTCCCGCGAGACGTCCCCCTCCACGGTGGTGACGGACCGCGGCAGCCGTTCGGCCAGCCGCCGCAGTCCGTCGCCGTCGAGGTCGGTGGCCACCACCGACGCGCCCTCCCGGGCGAAGAGTTCGGCGACGGCGCGGCCGATCCCGTTCGCCGCGCCGGTGACCACGCAGCACTTCCCCGCCAGCCGCCCGCCGGCCCCCCGGGCGGCCACGGTCCTCTCGTCATCCATGACGCCGAACTGTAACCGCCCGGCTCCGGCCGGTGACACCCCCCGGGCCGTGTTACGCCGCGGCCCGGGCGTCCGTGGCGAGGGCCTCGGCCGCGGGGAGGTTGGGCTGCGGGTGGGTCAGCAGGTGCACGCCGGCCGCGAGGGCGCCGCCGAGCAGCGGGGCGAGGAGGAACAGCCACAGCTGGGAGAGCGCCGGGCCGCCCGCGAACAGGGCCGGGCCGAGGCTGCGGGCCGGGTTCACCGAGGTGCCGGTGAGCGGGATGCCGACCAGGTGCACGACCACCAGGGCCATGCCGATCGGCAGCCCGTCGAAGCCGGTGACGGCGAGCCGGTGGGTGACCGCGAGGACGACGTAGACCAGCAGGAAGGTCAGCACGATCTCGGTCAGGAAGGCGCCACCGGCGTTCATGTGGACCTGCGAGCGGTCACCCCAGCCGTTGGTGCCGAGCTTGCCGTGGGTCTCCAGGCCGGGGACCTGCTTGGCGAGCACCAGCACCAGCGCCGCACCGGCGATGGCGCCGAGCACCTGCGCGACCCAGTACGACACCGCCGTGCGGCCGTCGATCCGGCGGGCCAGCAGGAAACCGAGCGTCACCGCCGGGTTCACGTGGCAGCCGGAGACCGGGCCGATCGCGTACGCGAGCGCGAGCAGCACGAAGCCGAACGCGAGCGCGATGCCCACCGAGCCGATGGCCTCCCCCGCCAGCACCGCCGCGCCCACCGCCAGCAGCACCAACAACAGCGTTCCGAGGAACTCTCCGACCACCGCTCGCCTGTCCATCCGGGTCCTCCTGACCTCGTGCGCGCGGGCGGCCCGACGCCGCCCGTCACTCCCGGTCAACCCTCTGCACTCGAATGGGGGAGCGCATGTCGGCCGACCGGGCGATCCCCGTGATCACGGGGATTCCGAGCGTCGGATTATTCCAAACGAGTGAAAATCAGACCAATCCGGACTTAGGGAACGATCAGGACGATCTTCCCCCGCAGGTGCCCGCGCGCGCTCTCGGCCTGCGCCTCGGCCGCGTCCGCCAGCGGCAGCACCCGGTGCAGCGGGAGCGTCAGTTCGCCCGCCCCGAACAGGTCGAGCGCGCCGTTCAGCGCCGGGCGGTCGTAGGTCTCGGTCGCCTCGCCGCCGGTGAAACGGACCCCGTGCTGCTCGGCGCCCTGCCAGTCGGCGATGGTCAGCACGTGCTCCACGCCACCCGCCAGCTCGGCCGACAGCGGCAGCACGCCCGCCCCGGCCGCGTCCAGCACCCGGTCCACACCGTCGGGGGCGACGACCCGGACCCGCCCGGCCAGGCCCTCGCCGTACGCCACCGGCACGGCGCCCAGCTCGCGCAGGTACCCGTGGTTGGCCTCGCTCGCGGTACCGATCACCCGGATCCCCCGGGCCCGGGCGAACTGCAGCAGCAGCGTGCCGACGCCGCCCGCCGCGCCGTGCACCAGCAGCGTGTGGCCGGACCGCACGTCCAGCAGGTCGAGGGAGCGCCAGGCGGTCTCCGCGGCCACCGGCACCGCCGCGGCCCGCGCCCAGTCCAGCGCGGCCGGCTTGCGGACCAGTCGGCCCGCCTCCGCCAGCACGTGCTCCGCGTACCCGCCGCCGTGCACCCCGCCCAGCACCTCGTCGCCGCTCCGCCACTCGGTGACGTCCGCGCCGACGGACTCCACCACACCCGCGACCTCGTAGCCGAGGACGGCGGGGAAGGTGACCGGGAACAGCCCGGTCAGCGCGCCGGAGCGCACCTTGTGGTCGAGCGGGTTGACGCCGACGGCGCGCACGGCGATCCGCACCTGGCCCGGGCCGGGCGCGGGCAGCTCGATCCCGATCGGCCGCAGGACGTCCACGCCGCCGTACTCGGTGAAGCCGATGGCCTTGGTCGGAAGGGTTCCGGGGCCGGAGGTGTTGCTCATGGGAATGCCCACCGTTCGTTCGTTCCAGGGGACTTGGCTCGTCCCGGTGACGACTCCAGCCTGGTACGGAGGACGGCGCCGTCCGCCCGGCCGTTCGGGCGGTTCCACCTGTCCGTTCGGCCGGGCCGGCGGGGGCGGGCGCGAACTACGCTGGTCGGCATGGTGGAGCAGCTGCGGGGCGACGACGGACACGAGGACGGGCGCGGGCACGGGCCGGGGGGCGAGGACGGGCCGGGGGCCGGCGGGTGGTCCTGGGACGACCCCGCGGGGGCACTGGCCCTCACCGCCGAGGTGCTGCGCACACCCCGGCCGAGGCTCATGGCGAAGATGTCCGAGGTGATCGCCGGGATCGTCCCGCACCTCGCGCTGGCCCAGCTGAGCGGGATCTGCACGCACTCCCCCGCGAGCGTCACCGGCCCCGAGGAGCTGTCCGCGCGGATCACCGGCGCGGAGCTCGCCAGGCTCCGGGAGGAGGTGACGCCCGGCCGGCCCTGGCAGGGCGAGGCGGTGCTCGGCGGGCGCCCTCACCCGGCCGTCGCCGTGGCGGCGGCGCCGACCGGCAGCAACGGTGCGCTGCTGGTCCTGGTCCGCGCGGCGGGCGGGCCGCACGGCGGCCGCGCCGGGGCGGCGCCGGTGCCCGAACGGGCGCTGCGCGTGCTGCAGCAGCTGTGGGAACTGCTGACCACCCACTCCCACCACCGGGCCGTCGACGCCGCGCCCACCCACGCCGCCGCCTCACGCGCCTCGGCGAGCGCCCGCGCGCGCACCATCGCCGAACTCGGCGGCGCCCACGCCTCCACGCTCTCCACGATCCTCGCGCCGCTGCGCTCCGCCGCCCTGGACGACGCGACCGCCCGGCGCAACGCCACCGAGCTGGCCGTCACCGCCCTGCTCGACCTGCGCGGCGCCGCCGCCCTCGACCGCGAGCTGAGCGAGGAGCCGGCCGCCACCGCGTTCTCCCGACTCGCCGACGCGGTACGGCCGTTGCTCCGTCACAGCCCGATCCGGCTGGATCTGCTGCCCCCGGCCGAGGGGGACCGCACGGTGCCCACCGACACCGCGCACACCGCCCGCGAGGCCGTCCGCGCCACGGTGCTCGCCATGCTGGAACAGGAGGGCCTGAGCCGTCTGCACGTGCGGTGGCAGTTCGTCGACAACGGCCTGCGCGCGGTCGTCCGGGACGACGGCCCGGGGCTGCTGACCGCCGACGCGCTGGCCGTCCACCGCACCGCCGACCGGATCTCCGCCCTGGCCGGGCGCCTGACGCTCGACGCCGTCCCGGGCTGGGGCACCACGGTCACCGTCGACCTTCCCCTGCACGCCCCGCAGGCCTGCCCGGGCGCCGCGACCCACTCCCTGGAGGGCCTGCACCCGAGGGAGCTGGAGGTGCTGGACCAGCTCGCCCGGGGCCGCCGCAACCGCGAGATCGCGGCCGCCCTGCACATCAGCGAGTCCACGGTGAAGTTCCACGTCGCCAACATCCTGGCCAAGCTCGACGTCACCTCCCGCGGCGAGGCCGCCGCCCTCGCCCGCCACGCCGGCCTCCCCACCCCACCCCCGACCCCCCTCCACGCCGCCTCCTGACCCACCCGAGGAGTGGGAAGTCGGCCCCGCCGAAATACCACTACCCCACCACCAAAGGCACCGCCCGAACCCCGCGCACACCCCCCCACAGAAAGACGGCCCCACCGACGTCCCACTCCCGACGCACCCACCGAAGAACCCGCACGACCCGCCGCTCACCCCCGCACAGAAAGTCGGCCCCGCCGACTTCCTACTCCTGGTCCGCTCGCGCGCGCGGCCGGTCGCCTCTCCGGGTGCGCCGGGCTTCGGCGGCCGGGGCGGCGAGTTCGGGCCGAGCGGACAGGTCGAACGTGGCGGCGCAGAGCAAGGGCGGGCGGCACGTGACCGAGGAGGGCCATGGTGGGACCCCTCAGAGCCCCTTGGCGCGGGCGCGGCCGTCGGCTCTCCGGCCCGGGTGCGCCGGTCCTCGGCGGCCAGGTCGGCGGGCCGAGCGGACAGGTCGGAGATGGCGGCGCAGAGCAAGGGCGGGCGGCACGTGACCGAGGAGGGCCGTGGTGGGACCCCTCAGGGCCCCTTCGGGCGGGTGCGGGCGCGGAGGTGGAGGCGTTCGCCCTGTTTGCCGAAGAGGCTGAGGACTTCGACGTCACCGGCCCCGGTGGAGCCGAACCAGTGCGGGTTCTGGCAGTCGAACTCGGCCGCCTCGCCGGCGGCGAGGACGACGTCGTGCTCGCCGAGCAGCAGCCGCAGACGGCCGGAGAGCACGTAGAGCCATTCGTGCCCGGTGTGGGTGGCGAGGGAGGGGGTCTGCTGGGCCGCCGGGATGGTGATCTTGAAAGCCCGGGGCTCGGTGCGGTGGCGGGAGAGCGGGACGAAGGTCCGCCCGTCGGCGCGTCCCGGGTGCTGGTGGACGCGCGGGTCCTGGACGCGCGGGGCGGCGACGATCTCGTCCAGCGGGACGGCAAGGGCGGCGGCGATCGGCAGCAGGAGTTCCAGGCTGGGTTTGCGCTGCTCGGACTCCAGCCGGGAGAGCGTGCTCTTGGAGATGCCGGTGGCCTGGCCGAGCTCGGCCAGGGACATGCCCTTGCGCTCGCGCAGCCGACGCAGCCGGGGGCCGATCTGGCGCAGCGTGGCGGCGATCTCGGGGTTGGCGTCCTGGTCCATACGGACGATCGAACCAGGACGTCCCGGTCGCGGCAACGCTGCCCGGCCCGCCGCC
Source organism: Kitasatospora sp. NPDC058115 (assembly GCF_042884635.1). NCBI lineage: Bacteria > Bacillati > Actinomycetota > Actinomycetes > Kitasatosporales > Streptomycetaceae > Kitasatospora > Kitasatospora sp. NPDC058115. The sequence continues at coordinate 27,611 of NZ_JBHVTL010000040.1, forward strand.
CCGCCGGAGACGGGCGCCCACCCCGGACGCACGCGCCGGGCGGCGCGCTGTCACATCCGGGCCCGCCGCGCCGTCTGCCTCCCGACAGCGGCCGCGGCCGGGGGCGCCCCGGACCGGCCGGACACGGACGAACAGCGGAGGACGGGCCCATGACGCGGCGGATCACCATCATCGGCGGGGGCTTCGGCGGGCTGACGGCGGCCATCTCGGCGGCCGAGGCGGGCGCCGGGGTGACGCTCCACGAGGCACACCGGCGGCTCGGCGGACGGGCCCGCACCGCACAGGCGCCGTACCGGACCAACGAGGGACCGCACGCCTTCTACCGGCGCGGCCCGCACTGGGCGTGGCTGCGGCAGCGCGGGCTGGCCGGCCCGACGGCCCGCGTCCCGCTCGGCGCGCTGCTGCGCACCCGCTACCTCCTCGACGGCCGGCTGCACGCGCTGCCGCCGCTGGCGCTCTCCCGGCTGGCGGCCCGTCGGGACGCGCCGGTCGGCCGGACCTTCCTGGGCTGGGCGAGCGAGGTGGCGGGCGAGCGGACGGCCCGGGCGGCGGCCAACTTCGCCGCCGTGGCGACCTTCCACCACGATCCGGGGCTGCTGTCGGCGGCGTTCACCCAGGAGCGGTTGCGCCGCGCCGCGAGCCTGCCGCCGGAGGCGGTGTACCCGGTGGGCGGCTGGCAGTCGGTGATCGACCGGATGACGGCCCGCGCCCGGGAGCTGGGCGTGCGGGTGGAGACCGGCTCCCGGCTGGAGGCGCTGCCGCCCGCCGACCACCCGGTGATCGTCGCGACCTCGCTGGAGTCGGCGCGCCGGCTGCTGGGCGACCCGGGCCTGTCCGGGGAGAGCGGCCGGACGCTGCTGCTCGACGTGGCGCTGCGCTCCCGGCGCGGCGACGCCTTCTTCGTCTCGGACCTCGACCGCACCGGCTGGGTGGAGCGCTTCACCACCCAGGACGGCAGTCTGGCCCCGGCCGGCGAGCAGCTGGTCCAGGCCCAACTTCCGCTGGCTCCCGGCGAGTCGCGGGAGTCCGGGGTGGCCCGGGCCGAACACCTGCTGGAGCTGGGCTTCCCGGGCTGGGCGGAGCGCCTGTGTTGGCGCCGCACCGCCGTCGCGGCCGGCCGCACCGGTGCGGTGGACCGCCCGGGCACCACCTGGCGCGACCGCCCCGCGATCGACCGCGGCGACGGCGTCCTCCTCGTCGGCGACCAGGTCGCCGCCCCGGGCGTCCTGAGCGAGGTCTCCTTCACCAGCGCGCTCGAAGCCGTCGCCCTGGCCCTCACCGGCCGGCCCGCCCACTGCCCCACCCGGCGGACCGCCCCCACCGGGACCACCCGGTGACGACGACTCGGGGTCAGCGGTCGGCCGGCCGTGGACGCGGGGCGCCACCCGCGGGTTCGGCGTCGATGCCGTCGATGCCGACCGGCCCGCGGGGAAGCACCCGGTCCAGCCACTTCGGCAGCCACCAGTTGGCCCGGCCGAGGAGTGTCATGGTCGCCGGCACCAGCACCATGCGGACGACCGTGGCGTCGACGAAGATCGCGGTGGCCAGGCCGAGCCCGAACATCTTGCTGGAGGGGTCGTCGGCGACGGCGAAGGACAGGAAGACCGCCACCATGATGAGGGCGGCCGAGGTGATGACCCGGGCGGTGCCCGAGATGCCCTCGACGATCGCCGTGCCGTTGTCACCGGTGCGCAGGTACTCCTCGCGTACGCGGGAGAGGAGGAACACCTCGTAGTCCATCGACAGGCCGAACAGGATGGCGAAGAGGAACATCGGGATGAACGACACGATCGGAACCGTCGCTTCCAGCCCGATGAGTGGGCCTCCCCAGCCCCACTGGAAGACCGCGACCATGATGCCGTAGGCCGCGCCGATGCTCAGCAGGTTCAGCAGGACCGCCTTGAGCGGTACGAGGACCGAGCGGAAGACCAGCACCAGCAGCAGGAACGACATCGCCAGCACGGCGGCGACGAACACCGGCAGGCGTTGGCTGGTGCGTCGGCCCACGTCGGACAGGCTCGCGGCGGCGCCGCCGACGTGGGCCCTGGCCGGGCCGTGCCCGATCGCCGCGGGCAGCACGTCGGTGCGCAGCCGGGCGATGGTCGCGGCCGTGGCCCCGTCCTGGGGGCTGGTGGTCGGGAACACCACGAGGGTCGCGATGCCGGTGGCCCGGTCGAGGTGCGTCGGTGCGACGGATGCGATGCCCGGATCCGCCGCGACCGCTGCGACGAGCCGGTCCAGCGCTCCCGGATCACCGGTGGGGTCCGCGGCGATGACGAGGGGACCGTTGGTGCCGGGGCCGAACCCCTCGGCGACGAGGTCGTAGGCCCGGCGCTCGGTACGGCTGTGGGGCAGTGAGCCGTCGTCGGGCAGGCCGACGCGCAGGCCGAGCACGGGCAGCGCCGCGGTCAGCAGCAGCCCCGCCGCGCCGACCGCGTACGGCACCGGGTGCCGGCCGACGTGCCCGATCCAGCGACGCCACCCGGCGGCGTGGGCGGCGCCTGCCGCCGGGTCCCGGCGGCGCGCGAGTCGGCCCGGCCGCCTGTGCTGCAGGGCCCGGCCGATCCGGCCGGGCCGGGCCAGGCGTGGGCCGGCGGCGCCGAGGAAGGCCGGCAGCAGCGTCACCGACGCGAGCACCATGGTCAGGACGACGATCGAGACGGCGAGCCCGCCCACCGTCATGAACGGGACGTTCGCGACCGCCAGGCCGAGGATCGACACGACGACGGTGCCACCCGCGAAGACCACGGGCCGGCCCGCCGTGGCCACCGCCCGGCCCGCCGCCTCGCGGGGGTCGAGCCCGCGCGCGAGGTACTCCCGGTGCCTGGCGAGCACGAACAGCGCGTAGTCGATGCCCACTCCGAGCCCGACCATGCTGCCCAGGACCGGTGCGAAGGTGGGGACGTCCGTCACCCCCGCCAGGACCGTCATCGTGGCGACCCCGACGGTCAGTCCGAAGACCGCCATGCCGATCGGCAGCGCGGCGGCGACGAGCGAACCGAACGCCAGGAACAGGATCGTGGCCGCGGCGAGGAGGCCGATCAACTCGCTCACGCCGCCGTCGGGGTCGGCGAAGGCGTAGAAGAGGTCCCCGCCCATCTCGACGCGCAGCGGCAGTTCGGCGCGCAGCCGGTCGCCGAGACCGACGAGGGCGTCGAGGTCCTCGGCCGACAGTCGGCTCTGGTCGGGGTACTGCACCCGGACGACCGCGATCCGCCCGTCGGCCGAGACGAGGCCGCCGCGCACGGCGGTGTCCCCGCCCGCGTCGAGCGCCCCCGCCGGGTCGCTGGTGCCGAGCACGTGCGGCAGCCGCTCCACCTCGGTCCGCAGCCGCGTGAGAGCGGCGCGCGCGCCGTCGTGGTCGAAGAACGTCGCGGCGCCGTCGAGGGGGGTGACGACCACCTGGGCGGTCATCCCCTCCTGGCCGGTGCCGGCCCGCGCGATCAGTTCCGCGGCCCGCTGGGAGTCCAGTCCCGGAGCGGTCATCGCATCCGCGTTCCGCCCGCCGAAGGCGACGGCGGCGAGGACGGCGAGCGTGGCGGCGACCAGCCATGCCGCGATCACCCGCCGGGGACGGCGGGCGGCGCCTGCCCCCAGGCGCAACAGGGCTTTCGAGAGCATCGGGTCCTCCAACCACCTCGTCGGCCGTCCTTGTGCGGCCGCCGGTGCCGAGGCTCCTCGCCACGGCGCTCCGCGGCATCGGCCCGCGGGCCGCGGATCCGTCGGCCCCGGGGCGGAGTGACGACCCGTCCTTTCGGCCGATGCGCGGCACGCCGCGGTCCCTAGGCTGAGAACCGTGCTACGAGACGACCTGCGAACCCTGTGGACCGAACCCCGGCCGCCCGCCGCGCCCGCCCGGGTGCGGCGGGACTGGGCGCTGCCCGCCGCGGGCCTTGCCGGTGTGGCGCTGGAGGCCGCCCTGCGCGAGGACGTCGTGTGGCGTCCGGTGGCGGTGGTGTTCACCGTCTGGCTGTGCCTGCTGCCCCTGTGGCGGCGGACCCGCCCGCTGGCGACGGTCACGCTGGCGTTCGGCTCGGTGATCCTCCTTCAGGCGGCCGCGCTCGTGGCCGCACCGCGCGGGCCCGTCGGCCTGGACACGGCCGCGGTCGTGCTCGTGCTGGTGTACGCGCTGCCCCGGTGGGGATCGGGACGGGAGATCGTGCTGGGCGGCGCGGTGATCGTCGCGGCGTGCGCGCTGTGTGCCGTCACGGCCGAGGGTCCGGCCGTCGAGAGGGTCGTGGGCTTCGTCTTCGGGCTGCTGCCCGGCGTGCTCGGGGCTGCGGTGCGGTTCCGGGTGACCGCTCGCGAGCGGCAGTTGGAGCAGGTGCGCTCCCGCGAGCGCGAACAGCTCGCCCGGGAACTGCACGACACGGTGGCCCACCACGTGTCGGCCATGGTGATCATCGCCCAGGCGGGCCGGGTGCTCGCGGGCACCGACCCGTCCGCCGCGGTCCGGGCGCTGGAGGGGGTCGAGGAGGAAGGGGCGCGCACGCTGGAGGAGATGCGCGCCATGGTCGCCGCACTGCGCGACCGCGGGGTCGGCGCCGAGCTGGCGCCCCCTGCCGGCGTCGCGGATCTGGAGCGCCTGGTGCGCACCCCGGGTGGTCGCCTCAGGGTCGACCTGGGGCTCGACGGCGAACTGGACGCGCTGCCCCCGGCCGTGGACGCCGCCGTCTACCGGATCGTGCAGGAGTCGGTGACCAACGCGCGACGCCACGCGGTCGACGCGACCGAGGTCGTCGTCCGGGTCGCCACGGAACGGCACACGGTACGGGTGAGCGTGCGCGACGACGGCCGGCGCACCGGCCGGGGTCGCGACGGGTACGGACTCACCGGGCTGCGCGAGCGCGCGACCCTGATCGGCGGCACACTACGAGCCGGCCCGGGCGCCGACCGGGGCTGGCACGTCGAAGCCGAGCTGCCGAGAGCGAGGAGCGAGAGCGGTGTCCATTCGCGTCCTGGTCGCTGACGACCAGACGATCATCCGCACCGGGCTGCGGATCATGCTGGACGCCCAGCCCGGCATCGAGGTGGTCGGCGAAGCCGCCGACGGACGGGAAGCGGTCCGGCTGGCGCGCGAACTGCGCCCCGATGTCTGCCTGTTCGACATCCGCATGCCCGGACTCGACGGGCTCGCGGCCACCCGGCTGCTCGCCGGCCCGGGCGTCGCCGACCCGCTGGCCGTGGTCGTCATCACCACGTTCGACCTCGACGAGTACGTCTACGGCTCGCTGCGTGCCGGTGCCCGCGGATTCCTCCTCAAGGACACGGGACCGGACCTTCTGGCCCAGGCCGTCCGGTCGGCGTCCGACGGGGAGGCGCTCATCGCGCCCAGCGTCACCGTCCGTCTGCTCCGGGCCTTCGCGGACCTGCCCGCCGGCCGGCCCGCGGCCCAGCCGGTCTCACCCGTCACCGCCCGCGAGGAGGAGGTGCTCCTCGCCGTCGCCCGCGGGCTGACCAACACCGAGATCGCCGACGCGCTGCACATCAGCCTCAGCACGGTGAAGACGCATCTGGCGAGCCTGATGGCCAAACTCGGCGCCCGCAACCGGGTCGAGATCGCGATGTGGGCCTACGAAACGCGCCGTATCCTCCCCGGAACCTGAGCCGGGGTGCCGGGCCTCGTCCCGGATCACGACTCGAAACGCCCCCGCGGGCCGGCCGGCGCCGGTACTGCCCGTGGGGACCGTGACACCCGCAGGCCGCAGGCCGAACTCGGCGGCCTCGCCCGGCCGGAGGACGAACACACGATCACGGAGGCCGCCCGACAAGGGCCCGACGTCGAACGCCCGAGGACTCCGGCTACCCCCCGGACGCGGCGCCGGTGCGCAGCACGGCCTGGTCGCCGTGGGGGCCGTAGAGGTGGAGGATCTCCACGGCGTCGGCGCCCGCCGGGCCGAACCAGTGCGGCTCGGCGGTGTCGAACTCGGCGGCCTCGCCGGGGTGGAGGGTGAACGCGCGGTCGCCGACGAGGAGCCGCAGGTCGCCGGCGAGCACGTAGAGCCATTCGTAGCCGGCGTGGCTGACCAGCCGGGGTTCGCGCGGGGCGAGGACCTGTTTGAAGACCTGCACCCGGCCGGGGTACTGGGTGAGCGGGACGAGCACGCTGCCGGTGTCGCGCCGGCGGGGTCGCAGGTGCACGCGGGGGTCGCCGGTGGCGGGGGCGGCGATCAGGTGGTCCAGGGCGACGCGGTGGGCGCGGGCGAGCGGGATGAGCAGGTCGAGGGTGGGGCGGCGGTGGCCGGACTCCAGGCGGGACAGGGTGCTCACGGAGATGCCGGTGGCGGTGCCGAGGGCGTCCAGGGTGAGGCCCCGGCCGAGGCGCAGCGCACGAAGCCGGGGCCCGATGGCGGCGATGGTCTCCGCGACGTCGTCGTCGGCGCCGTCGGCGGCAACGGCAGCCGCAGCGGCGTCGGCGGCGGCGTCGGTGGTGGCGGGGTCGGCGTCCATGGACGTGATTCTGCCCCGGGACCACCCCTTTGCGGTTTCCGCAAGAACGCTGCCCCACGCCCCTCCCCCGGCCCCAGCATGGGCGCGCCGTGATGACGATCCGACCGGAAGGCGTGTCCGCCCCATGACCACCACCCCCGCGACCACCACCCCCACGACCACCCCCGCGACAGCACCACCGCCCCCGCCCCTCCTCACCGCCCGTCGGCGCTGGACCGTGCTCACCGTCTGCGCGCTGAGCCTGTTCCTGGTCGGCCTGGACACCACGATCGTCAACGTCGGCCTGCCCGCGATCGGGCGCGGTCTGCAGGTGGGCACCCGCGACCTGGAATGGATCGTGGACGCCTACACCGTCGTCCTCGCCAGTCTGCTGATCACGGCCGGCGCGCTCGCCGACCGCTTCGGGCGCCGCCGGGTCTTCCAGTGCGGCCTGCTGCTCTTCGGCCTCGCCTCGCTCGGTTGCGCGCTCGCGCCGTCGACGGGCGCGCTGGTCGCGGCGCGCGCCCTCCAGGGCGTGGGCGCCTCGATGCTGAGCCCCGTGGCACTGGCCATCGTGGTGAACGCGATGCCCGACCCCCGGGAGCGGGCCCGGGCGATCGGGGTGTGGGCATCGGTGTTCGGGCTGAGCATGGCGGCGGGGCCGGTGACCGGCGGGGCGCTGGTCGCGGCCTTCGGCTGGCGGTCGGTGTTCTGGGTGAACGTGCCGGTGGTGGTGGCGGCCGTGGTGCTGACGGCGCTGGTCGTGCCGGAGTCGCGGGCACCGCGCGCCCGCCGGCTCGACCTGCCCGGGCAGGCCCTGCTCACCGCGGCCGTGGCGGCGGCGGTGGCCGTGCTGATCGAGGGGCCGCGGCTGGGCTGGGCCTCGCCGTGGACGCTCGCGGGGTACGCGGTGACGGCGGCGGCCACCGCCGGGTTCGTGCGGGCCGAACGCCGCCGGGCCGAACCGCTGATGGACCTCGCGCTGTTCCGGCGGCCGGTGTTCGGCACGGCGGTGCTGGGCGCGGTGGCGGTGTTCGTGGCGCTGACGGTGAGCCTGCTGCTCACCACCTTCCAGCTGCAGCACGGCCGGGGGTGGACGCCGCCGGCCGCCGGGCTGGCCGCGCTGCCGATGGCGCTGGGGGCGACGGTGTGCGCGCCGCTGTCCGGCGTGCTGGTGAGCAGGGGCGGGCCGCGCCGGCCGCTGCTGCTCGCGGCCTGGTTCACCGCGGCCGGCGGGGCGCTGCTGCTGGTGCGCACCGGCCTGTCCGAGGGGGGCGCGGCCGACGTTCCGGTCCTGCTGCTCGCCCTGCTGCTGCTCGGCACCGGCTTCGGCTTCGCCAACGCGCCGATCACCAACACGGCCGTCGGCGGCCTGCCGGCGGACCGCGCCGGGGTGGCCGGGGCGATCACCTCGACGGCCCGGCAGGTCGGCTCGGCCGTGGGCGTCGCGGTGGCCGGCGGCCTGGTGGCGGGCGCGACCCCGGCGGGCCTCGCCGCCGCCTCCCGCCCGGGCTGGCTGCTGGTCACGGCCTGCGGCCTGTTCCTGCTCCTGGTCGCCCGCGCCTCGCGGCAGCGCTGACCGGGAATCCCGTGCGCACCCCGTGCTGCGGGCCGGCCCGAGAAGGCCGCCGGGGCGTGCCCGGCGGTAGGTGACTCGGGCCCGGGACCGCCCCGTCCGAGCGGTCCCGGGCCGGCCCCGGTGGGCCTGCCGCTGCCGCTACTGCTGCGGCGGGACCACCGCCGACGCCGTGCCGCCGGTCAGCTTCAGCAGTTCCTCGTACGTCATCGGCACCACGGTGTGCGGGTGGCCGGCGGCCGCCCACAGCAGCGCGTACCCGGCGAGGTCGGTGTCGACGACGGTGCGCAGCGGCGCCGGGTGGCCGACCGGGGCGACGCCGCCGATGGCCTGGCCGGTGGCCTCCCGTACCTGGGCGGCGCTCGCCCGGGTGATCGGCCCGGTGCCCAGGACGCGGGCGAGGAAGGCGGTGTCGACGCGGTGGGCGCCGCTGGTCATGACGAGCAGGGGCGCGCCGTCGCAGACGAAGACCAGGCTGTTGGCGATGGCGCCGACCTCGCAGCCGAGGGCGGTGGCCGCCTCGGCGGCGGTGCGGGCGGAATCGGGCAGGACGCGGATCTCCCCGGGCAGGCCGGCCTCGGCGAGGGCGTCGGCGACCGCCCGGCTGCGGCTGGGCAGGGATGTGTCGTCGGTCATCGCCCCATCCTGCCGCACCGCCCCGGCGCCCGCGGGGGCCGAGGCCCCGGCGCCCGCCCGCCCGACGGCGCTGAGCACCGCCCGGACGCCGGCCGCCAGCACCGAGGAGTCGCGCCCGGCGCCCCAGACCACCTGCCCGTCGACCCGGGCCTCGACGTAGGCGACGGCGTCGCTGTCGGGACCGGTGCGCACGGCGTGCTCGGTGAACTGCAGGATGTCCACCGCGTGCCCGGCCGCGCCGAGCGCCGCCGTCACGGCGGCCAGCGGCCCGTTGCCCTCCCCGCGGTACCGGTCGCCTCCCGGCGTGAGCGACAGCGACGCGAAGTGCCGCCCGTCGGCCTCCCCGGTGTGCCAGTGCGCCGCGGCCGGTGCCGCGTCCAGGTAGGCGGCGCGGAACAGGCCGTACAGCTCGTCGGCGGTGATCTCGCGCCCGCTGTCGTCCGTCGACTCCTGGACCACCCGGGAGAACTCGATCTGCAGCCGGCGCGGCAGGTCCAGCCCGTGCCCGGTCTGCAGCAGGTAGGCGATGCCGCCCTTGCCGGACTGGCTGTTGACCCGGATCACCGCCTCGTAGTCGCGCCCGAGGTCGGCCGGGTCGATCGGCAGGTACGGGACGTCCCAGGGGGCCTGCCGCTCGGGCACGCCGAGGCGGGCGGCGGTGGCGGCGTGGTGGGCGAGGCCCTTCTTGATGGCGTCCTGGTGGGTGCCGGAGAAGGCGGTGTGGACGAGGTCGCCGGCGTAGGGGTGGCGTTCGGGGACGGGCAGCCGGTTGCAGTGCTCGACGGTGCGGCGGATCCCGTCGATGTCGGAGAAGTCGAGCATCGGGTCGACGCCCTGGGTGTGCAGGTTCAGCGCGAGGGTCGCCAGGTCGACGTTGCCGGTCCGCTCGCCGTTGCCGAACAGGCAGCCCTCGATCCGCTGGGCGCCGGCCAGCAGGGCGAGTTCGGCGCAGGCGATGCCGGTGCCGCGGTCGTTGTGCGGGTGGACGGAGAGGATCACCGCGTCGCGCCGGGCCAGGTGCCGGTGCAGGTACTCGATCTGGTCGGCGTAGACGTTGGGGGTGGCGATCTCGACGGTGGCGGGCAGGTTGTGGATCACCGGGCGGTCCGGGCTCGCGTCCCACAGTTCGGTGAGGCCGTCGCACAGTTCCAGCACGTAGTCCGGTTCGGTCAGGTTGAAGACCTCGGGCGAGAACTGGAAGCGCAGGCCGGGGCGGTCGCCGCCGCGGCGGGCCATCCGCTCGGCGGCGGCGGTGACCAGCTCCCGCACCTGGGCCCGGTCGCGGCCGAGGACGAGCTCGCGCCAGACGGGGGCGGTGGCCGTGTAGAGGTGGACGACGACCCGGGGCAGTCCCTCGACGGCCTCGAAGGTGCGGTCGATCAGGTCGGCGCGGGCGGCGGTGAAGACCACGACGGTGACGTCCTCGGGCACCGCGCCGGGGGTGGTGGCGAGGTGGCGCACGAAGTCGAAGTCGGTCCGGCTGGCGGAGGGGTAACCGACCTCGATCTCCTTGAAGCCCATGGCGAGGAAGAGGTCGAACATCCGGCGCTTGCGGCCCGGGTCCATCGGTTCGGCGAGCGCCTGGTTGCCGTCCCGCAGGTCGACCGGGACCCACAGCGGGGCCCGTTCGATCCGCCGGGCGGGCCACCGGCGCCCGCCCGGCAGGGCGTCGACGGGCGGCAGCGGGACGCGCTCGTGGGCGGGGCGGTAGCGGTGGGAGGGCATGGAACCGGCGCGTTGGGGGTTCCAGGCGGGGGCGTCGGCCGGGACGGGACCGGCGGGTGTCCGCAGGGTGGCGAACGGTTTGACGTTCTGTGCGGGTTCGGTGGAGCGCACGGGGTGCGGCGTCCTTCCCTGGTTCGGTGTCGAGGGGACGACGACCGGCAGCACGGCGACCCGCAGCGGGGTGCCGGTCTGTCAGACCCCGCTGCGGCCACCGAGAAGAAGGCTCCACGTCTGCATGATGGCGAGTACCGTAGCCGTGAACCGTCCGGCGGGACAACCCCGTTCCACTCGGGGGGACTTGCCGCACGGGCCGGCGGGCGCTGCCGCGCGACCGGCCGGACCTGCCCCGCGGCCCTCCGGGGCGGGGCGCGCGGCGGCCGCGGAACCGCCCCGGCGGGGCCGTGGATCCCGCGCTCCGGCGATGTCAAGGACTTGTGTGTGCGCGGTCCGAAGATCGAACGGGCTTTCACTCCTAACACACCGTATGACTAGTATCGCCTCGTCATAAAGCCCGTGCCCCGGTCGGTGCGGCCCCTCCCGGGCCGGCCGCCAGCCCCAAGGAGTCAGCTCTGCGCGCGCGTGCGAATCGGCGGCCCCCGACGCCGAAGGCCCCCCGCAGGCGTCGTCCGCGCCTGTCACTGCGGACGGCACTGCTCGTCCTCGCCCTCGTCCCCAGCATCGCCCTGGCCGTCCTGTGGGCGGTCACCAGCGGTGTGACCTTCTTCGACTTCCAGCGTCAGGCGGACCAGGGACTGCTGGCCCAGAAGGCGGGACAGCCGTCCAACATCGTCTACTACAACCTCCAGGAGGAGCGCCGCCTCACCGCCGAGGCGCTCGCCCGGCCCGGCACCGCCGCCGTGACCGACCAGCTGAAGCGCCAGCGCCAGCTCACCGACGAGGCCGTGCAGAAGTTCCAGGTCCTCTCCAAGGAGACCGCCGACAGCGCACCCGCCGAGGTGCTCACGGCCGTCGCCGAGGCCCGGCGCGCGATGGACAAGCTGGGCGACCAGCGGGCCGCCGTCGACAAGGGCACCGCCGACCAGCAGAGCGTCTACGCCTACTACACCGACCTGATCGCCGTGGACCTCCGGCTGTTCACCACGCTCAGCCACGGCGACAACGGCGAGGTCACCTGGATCTCCAAGACCCTGGTCAACGCCTTCTGGGCGAAGGAGATGCTGGCCCGCGAGGACGCGGTCCTCGCCCGCGGCTGGCCCTCCGGCAAGCTCGCCGCCGCCGACTACCAGCTCGTCCAGCAGGCGATCGGCGCCCAGGAGCACCTCTTCTCCGTCCAGGTCGTCCCCTACCTCCCGGAGGACGAGCGGGGCGCCTGGTCGGAGCTGATGAGCGGCACCGCGTGGCAGGCCAAGACCTCCGTGGAGCAGGCGCTCACCCGCCCGGCCGTCGCCGACGCCACCGGCACCGTCCGCCTGCCGCCGCTGCAGGACCAGTGGCGCCAGGCCCTCGACCAGATCAACCCGCAGCTGGTGAAGGCCCTGGAGACCCGCACCGACGGCGTGGTCGTGGTCGGCAAGGGCACCTTCCTCTCGCTGCTCACCCGGGTCGCGCTGACCGCCGTGATCGGCCTGCTCGCGGTGATCGCGGTGGTCGTCACCAGCTGGCGGCTGACCCGCTCGCTGCGCCGCCGGATCAAGGACCTCCACCTCCAGGCGCAGGAGCTGGAGCGCACCCTGCCCGAGGTGGTCGAGCGGCTCGCGCGCGGCGAGCAGGTCGACGTCGAGGCCGAGAGCCGGGCGATCACCGCCGGGGCCCGGGCCCGCGGCGCCGACGAGCTGGCCGAACTGGGCCAGGCGCTGAACCTGGCCCGCACCTCCGCGCTGGAGACCGCCGTCCGCCAGGCCGAGCAGCACCGCGGCTTCGAGCGGCTGCTCCAGCGCATCGCCCGCCGCACCCAGCTGCTGATCGGCCAGCAGCTGCGCAAGCTGGACACCCTGGAGCGCCGGCACGAGGACCCGGACGTCCTGGAGGGCCTGTTCGACCTCGACCACCTGACGGCCCGCCTGCGCCGCTACGAGGAGAACCTGGTCATCATGGCCGGGGGCCAGCCGCAGCGGAAGTGGCGCAAGCCGGTGCCGCTGCTGGACGTGCTGCGCTCGGCGCAGGGCGAGGTGCAGGAGTACCGCCGCATCGTGCTGGACGTCGAGGGCCACCCGTGGCTCTCCGAGCGGGCGGTCGGCCCGGTCGCCCACGTGGTCGCGGAGCTGATGGAGAACGCGGCCAGCTTCTCGAAGCCGCCGACGCCGGTCGACGTGCGGGCAGCCGTCGTCGGGCGCGGGCTCGCCATCGAGATCGAGGACCGCGGCCTCGGCATGGACCTGGAGCAGTACGACGCGGCCAACGCGCTGATGGCCGCCGCGCTCGCCGACGACCCGCCACGCACCGACATGCTGGCGCGCGGCGACGACATCCGCCTCGGCTTCCACGTGGTGGGCCGGCTGGCGGCCGCGATCGGCCTGCAGATCGAGTTCCGCCCGTCGGCCTTCGGCGGGACCAGGGTGGTCGTGCTCGTCCCCGGCGAGTACGTGCTGGACGGCGACGCCGGCCTGCCGGGCGGCGCCGAGGTCACCCCGATCCCGCTCGCCCGGCGCCAGCGGCCCGAGCAGCACAAGGAACCCGCGCCGCTCGCCTCGGTGACCGAGATGCCCTCGGCCGCGACCGCCCCGGCGTCCTCGCCGGTGGTCGCGGTGGACGAGGCGGAGGAGCGCGCGGCCCTCGCGGCGCCCGGGGCGGACCCGGACCAGACGGGCGGCGACTGGTTCACCCCCGGCGCCCACCCGGCCCCGGCCCAGGCCTTCGCCCACGTCGAGTACGTGCCGCCGTCCGACGACGAGGTGTTCGGCGCCGCCCCGGCCCGCGAAGGCTTCGGGAGCGGCTTCGAGGACGGTTTCGAGAACGGTTTCGAGAACGGCTTCGCCGAGGGCTTCGAGGGCTTCGGCGGCGGCTTCGGGCACGGCGACGCCGACGGCTACCTGTACCCGCTCGCCGAGGCGGGCCGGCCGGTCGAGCACGGCACGCCGTACGGCGCCCAGGCGCACGGCACGCCCGACCGGCCCGCGCAGCCCCGGTACGACGACCCGGCCTACCCGGACATCGCCTACGCGACGGTGACGCCCGCCGAGGCGCCGTACGCCGACGAGCAGTACCGGCCCGCCGACCACTACCGGCTGGCCGAGCGGCGGCGCGAGGACGGCACCGGCCCGGCGCCGCAGCCGGCCCCCGCCGCCCCCGCCCCGGCCGCGCCGCAGGCGGGCTCCCAGCCCCCGCTGCCGCAGCGGGTCCGGCAGGCCAGCCTGGCCGCCGAGCTGCGCGTCCCCCCGCCGCCCCGGGACTCCTGGACCGGCCACCCCGGCGCCGGAGCGGCCGGCGGCACGGGCGGCACCGCCACCGGGAACGCTGGCGCCGGGAGCACCGGCACCGCCGACCGGCCCGCGGCGGGCCCGTTCCAGCGCCCGGCACGCCGCTCGGGCGCCACGGTCGGCGCCTTCCAGCGCCAGTCCCGCGCCGCCCGCGGCCTCGACGGCACCCTGCCCGGCACCACCGACGACACCGCCACCGGCTCCCCCGCCGGCGCCGACCGCACCGCCGCGGACCACGCGGCGCAGCGCGGCCTGCCCCCCGGCCCGGCGGGCCCCGCGGCCGTCGCCGGCCCCCCGACTCCCGCGCCGGGTCCCTCCCCCTGGGCCCTCCCGGCCGCGGACCCCCGAACCACGAGGACGGAAGAGCAGTCATGAACCGCACCATCGCCACCCACCAGGACCTCGACTGGCTGCTGGACGGACTCGTCGACACGGTGCCCGGCACGAGAAGCGCCGTTCTGCTCTCCGACGACGGCCTGGTGGTCAGCCACTCGCGCTCCATCGACCGCGCCGACGCCGAGCGCCTGGCGGCCGTCGCCACCGGCCAGCAGAGCCTCGCCCGGGGCATCGGCCAGCTCTTCGACGGCGGCCCGGTCCACCAGGTGATCATCGAGCTGGCCGAGCTCTGGCTGTTCGTCATCGCCGCCGCCCAGGGCACCCACCTGGCGGTGGTCGCCGACCAGGAGGTGGACGCCGAGGTGATGTCGGTGGCCATGCACCAGCTCGTCCAGCAGGTCGGCCAGAAGCTCAGCACGCCGGTCCGCAGCGACTTCGACGCCTTCGCCGCCAGGAACCGGGGGTGACGCTCCGGTGAGGCCGCACTGGAGCGAGCTGCCCGACGAGGACGAGGACGACGACTACGGCGCGGGCACGATGGTGCGCCCGTACACCATCACCCGCGGCCGGACGGCGCCGGAGCACGACCACCTCACCCTGATCACCCTGCTGACCACGGTGGAGGAGCTCGCCGACCCGGTGCTGGCCTCCCGGTCGTCGGGCGTCCGCGGGCTGCAGCCGGAACACCGCCTGATCCTGGAGCGGTGCCGCCGGCCGGCCGCCGTCGCCGAGGTGGCGGCCGGGCTCGACCTGCCGGTCTCGGTGACCAAGATCCTCCTGGGCGACCTCATCGCCCAGGGCTTGCTGCGGGCCCGGGCACCGATCTCGGTGGCCCGGGCCTCGGGGGACGGCGGCCTGGACCTCGGGCTGCTGACGGCCGTACGCGAAGGACTCCGGAGGCTCTGAACCATGGCACCATCCGTACCTCTCCCCTCCTCCCCCCCGTCCCCCCTCACGGCCGCCGCCCCCGCGGCCCTGAAGATCCTCATCGCCGGCGGCTTCGGGGTGGGCAAGACCACCCTGGTCGGTTCGGTGAGCGAGGTCGCGCCGCTGCGCACCGAGGAGTACCTGACCCGCGCCAGCGAGGGCGTGGACGACCTGTCGGGGGTGGACAGCAAGGAGACCACCACGGTCGCCCTGGACTTCGGGCGGATCACGGTCAGCCCGGAGCTGGTGGTCTACCTGTTCGGCACGCCGGGCCAGGAGCGCTTCTGGTTCATGTGGAACGACCTGGTGAACGGCGCGCTCGGCGGCATCGTGATCGCCGACACCCGCCGGCTGGAGACCAGTTTCGCCTCGATCGACTTCTTCGAGAGCCGGGGCATCCCGTTCGTGGTGGCGATCAACTGCTTCCACGGCGAGAACACCCGCACGGTGGCGGAGGTCCGGGCCGCCCTGGACCTCGATCCGCAGGTCCCGATGCTGGTCGGCGACGTGCGGGTGCGGATGTTCGGGCGGGACCTGCTGCTCGCGCTGGTCGACCACCTGATGGAGCTGGCCGGCGCCCCGGCCGGCTGAAACGTTTCGCCACCTTTCCCCGCCCCTCTCCCCGCCCCCCTTCCCCTTGGAGTAGCACCACCATGACCCCACCCCTGCGCGTCCTCGTCCACGGCGCCGGCATCGGCGGCCTGACCGCCGCCACCGCCCTCGCCGGCCGCGGCCACCGGGTCGACGTCGTCGAGCTGCGCGACGCCCTGGAGGCGCTCGGCGTCGGCATCATCCAGCCCTCCAACGCGCTGCACGTGATGCGCGAGATCGGCGTGCTGGAGCAGTGCCTGGCGGTCGGCTTCGAGTGGGAGGTGCTCACCATCTGCGACCCGGCCGGCGGCGTCCTCGCGAAGATCCCGCAGCCCCGGATGGACGACGCGCCGTCCACCAACGGCATCCCCCGCCCCGCCCTGGCCCGGGTGCTGGGCGACGCCGCCACCGCCGCCGGCGCGACCCTGCGCTTCGGCACCACCGTCACCGAACTCGTCGACGAGGGCGAGGAGGTGGCGGTCACCCTGTCCGACGGCAGCAGCGCCCGCTACGACCTGGTGGTCGGCTTCGACGGCATCGGCTCGCCGCTGCGCAAGCGGCTGTACGGCGAGAAGTACGCGCCGGAGTACACCGGCTTCGCCAACTGGCGTGTCACCCTGCCGCGTTCGCCCGAGGTGCAGGGCGTGGTGATGTCCACCGGCAACCTGAAGGCCAAGGCGCTGCTCACCCCGATCAGCGACGAACTGATGTACCTGGGCTCGGTGTTCGCCGAGGCCGAGGACTTCCGCCCGGACCCGCAGCGGGCCCACGAGCAGCTGCGCGAGCGGCTGGCCGGCTTCGGCGGTCCGATCGCCGAGGCGCTGGCCGGGGTCACCGACCCGGCCGCGGTGGTGTACTCGCGGATCTCGCAGGTCACCGTCGAGGAGCCGTGGCACGTCGGCCGGGTGGTGCTGGCCGGTGACGCCGCGCACGCCTCCACCCCGCACCTGGCGCAGGGCGCCGCGATGGCCGTCGAGGACGCCCTGGTGCTGGCCCAGAGCCTGGACGCCGCCGAGGCGGTGCCCGAGGCGCTGGCCGCCTGGGAGGAGCGCCGCCGGCCGCGCGCCATGTGGGTGCAGGCGCTGTCCCGGGCGATCCTCAAGCAGGAGACCGGCACGCCGACCACCCCGGAGGAGGACGAGCTGCTGAAGATCGGCATCCCGGGCGCCGCGCACGCGCTCGTCCGGCCGTACTGACGCCACCCGGCCCACCGGGGCCCGGTGCGGACGCGTGTCCGCACCGGGCCCCGCCGTACGGGGCCCCGCCGTACCGGGCCCCGCCACACGGGGCCCCGCCGTCCGCCCGGAGCGGTCAGCGCGCGCCCGAGCGGGCGGCGACGCCGCCGACCGCGTGCCGCCGCTCCCACACCGCCGCCGAGACCCTGGCCAGCAGGCGGGCGGCCGGGTCGGCGGCGGCCTCGTCGGCACCCGAGGCGAGCGGGCCGGTGTAGCAGACGGCCAGCAGGTACGGCGGGCAGTCGTCCGGGTGGACCAGCGCGACGCAGTGCCGCACACCGGGGAGCCAGCCGTTCTTGAACGCGACCCTGGTCCCCGGCGGCAGCCCGGCCGCCAGGTCGACCCGGAAGGAGTTGCGCTCCAGCAGCTCCAGCAACTCCGGCTCGCCGTCCAGGGACTGCAGCAGCCGGACCAGGTCGCGCGCGGTCACCAGGTTGTGCACGCCCGCCTCGCGCGCGGGGTGGTCCTCGATCCCGCGCGGGCTGGCGCTGCGGGTGGCCCCGGCCCGCCGCCACACCTCCTCCACCGCCCCGTGCCCGGCCCGGGCCAGGCAGAGGTTGGTGGCGAGGTTGGAGGAGTGGGTGATCATCCGCTCGGTGAGCAGCCCCAGCGGCACGGTGGCGCCGAGCAGCGTCCACGGCACCGGGTCGCTGTCCCAGTCCGGATCGTTGGTGAACTCCCCTCCGGCCCGGGAGGCGAAGCCGTTCACCACCGGCACCGGCTCCCGCGGATCCGCGCCGGCCCGGCTCAGCGCGGCCAGCACGGCCACCTTCATCGTGCTCGCCGCGGCGTGCGGCTCGTCCCCGTTCCGCTCGAACACCGGCTCATCGCCCCAGGGGGCCACCACAACTGACAGCATGTCCGCTTCAGTCCCCCCGCGCATCGCGGCCCAAACCGGCGGGCTCCGGAACGGCGCCGACCGGCGGTGCGGGGCCGGGCCCTTCACCGGTTGAGGCGGCGCGCGGGGCTCGGGAATACTGGTCCAGACCTCCCGCATCAACCCGTGCACGCAAGGTTCCTGTCGCCACGTCAGTTCGGCACGTCAGCTCATGACGTCAGCTCGGTACGTCAGCTCGACACGTCGGTTCGATGACTCCAGAAGGGTCCTGCCCATGCCAGCATCCCGTCACGTCGCCCTCGCCCTCGCGGTCGCGGGCTCCGCGGTCACCGGGGCCGCCTTCCCGTCCACCGCGCACGCCGGGAGCACCGTGCTCCACGTCGACAACGGCCCCCGCTCGAACTGCTCGGACTCCGGGACCGGCACGCCGGAGCGGCCGTTCTGCACCGTCCAGGCCGCCGCCGACGTGGCCGAGCCCGGGCAGACCGTCCAGCTCGCGCCGGGCCGCCGCTTCACCGGCCAGGTCACCGTCCGGCGCTCCGGCGAGCCCGGCCGCCCGATCGTCTTCCAGGGCGCCGAGCCGACCGTGCACGGGCCCAACGCCTCGGTGGGGACGCGGTACTGGTCCCGGGGGTCGACGCCCGCCCCGCACGCCTTCGTGCTGGAGGGCGTGCACGACGTCACGGTGACCGGCCTGCGCCTGGACGCCCCGCAGGAGGGCGTGCTCGTCAAGGACTCCACCCGGATCGCCGTGGACCACAACGACGTGGAGGCGGGCGACCCGGTCCGCGGCGGCGTACGGGCCTTCCCGGCGGCGACGCCGAGCGTGCGGATCACCGGGACGGGCTCGTACGTCACGGTGAGCCGCAACCGGATCTCCGCCGCGCCCGTGAGCGGGGTCGCGGTCGACGCGGGGACCTCCGGCGTGGTCGTCACCACCAACCTGATCGCCGGGAGCGCCGGCCGGGGCGTGCTGGTCACGGACGCGCCCGGCACGATCGTGGTGGCCAACACCTTCGGGCGCAACTGCGGGAGCGACGTGGAGTTCGCCGGGAACTCCACCGGGTCGGTGGTCGAGAACAACATCCTGGCGAAGCGCCCGGCGCCGCGCTGCGGCGGCACCGCGCCCACCGCGATCCCGCTGGTGGTGTCGGCCGGATCGATCCGGAGCACCCGGGTCGACTACAACACCGTCGTGCCGTCGGGCCCGTACGCCTACTCCTGGGGGGACACCCCGTTCGCCACCCCCGAGGCCTTCCGGGCCGTCGGGCAGGGCGCGAGCGACAACGCCGTCGACCCGGGGTTCCCCGCGGACCGCGAGGACTACACCCCGGCCGCCGTGACGGGCGTGACGGACGCCGCCGATCCCTACGCCTTCGGCACCCTGGCCACCGACCTCCTCGGCGCCGAGCCGGCCGACCACCCGCGCTTCCCCAGCCCCACCGCCTGGGGCTACCGGGACCGCGGCGCCATCGAACTCCAGGACCCCCTGCGCGTGCGCCTGACCGCCCGCCCCCTCCCCCGGCCGGGCCACCCGCTCAACGCCCGGCTGACGCTGGGGTACACGGCCGGCTGGACACCGGGCACCGCGACCCTGGACTTCGGCGACGGCAGCGCGCCGCACCCGGTGGACCCCGGGTACGGCACCGTCGACCACGACTACCCCACCGCGGGCACCTACACCGCGACCCTCACCGCCACCACCCCGGCGGGCCCGACCCGCACGACCACCACCCAACTCACCGTCGGCCGCCCAGGCCACCACTGACGCACCACCACACCCGGCCGCCGGCCCGCCCGGGGTACGGCACCCGGACGCGACCACCACTGACGAATCCGTCACGCCCGCCGGCGACGACGGCCCGGATGCCGCGCGGTCGACCACAACCACCCCGCCACCGGCGGCCGGGCCCGCACGACCATCGCCCGGGCCATCGCCCGCCCGACGGACCGCCGGTGCCGGGGCCGCCTGTCCGTGCAGGCGTTGCGACCGGGATGCCGGGCGCGCACAGGGACGCCCGGGGCCCCGCGCGGGTACGGCTCGCGGGGCCACTCGGGGGCAAGCCGGGGCGACCGGTCGCCGGGCCCGGGCGGGTGCCGCGCCGCGAATACCCGGCGCGCACGGCTCGCGCGGGCGTCCAGGTGATCGATCGCCAGTCTCGGCAGCCGTCGCGGTACGGATCCCCGACGCCCACGAGGCCGCGCAGGTGGCCGGCCGTCAGGCCCGGCGGGCGCCGCGCCGCGAACGCCCGGTCGGCAGCCATCGCGGGTACGGATGCCCGACACCCACGAGGCCACGCAGGTGGCCGGCCGTCAAGCCTGGCGGGCGTTGCGGTAGGGGCGCCGGTGCGCACGATGGCAGCCGCGCGGGTACGACTCGCGGGCCAAGCCGGGGCGCCCGGTCGCTGGGCCCGGCGGGCGCCGCGCCGCGAATACCCGGCGCGCGCACCTGAACGCCCACACGGACACGGCTCGCGCGGGCGTTCAGGTGATCGATCGCCAGTCTCGGCAGCCGTTGCGGTACGGATGCCCGACACCCACGAGGGCCGCTCAGGTGGCCGGCCGTCAGGCCCGGCGGGCGTTGCGATTGGGGCGCCGGTGCGCACGACGGCAGCCGCGCGGGTACGGCTCACGGGCAAGCCGGGGCAACCGGTCGCCGGGCCCGGCGGGCACCGCCACGAACGCCCACACGGACACGGCTCGCGCGGGCGTTCAAGTGATCGATCGCCAGTCTCAGCGGCCCCCGCAGGTACGGCCCGCGAGGCCGCGCAGGTGGCCGGCCGTCAAGCCTGGCGGGCGTTGCGATTGGGGCGCCGGTGCGCACGACGGCAGCCGCGCGGGTACGGCTCACGGGCAAGCCGGGGCAACCGGTCGCCGGGCCCGGCGG
>NZ_JBHVTL010000040.1:48265-63003 GCF_042884635.1 Kitasatospora sp. NPDC058115
GGGCACCGCCACGAACGCCCACACGGACACGGCTCGCGCGGGCGTTCAAGTGATCGATCGCCAGTCTCAGCGGCCCCCGCAGGTACGGCCCACGAGGCCGCGCAGGTGGCCGGCCGTCAAGCCTGGCGGGCGTTGCGATAGGGGCGCCGGTGCGCACGACGGCAGCCGCGCGGGTACGACTCGCGGGCAAGCCGCGGGCGCCCGGCGGGCGCCGCGCCACGAACGCCCACACGGACACGGCTCGCGCGGGCGTTCAGGTGACCGATCGCCAGTCTCAGCGGCCCCCGCAGGTACGGCCCACGAGGCCGCGCAGGTGGCCGGCCGTCAGGCGCGGCGGGCGTTGCGGTAGGGGTGCCGGTGGGCACGATGGCGGCCGTGCGGGTACGGCTCGCGGGGGCGTTCGGGGGCGAGTCGGGCGGCCGGGAGGCGGGTGGTGTCGAGCGGCCGTACCAGCGCGGCGTCCTCGGCGAGCGCCGCGAGGTAGCGGGACCGGGGCTGCGGGGCGGCGCCGAGGGAGCGCACGTGCGGGGAGTCCCACTGGGCGTCCAGCAGCCGGCCGCCGGCGGCGGCGAAGCGGTCGGCGAGGTCGGCCACGGCGACCCGGGCGGCGTCCGGGCGGCGGTGGAACATCGAGTCCAGGCTGAGCACCGGCCCGGAGGCGATCCCGAACACCCCGCCGACCAGTTCCCCGTCCTCCCACACCTCCGCACTGTGGGCCGCGCCGAGCCGGTGCAGACCGGTCAGCGCGGTCTGCAACTCCGGCGTGAGCCAGGGCGGTTCGCGCCCCTCGGCGCAGGCGGCGAGGACCTCCTTGAAGGCCTGGTCGGCGGTGGTCCACCAGTCCAGGCGGTTGCGCAGCAGCCGGGAGAGCTTGCGCCCGAGCCGCACGCCGTCGGCGGCGAGCAGCGGGCGCGGGTCGGGCGACCACCAGGCGAGCGCGTAGGGGTCCGTGCCGTGGTCGGGCCCCGGCAGCAGGGCGACCTCCCCGGCCGCCACCGCCGCCCCGGCGCGGGCCTCGTTGAAGGCGCTCGCGTAGGCGTCGGCGGCGGGCAGCGGGAAGAGCCCGTGCCGGTAGGCGGCCAGCAGCGTCCCGGGGGCGAGGTCGGCGCCGAACGCGGCCGGGCCGTCGGCGGGCGCCCGGGCGACGTCGAGGGCGGCGAAGAGCTCCTCGGGAGCGGTGGCGGTCATCGCAGCGCCTCCAACGGCGAGGCCTCCTGCGGCGGGGCGAGGAAGCCCTCCGCGGTCAGCCGGTCGAGGTAGAAGTCGAGCAGGGCGTCGTCGACGGCGGGGAGTTCCACGCCGCTGCCGGCCAGGGCCTGTTCGGTGTTGGCCCGGTCGAAGCGCGGGAAGGTCGGGCGGAAGTACAGCTCGCTGATGGACAGTGCGGTGCCGGGCACCCGGTCGACGAAGAGCGGCACGAACGGCGTCATCGGGTGGGTGGGGTGCCCGGCGGCGAACCGGACCAGCCCCTGCACCCATGCGGGGTAGGGGACGGGCTCGGCGCGGTGGCCCCGGGCGCGCAGCCGGGCGGCGAGGTCGGCGAGGTCCGCCGGGTGCGGCGAGGTCAGGTGGTAGACCTCGCCGATGGCGGGGGCGTGGGCGACGACGTGGCACAGCGCCCGGCCGAACCGGTCGGCGGGCACGAAGTCGAGCGGCAGCCGGACGTCCGGGTAGCCGCCGCTCTCGGCGATGTACTTGATCAGCGCGCAGATCTCGGTGCCGGTGTTCATCACCCCGGTGCGCAGGTCCCCGGTGACGTCGTTGGTGCGCAGCACGGTGACCGGCAGTCCGCCCGCGGCGGCGTGGTGGAGCAGCTGTTCGGCGACCCACTTGCTCTCGACGTAGCCGACGGCCAGCCGGTCGGGGTGGGCGAGCGGGGTCCGTTCGGCGACTTCGCGCACGCCCGCCGGGCCGAACCCGGCCAGCACGGCGAGGGTGGAGAGGTAGTGGACGGGGATGCCCCGGGAGTGCCCGGCGAGGCGGACCACCTCGCGGGTGCCGGCCACGTTGGCGGCGCGCAGCTGGTGGTAGGGGTAGATGAAGTTGACCTGGCCGCCGAGGTGGTGGATGGCGTCGAGGGTGCCGGCCAGGTGGTCGTAGCGGCGCTGCTCCAGGCCGAGCCGCGGTGCGGCGAGGTCGCCGGTCAGCGGGACGACCGGGCGGTCGGCGAGGTCGTGGCGCAGGTAGCGCTGCTGGGCGGCGCGCAGCCGTTCGAGGGCGTGCTCCTCGTCGGGGGCGCGGACCAGGCAGTGGATGCGGGCGTCGGTGGTGTGCAGCAGGGCGTCCAGCAGGTGGGCGCCGCAGAAGCCGGTGGCGCCGGTGAGCAGGATCTCGGCGGGTTCGGCGCGCGAGGGCGCGGGGCTCCAGGACTGCCGCAGCGGGGTGTCCAGCCGGGCTTCGGCGGCCCAGTCGACGGCGGCCTCGCGCGGTCCGGGGGCGGGCCGGCCCCGGCCGGTGCGGGCGGCGAGGACGGCGGCGGCGAAGGCGCGCAGGGTGGCGTCGCCCAGCAGCGCGCGGGTGAGGGAGCGGATCCGGGTGACGTCGAGGCCGAACATGATCCGGGCCCGGGCGATCATCTCCATGGCGAGCAGGGAGTTGCCGCCGAGCTCGAAGAAGTCGTCCGCGGGGCCGGGCTCCCCGACGCCGAGCAGTTCGGCCCAGAGCTGGGCCACGCCGGCCTCGACAGCGCCGCCGGTCGTGGCGGTGGCGGTGGCGGACGGCGAGCCGTCCGGCGGGGCGTCCGCCCGGGCGGACGGCGCCGGGCCCGGGCCCGGGCCCGGTGCGCCGTCCTCGCGCCGCCGCACCCGGGGCGGGGCGTCCGGCAGCCGGCGGCGGTCGATCTTCCCGGCCGGGGTGAGCGGCATGCTGTCGAGCGGCACGAACGCGGCCGGGACCATGAAGTCCGGCAGCCGTTCGGCGAGGTAGGCGCGGATCCGGCCGCGCCGGGCGCGGGCGCCGGAGGAGGCCCGGTCGGTGAGCGTGTAGTAGGCGGTCAGGACGCGGGCGTCGTCGCTGCCGTCGGCGGCCACCCGCACCTGCCGGACGTCGGGGTGGGCGGCGAGCACGGACTCGACCTCGGCGGGGTCGACGCGGTGACCGCGGACCTTCAGCTGGTCGTCGAAGCGGCCGAGGACCTCCAGGGTGCCGTCGGCCCGCCAGCGCCCGGCGTCGCCGGTGCGGTACATGCGCTCGCCGGGGGCGGGGGCGTAGGGGTCGGGCAGGAAGGCCTCGGCGGTCAGCGCGGGCGCCTTCCAGTAGCCGCGCGCCAGGCCGGGCCCGCCGAGGTGGATCTCCCCCTTCTCCCCGGGCGGCACCGGGCTGAGCCGGGCGTCCAGCACGTGCACCCGCACCCCCGGCAGCGGCCGCCCGATGGGCACCGGCGCGCCGGGCCCGTGCGGGCCGGGGGCGGCCGGCGGGGGCGCGGTGATCTCGCCCAGGGTGGAGGTGACGGCGGCCTCGCTGACCCCGTAGGCGTTGACCAGCCGCACGCCCGGCAGCCGCTCCAGGCAGGCGCGGCAGTCGTCCTCGTGCACGGTGTCCCCGCCGACCACGATCAGCCGCAGCCCTTCGGGGGCGGGCCCGCCGGGCGGGTAGAGCCCGAGCAGGTGGTGCCAGTAGGCGGGCGTGAGGTCGGCGACGGTCAGCCGCAGCCCGCGCATCCGGTCGGCGAGCTCGGTGGGCGCCCAGGTGCGGGCGCCGCCGAGGACGAGCGTGGCCCCGGCGGCCAGGGTCGCGAAGACCTGTTCCAGCGCGGTGTCGAAGCCGAGCGCGGCGAGCTGCAGGACCCGGTCGTGCGGGGTGAGCCGGTAGGCGTCGATCACCCGTTCCAGGGTGAAGGCCAGGGCGCGGTGGGCGACCGGGACGCCCTTGGGGGTGCCGGTGGTGCCCGAGGTGTAGATCAGGTAGGCCAGGTCGTCCGGCCCGCTGACGTCCGGGACCTCGACCGCCGCCCCGGCGCCCTCCCCCGGGGCCACCGTGCGCGCCCCCGGGAAGCGCGTCCCCTGCTCCGCGACGACCAGGTGCGCCCCGCAGTCGGCCACCAGCCGGGCCAGCCGGCGGCGCGGGTGCGCCGGGTCCAGCGGCAGGAAGGCCCCGCCGGCCTTGAGCACGGCGAGCCAGGCGGTCACCAGGTCGGCGCCGCGCTCCAGGCAGACCGGGACGATCCGCTCGGGCCCGGCGCCCAGGGCGCGCAGCACGGCGGCCAGCCGGTCGCTGCGGGCGTCCAGCTCGCCGTAGTCGAGCGCCTCGTCGTCGTCGAGCACGGCGAGGGCGCGCGGGTCGTGCGCGGCGCGGGCCCGGACCAGTCCGTGCACGGTTCCGGTGCCGGTGTGGGCCGCTCGGGTGACGGCGGCCGGTCCCGTCCCCCGCCCGGCCCCGGCCCCGGGCCCGAGTCCGAGCCCGGCGGGGCGCCACTCGCGGTCCACGTAGCCGCGGCACTCCTCGTGCGGAGCGGGCCCGAACACCGTGCGCCAGCCACCCGGGACGGTGAAGTCACCCGGCCAGATCGCATACTGACCGTCCTCGTTGACCAGCACGGCGTGACGTCCGGACCGCGCTCCGGGACGTGCTCCCCGTGCGCTCTCTGCTGCGTCATCCACCGGCTTGACCTCGTGCTGTGGCGGCAGAATGCTGGGAGGTGCGACATTTCCGACTATACGCACTCAAGGCCCATTTCGAACGTCAGACCGGACCTCCCCGGACCGGCTCGGACGCTCGCGAGCCCCTGCCCGGACCCCGCCGCCCGCCCCGGGCGGGTGCGGTGACGCCGAGGAGGAGGTAGCTCGTTGACACGTCGGCGCCAACGCCTGATGGTCTGTTACCTGGTGTGGATGGTGCTGTTCACCGGCATCTACTACGCCAACCCCTCCCAGCGGATCATCTGGTGGACGGGCATCGGCCTGGGCGGCGTCGCCGCCATCGTGGTCGGCGTCCGCCTCAACCGCCCCTCCCACGCCGTCTACTGGTACCTGCTGGCACTCGCCAACCTCAGCTTCACCGCGGGAGAGGTGGTGCAGGTCGTCCAGATGCAGTTCCTGCACCTGGGCAGCCCCTTCCCGTCCGTCGCCGACGGCTTCTACCTCGCCGAGTACCTGCTCTACGCGGCGGGCGTGTTGGGCTTCATCCGCTGGCGGACGGCACATCAGGACCGCGCCAGCCTGCTGGACGCGCTCATCCTCACCATGGGCCTGGCGCTGCTGGTCTGGATCTACCTGATCCTGCCGTACGCCCGGAACCCGGACCTGGACTGGTTCCAGAAGGCCGTCTCGATCGCCTACCCGCTGGGCGACGTGGTCGTGCTCGCCCTGCTGCTGCGCCTGGTCGTGCCGCGCGGCGGGGTCAGCCGTTCGCTGCAGCTGCTCGCCGCCGGAACGGTCGGCCTGCTGGTCTCCGACATCCTCTACGGGCTGATCGTGCTGCACGGCGACTGGCGCATCGGCACCCCCGTGGACCTCGGCTGGGCCGCCTTCTACACCGCCTGGGGCGCCGCCGCCCTGCACCCCTCGATGGTCGAGCTGACCAGGCCCATCCCCAGCCAGCAGCCGGACATCGGCCCCGGCCGGCTCGCCCTGCTGGCCGGCGCCTCGCTGATCGCGCCGACCATCCTGATGATCGAGGCGAGCAACGGGAACACCAGCAACGCCGGGGTCATCGGCGCCTTCTCCGCCGTCCTCTACCTGCTGGTGCTCGCCCGGCTGGCGGTCGTGGTGCGGGCCCGCCGGCAGGCCGTCACCCGGGAGCGCGCGCTGCGCGAGGCCGGCTCGGCGCTCACCTCGGCCGTCACCGTCGAGGAGGTCGCCGACGCCGTCCAGGCCGCCGCCTCCACCCTGATGCCCACCGAGCCCGGCCACGTCGCGCTGCTCGCCGTCACCGAGGGCGGCGTGCTGCACGTGCGGCACGCCGAGCGCGGCGCGGGCCGCCACCACCTCGGCGCCGAGCGCGACTCCGACGAGGTGCTCGCCCTCGCCGCCTACCGGGAGACCACGCTGCTGCCCGTCGAGGACATCGGCACCGAGCTCGCCGCCCGGATCGACGGCATGCCGTCCGCCCTGCTCTGCCCGCTCACCCTCGCCGAGCGACCCTCCGGCGACCCGCTGATCGGCGCGCTCATCGTCACCGGCACCGAGCAGGAGCTGACCAGCCTCTGGGGCTCACTGGAGATCCTCGCCGCCCAGGCCGCCCTCGCCGTCGAGCGCGTCATGCTCAGCCAGGAGATCACCCGGCGTGACAGCGAGGCCTACTTCCGCACCCTGGTGCAGAGCGCCAGCGACGTCATCCTCATCCTCAACGACGACGACTCCGTGCGCTACGCCTCGGCCTCCTCCGCCGGGCGCGTGCTCGGCCACCCCCACCTCGACGGCACCCTGCTCACCGAGCTCGTCCCGCCGGAGGACAGCCGCGCCGTCGGCAAGGCGCTGGCCAGGATGCGCAGCCCCGCCGTCACCGGCGGCACCCGCTCCGGCCTGGACACCCAGCGCGAGCACTGGCGGCTGCTCCGGGCCGACGGCTCCCCGATCGAGGTCGAGGTGCGCTGCAACGACCTGCGCGAGGACCCGACGGTCGGCGGGCTGGTGCTCACCCTGCGTGATGTCACCGAGCAGCGGCAGATGGAGCGCGAGCTCACCCACCGGGCCTTCCACGACTCGCTCACCGGCCTGGCCAACCGGGTGCTCTTCCTCGACCGGGTCGGCCACGCGCTCTCCCGCAGCGAGCGCAGCGGCGCCGTCACCGGGGTGCTCTTCCTCGACCTGGACGACTTCAAGGTGGTCAACGACACCCAGGGCCACGCGATCGGCGACGAGCTGCTGGTCGCCGTCTCGCTGCGGATCTCCACCGCGCTGCGCGCCTCCGACACGGCGGCCCGGCTCGGCGGCGACGAGTTCGCGGTGCTGGTGGAGGACGCCCTGGCGCCGGCCGACGTCGGGGCGATCGCCCAGGGCCTGCTGGCGGCGTTCGCGGAGCCGTTCAGGCTGCGGGCGGGCGCGGTGCGGGTGTCCGCCTCGATCGGGGTGGCGACGACGGAGGACAGCGTGGACGCCACCGAGCTGCTCAGCCACGCCGACCTCGCGCTGTACTCGGCGAAGGCGGCGGGCAAGCGGCAGTGGTGCCTCTACCAGCCGGCCCTGCAGGCCGGGCTGATGGCCCGGCACGAGCTGAACGAGAACCTGGACACCGCGATCGCCGAGTCCGCGTTCCGGCTGTACTACCAGCCGATCGTCGATCTGCAGACGGGGGACCTGGTCGCCTTCGAGGCCCTGGTGCGGTGGCCGCACGACCGGCGCGGCATGGTGCTGCCCGACGAGTTCATCGCCCTCGCCGAGGAGAGCGGCCAGATCGTGCCGCTCGGCGCCTGGGTCCTGGAGCGCGCCGCCCAGGAGGCGGCCGCCTGGCACGCCCTCAGCAGCCCCGCCCGCGCCGCCGCCGGCCTGCCCCCGCTGCGGGTCAACGTCAACGTCTCCGCCCGGCAGTTCCGCGACGCCGGCTTCGTGGACGTGGTGCGCGGGGCCCTCTCCTCCTCCGCCATCCCGCCGGAGTCCCTGGTCCTGGAGCTGACCGAGTCCGTGCTGATGCGCCGCGACGACCGCGTCCGCACCGACATGCGCACCCTCGGCGAACTCGGCGTCGGCATCGCCATCGACGACTTCGGCACCGGCTACTCGTCGCTCTCCTACCTGCGCGAGTTCCCCATCTCCGTCCTGAAGATCGACAAGTCCTTCATCGACGGGCTCGGGCTGTCCCAGCAGCAGTACGCCCTCGTCGAGGGCATCACCCGGATCGCCGACACCCTCGGCGTCCAGGTCATCGCCGAGGGCATCGAGCACCCCGAACAGCGCGACCTCCTCGCCGCCATGGGCTGCCCCCTCGGCCAGGGCTACCTCTTCGCCCACCCCCTCACCCCCGACCAGGCCCGGTCCTTCATCACCCACCACACCACCCCCCTCAACCACCCCTCGGGCACCCCCTAGGCGGCGGCCCGGGCGGCAGCCTCGGCGGCGTGGTGGGCGCCGGGCCCGTCCAACCCCCACACCCCCACCCGGCGCGGCGGCCTCGGCGGCCCGGTGGACAGCGGGCACATGCACTCCCCGAACGGCCCACCCGGCCGACCTCTGGACACCCGCGCGGAAGGCACCCGCCCGGGCGGCGGCCTCGGCAGCCCGGCGGCAACGGGCCCGTCCGACCCCGCACCCCCGCCCCCCCGAACGGCCCGCCCGGCCGGCCTCTAGACACCCACGCGGAAGGCACCCGCCCGGGCGGCGGCCTCGGCGGCGTCGGCGGCCTGGTGGGCGGCGGGTTCGTCGAGGGGGTCCGGGGTGGTGAGCATGCGGTAGTAGAGGGGGGCGGAGACGGCGCGGATGACGTCGGCGGGGTCGGTGCCGGGCGGGAGTTCGCCGCGGTCGACGGCCTCCGTCACGCAGGGCGCCCACTCCTCGACGCGGGCGCGGTAGAAGCGGTGGAGGGCCTCGGCGGCAGCCGGGTCGCAGGTGGCCGCGACCAGGACGGCCCGGAACAGCGCGCCCTGGCGCGGATCGGCCAGGGTGCGCTGGACGAGGCGGGCGTTGGCGCGCAGGTCCTCGCGCAGGGAGCCGGTGCGGGTGCGCGGGAGGGACTGCTCGGCCATGTCGGTGAGGAGGTCGGCGAGCAGCGCACCCACCGAGCCCCAGCGCCGGTAGACGGTGGTGCGCCCGACCTCGGCCCGCCGCGCGATGTCGCCGAGGTCCAGCCCGGCGAAGCCGACCTCGACGAGGGCGTCCTCGGCGGCCTTCAGCACGGCGGTCCGCACGCGCGCCGTCCGGCCGCCCGGTCTCTGCATGCCCGGTGAAGTCATTAACGGGATTCCTGTTCCATTAGCGTCGCCGACAGTGCTAGGGTCGGAGCCATCTTAACGGCACAGAAGTCCCGTTAGCGAAGGGAACCTCCCATGGAGTACCGCCGCCTCGGCGCGTCCGGCCTCACCGTCCCCGCCCTCTCCCTCGGCACCGGCACCTTCGGCGGCCGCGGCCCGCTCTTCGGCGCCTGGGGCACCACCGACGCCGACGACGCCCGCCGCCTGCTCGACATCGCCATCGACGCCGGCGTCACCCTGTTCGACACCGCCGACGTCTACTCCGACGGCGCCTCCGAGGAGGTCCTCGGCCGGGCCGTCAAGGGCCGCCGCGACCAGGTGCTGATCTCCACCAAGGCCGGCCTGCCCACCGGCGACGGCCCCAACGACGCCGGCACCTCCCGCGCCCGCCTGATCACCGCCGTCGACGCCGCCCTGCGCCGCCTGGACACCGACTACCTCGACCTGTTCCAGCTGCACGCCTTCGACGCCGCCACCCCCGTCGAGGAGGTGCTCGCCACCCTCGACGACCTCGTCCGCGCCGGAAAGATCCGCTACACCGGCGTCTCCAACTTCTCCGGCTGGCAGCTGATGAAGTCCCTGGCCGCCGCCGACCGCGACGCCCGCCCCCGCTACGCCGCCCACCAGGTCTACTACTCCCTCGTCGGCCGGGACTACGAGTGGGAGCTGATGCCGCTCGCCCGGGACCAGGGCGTCGGCGCCCTGGTCTGGAGCCCGCTCGGCTGGGGCCGCCTCACCGGGAAGATCCGCCGCGGCGCCCCGCTCCCGGCCGGCAGCCGCCTGCACGACACCGCCGACTACGGCCCGCCCGTCGACGACGAGCTGCTCCACGACGTGGTGGACGCGCTGGACGCGGTCGCCGAGGAGACCGGCCGCACCGTCCCCCAGGTGGCGATCAACTGGCTGCTGCGCCGCCCGACCGTCTCCTCGGTGATCATCGGCGCCCGCAACGAGGAGCAGCTGCGCCAGAACCTCGGCGCCGTGGGCTGGGAGCTGACGGCCGAGCAGGTCGCCCGCCTGGACGCCGCCAGCCTGCGCACCGCGCCGTACCCCTACTTCCCGTACCGCCGCCAGGAGGCCTTCGCCCGCCTCAACCCCCCGCTCGCGGGCTGAGGCGCGGCCGAGGCGCGGCCGGGGTCCGGCCGGGGTCCGGCCCTAAACCGGTTGTCGGCGCAGGCCCCGGCAGGGCATCGTCTCCGCCATGATCGAACTGCGTGAACTGACGTCCGACGACTGGCCGCTCTGGCGCGAGCTGCGGCTGGCCGCCCTGGCCGAGGCGCCGTACGCCTTCGGCTCCACGCTCGCCGACTGGCAGGGCGAGGGCGACCGCGAGGAGCGCTGGCGCTCGCGGCTGGAGATCCCCGGCGCCCTGGACCTGGTCGCCCTCGTGGACGGCGAGCCCGCCGCGATGGCGACCGGGGTGCCGGCGGACGGGTACGCCGAGCTGATCTCGATGTGGGTCGGGCCGGCGGCGCGCGGCCGGGGCGTCGGGGCCCGGCTGATCGGGGAGATCGGGACGTGGGCCGCCGGGCGCGGCTTCCCGTCGCTGCGCCTCGCCGTGATGCCGCACAACGCGCACGCCCGCGCCCTCTACGAGCGCACCGGCTTCACCGACACCGGCGAGCCGGGCGACCTGCTGCCCGACGGCGTGAGCCGCGAGATCGTCATGGCCAAGCCCCTGCCGGCCTGATCAGCGGTCCCCCGCCGCCCCCACGGCCCCCACCGCCCCCGGCGTCCACTGGTACACGGTGAACGACCTGACCTCGTCCGCGCGGCCCCACGCCCCGCACTCCGTGAACCCCGGGTACCCGCACCCGGCGGCGGGCGCAGCGGACCCGGCGGGCGCGACGAACCCCTCGGCGGACCCCGCATCGGCCGCATCGGACGCCGCGGACGCGCCAGACGCGCCGGACGCGGCGGACGCAGCGGACGCGGCGGACGCCGTGGCGGTGAGGACGGACAGGGCCGCCCTGGTCATCGCGGAGCCCCGCGGCGGCCGGAAGGGCTGCGTCGTTTCGCTCATGCCGCCAGCTTCCCCGCGGCCGCCGCGCGGCCGCCCGCACTTCCGGCGGCGTTCACCCGATCAACGGACCGTCGGGACAGCGGACTTGACGCCTCCGGGGCGGCCCCGCCGGCGCCGGTGACGGATGGTGTCGGCGGGGCCCGTTAGCCTCCGGGGATGGCGAACTCCTCATATCTGTGTGCCACCGACGTGGCCTCCCTCTACCCCTCCAGCCAGGTGTCCGGCTTCGACGCGCAGGGCGGCGTCGTCGCCCACGACGTCTCCGGCGTCCCACTGCTCTGGCTCGCGCTGTTCCGCCCCGCCGACCTGGTGACCGCCGTGTTCACGCTCGACGAGGACGACCTCGACGACGACGAGGACCCGCAGGTGGAGGCCACCGCACCACTGGTGGCCAAGGACCGCGCACTCGCCCGGCTCGACGCCGCGCTGCCGGTGCTGAACGCGCTCTTCGCCGACGAGGGCCCGCTCGACGCGCACGTCGC
Organism: Kitasatospora sp. NPDC058115; assembly: GCF_042884635.1. Classification (NCBI taxonomy): domain Bacteria; kingdom Bacillati; phylum Actinomycetota; class Actinomycetes; order Kitasatosporales; family Streptomycetaceae; genus Kitasatospora; species Kitasatospora sp. NPDC058115. The sequence goes on from NZ_JBHVTL010000040.1 coordinate 59,613, forward strand.
GCTGCTGCGGCAGGCGGTGGAGAAGGCGCCGGGCGCGTTCCTCACCGTCGAACTGGAGGAGATCGAGGCGGTGTGGGAGGACGAGGACGGCTTCCAGCCGGCCCTGCGCACCGCGCTGGCCTGCTTCGACGGCGAGGCGGACCCGACGGAGGGCCGCGCCCGGCTGGTCGAGCTGTCGCGGGTGCGGACCGGCCGCCCGTTCCCCGGCGTCCGGCTGCTCCTCGACGGCCTGGAGGCGGACGACGACGACTACTGGAACCTGGTGCGGCTGCTCGGCACACGCTTCATCAGCGACGTGCCCTGGGAGCCGGCGGGCTGATCCGGCGGGCCGATCCGGAGGGCCGATTCGGCGAGCCGCAAGGAAGTGGTCGGCAGGAGTTAACACAACTGCCACATGGCAGTTCTGCCACTTCCCTAACGTCGGTGGGGCCCGACCACGGACCCGGGGCCGGGCCCCCCAGAGTGAGGCCTCGCATGAACCACGACGACACCATCGGCATCGTCCAGATCTCCGACACCCACTTCCGGGCCGGCTCCGGCGCCCGGTCGTTCGTCGCCCACGAGCCCGACGAGGGCCTCGCGGCGGTGCTCGCCGACGCGGCCGGCGCGATCGCGGACGCCGCGCTGGTGGTCGCCACCGGTGACCTCGCGGACCTCGGCGAGCCCGGCGCCTACGAGCGGCTGGGCACGGCACTGGACGCCCTGCCCACCCCCGTCTACTGCCTGGGCGGCAACCACGACCGGCACGACCCGATGCAGGCCTGCCTGCCCCGCCCCAACGTGCACGTCGAGCCCGCCGTGCGGGTCGGCAACTGGCTGATGCTGCTCCTGGACACCAACGCCCACGGCCGCGAGGCCACCGACGCCGGGGACGGCACCTACCGCGACCTCGACGACCGGGTGCACCGGGCCGCCCAGCCCGGCCTCACCCCGGTCGAGGAGCAGCGCGCCCGCGCCGTCCTGACCGCCACCGGGGCCGAGCACGTCTTCCTCTGGCTCCACCAGCCGCCGCTGCCGCAGACCGCCCCGGACACCGACAGCTACCGCGAACTCATCCAGCTGGTGCGGGACTTCCCGAAGATCCGGGCGATCGGCGGGGGCCACCTGCACGGTGACCTCTCCGGCGAGTTCGAGGGCCGCCCGGTGTACGTCTGCCCGTCCAGCTTCATGAGCATCGACATGCCGAACGGCCGCTTCGACGGCCCCGGCTACCGCACCTACCGGCTCCACCCCGACGGCCGCGTCGAGACCGAGGTCCACACCGTCCCCGGTGCCCTGACCGACGCCATGCGCGGCGCCTCCCTGCCGCCCTTCCTCAGCGACATGATGACCGGCCGGATCACCGGCCGGGAGCTCAACGCCCTCAGCGACGAGGAGTTCGAGGCCCGCTACGGCGAGCGCCGCCCGCTGTCCCACGCCTGACCCACCCGGGCCACCGGGGGTAGGGTCGGGCCCGGTGGCCGTCGCGGGGAGGGGGCGGGGGTTGGAACTTCTCCGGACCTGGGAGCTGGTCGCGGCGCCGCCCGACGGCGTGCCCGCGGCGCTGACCGAACCGTGTGCCCGGGTCGGGCGGGACCTGTCGGCCTTCACCGGGACGCTTCCGCCCGGCACCCGCTGGACGCTCGCCGCGGAGCGGCCGGTCGTGCGGCTCGGACTGTGCGCGCCGGGGCTGGAGTTCGGCCGGAGCGTCGACACGGCCCTGCCGCCCGGGGAGCTGACCGTGCGGGTGGCCGAACTCGTGCAGGACCACCTCACCGGCTTCGCGTTCCTCCAGTGGCCCGCCTGCCCCGGTCACTCCCACCCCCTGCTGCCGGCCGCCGGGGGGCTCCCGCCCGGCGGCCACTGGCGCTGCCGCTCCACGGGTGCGGACGTCGCGGCGATCGGCGGGCCGGGGTTGTCGGCCCGGGGGGGGGGACGGCGGGGGGTGACGGGCCGCGCCCATGAGTTTCGGCCTTGCCGTGCGGGAGGGCGAGCGGCCCGCTGATCCACTTCCCGATCCGCTGGAGCCGGGTGGAGGAGACGGCCGTCTTCGCGGCGCAGGCGGCCTCGTCGCTGGGCCCCGCCGCCGGGCCCCGTCGCCGGGCCTCGTCCGCCACGACCCGCAGTCCCGGCGCCGGCTGCCCCGAGGCGCCCCGACCGCACGGAGTGGGAAGTCGGCGGATCCGACTCCCCACTCCGCCCGCCGGCTACCCCGCCGGCGGGTACGGGTGCGGGTGGCCGAGGTGGGGGAAGGCCGGGAGGAGATCGGTGTGCGGCGGGATGTGGTCGCTGGTGACCTTGCCGCCGGAGACCATGGTGAGGCGGACGGACGTCACGTCGTCCGTCAGGGTGCGCCCGTTGGGGTAGACGGCGGGCCGGGAGCGGTCGTAGCGGAGGATGTCGGGCAGGACGAGCTTCAGCGTCTCGGTGGCGGCGTCGGTGGTGTAGTCGCCGGTGTGCTGGAGGACGGCCGTCCACGGCTCGTGGTACTTGTCCCAGTCGTCGGCCGGCTCCCCGGCGTTGTACGTGTCCTTGACCTCCTCCGCGTTGAAGTACGCGGTGAGGGAGGGGTGGGCGCCGCGGTCGACGGAGATCAGCTGCCCGTCCTGGTGCAGGCTGACCCGCGCCCACACGCCGATCTCCGGCTCGGGGCCGAGATCGGCGTCCGGCACTTCGAGGGCGATGCCGAACACGTTGGCCTGCGCCATCGCGTCCCTGCCGGTCCAGGTGAAGTCGTTGACGATCCCTTCGAGGTCGGCGAAGAAGGGGTCGCTGCGCAGCCCCACCGAGAGCTGGTAGCCGCCGTAGGGCGAGGAGACCACGTGCGGCGCGTCGCCGAAGGCCACCGGCGCGTCGGCGAAGACGACCTCCCCCAGGGCCTCGTGCCGCTGCGCGGCCTCGCCGGTCGCACGGCGGACGGTGACGCTCTGGGCGCCGCCGAGGGGCGCGGAGAAGGTGAACGAGTACGCGACGTCGGCGCGGTCGTCGCCGTCGTTGTCGATGTTGATGCGGTAGACGGCGTCCGGGTGGAACTCCGCGCCGCCGGTGGGGGCGTACGGGTTCACGTTCATGATGAGGACGGTGCGGCCCGGGGCGCCGGAGGCGGGGAAGGCGAAGAGGTCGGTGAGGTCGAGCCGGGCATCGCCGCGCGGGGAGCGGAGGTTCGGTCCGCTGAGGTGATGGGACATGGCGGTACAGCTACCAGGGCGCCCCGCACCCGGTCGGGAGGACACCCGTACACCCGGCGTGGGGGGCGCCCCGGGGGGGCGGGCGCCCCCCCCCCGGGGCGGGGGCGCCGGGGGGGGGCGGGGGGGGGGCGCCCCCCCCCCGGGGGGGGGGGGGGGGGGGGGAACTGCGCGGGGAGGACGTACTGCATTTGCAGTACATGTCGTCCGATTGAACGGTAGTACGG
>NZ_JBHVTL010000041.1:0-60364 GCF_042884635.1 Kitasatospora sp. NPDC058115
CCGCCCTCGGGCGCGGACGGGCCGCCGGTCTCGCCGCCCGGGCCGGGCGGGACGGCCAGCCGGCGCCGCCGGCCGGTCGGCGTGGGTGCGGCGGACTCGGGCGGAGCGGGCGCCGGACCGGCCGGCAGCGCGTGCTCCAGCCCCGGGTAGACGGGGGTCTCGGGGACGCCGGGCAGGGCGAACCCGCCGGAGGAGTCCTCGGCACCGGGCAGCGCGCGACGGCGCCGCGACGGCCGGTGCTCGGCGTCGCCGCCGTCCTGGCCGGCCGGTCCCTCCGGGGCGGAGTCGCCGCTGCCGGGGCCGAGCGCGATCGGGCCGCGCGCGCCGCCGGCGGACCGGGCCTCGCCGGTGCCGGCGGCCCCGCCGTTCCGCTCGCCACGGCGCTCGTCCGGGCGCCCGCCGTCGACCGGCACGGCGTAGGCGGTGCCGGAGCGGCCGTCGTCCTTGCCCCAGGGGTCGTTCTGCGGGCCGCTCGGGCCGCCCAGGCCCTGGCGCCCGTACGCGGGGTCGTTGCCGGTGCCGTTCCACTGCTCGGGGACGGCCCGTTCGATCCGGGCGGGGGCGTTGGGCCACTGGTCGGCGGGGACGTCCGGGGCGGTGCCGCCCGCGGGGGCGGGCGCCGCGGTGTCGCGGCCCGGCTGCTCGGGGGCGGCGGGCGGCAGCTCGACGGCCGGCCGGCCACGGCGTCCGCGCCGCTGTTCGGCGGCTGGGGCCTCGCCCGGCGCACCGCCGGCCGCCGGCGGGTCGGCCGGGGCCTCGGGGCCGCGGGCGTCGGCGGAACCCTGGGGCGCGCCCTCGGGGGAGTCCTCCGCCGCGGGGCCGGCGGGTCCGCCCGGGGCGGAGCCCTCGGCGGCCGGCTCCCCGTCCTCGGCGGCGCTCGGCAGCTGCGGGATGCCCGGCAGGTCGGGCAGGACGGCGCTGTCGCTCTCCTTCGGCCGGTCCGACCGGCCCTCGGCTGCGGCGCGCTCGGCGGCGGCCTTGGCGGCGACCGGGTCCAGCGGCAGTTCGACGACGTAGGTGGTGCCGGCCCGGCCCGGCAGCTCGTGCGGCTGGAGCACCCCGCCGTGGCGCTCGACCACCGCCCGGGCTATCGGCAGGTGGACGGGGCTGCCGCCGCGTCCGGGGCCGCGGATCTCCACCCGGGCGACCTCGCCGCGCTGGGCGGCGGCGAGCACCACGGCCGGCACGTCGCCGCCGGCCGGCGGCAGGGCGGGCGTGCCGGGGGCGGCGAGTCCGGGGGAGGGCAGCTCGGGGGCGGCGTCGTCCAGCGCGAGGCCGATGCCGCTGACGTCGGCGACCAGGTGGGCCAGCGCCTGGGCGAGCCGCTGCTCGTCGGCGATCACCTCGACGGCGGCGGCGTGCACGGAGAACCGCACCCGGCCGGCGCCGACCAGCTCGCCCGCGTGCTCGACGGCCCGGCGGACCACCTTGTCCAGGGCGACGGGCACCCGCTCGGCGGCCTTCCGCCCGTCCTTGCCGTCCGTGCCCTTGCCGTCCGCACCCTTGGCGTCGGTGCCGGCCCCGGCGCTCTCGCCGGCCTCGCACCGCTGGTGGGCCAGCACGCCCTCGATCAGCTTGCCGTACCGGCGGCACTCGTCGGCCAGCCGGCGCAGGGTCCAGTTGGCCTCCGGCCACAGCTGCCCGGCCGGGTCGGCGGCGAGCGCGTCGATCCGCCGGTGAAGCGCGGTCAGCGCGCCGCCCAGCTCGCTCTCCAGGACGGCGGTGAGGTGCTCGTTGCGGGCGACCAGCGCCAGCTCGCGGCTGCGGTCGGTGAAGGTCATCACGGCGCCGACCAGCTGGTCGCCGTCCCGGACGGGAGCGGTGGTGAGGTCGACGGTGACCGGCCGGCCGTCCTTGCGCCACAGCACGGTGCCGCGCACCCGGTGCTTGCGCCCGGAGGTCAGGGTGTCCAGCAGCGCGGACTCCTCCAGCGTCAGCGGGGTGCCGTCGGCCCGGGAGTGCTGGATCAGCGGGTGGAGCTCCCGGCCGCCCAGCTCGCTGGCCCGGTACTCCAGGATGTGCGCGGCGGCCGGGTTGACCAGCACGCAGCGGCCTTCGAGGTCGACGCCGAGCACGCCCTCGGCGGCGGCCCGCAGGATCATCTCGGTCTGCTTGTGCTGGCGGCGCAGCTCCGCCTCGACGCCGAGCCGGCCGGTCAGGTCGCGGACCAGCAGCAGGAGCAGGTCGGAGGAGCGGGAGCCCTCGCGGTAGGGGTCGTAGGGCGCGGGGGGCGCGTAGCCCGAGCCGGCGGCGGACCCGTCGTCGTCGAAGTCGTTGCCGGAGACCTCGACCGGGAAGGTGGTGCCGTCGGTGCGCCGGGCGGTCATCCGCACCGGGCGGTCGAGGGCGTCGTCCTCACGGGCGGCGGGCCGCATCGAACCGGGGATCCGACTGGGGTCGAACTCCGGGAGCAGGTCGAGGACGCCCATGCCGACCAGCGAGGTGCCGGGTGCCTGCAGCGCCTGGACGGCCGCGTTGTTGGCATCGACGACGGTGCCGTTGCTGTTCACCAGCAGCAGCGCGTCGGGCAGGGCGTCGAGTATGGCGGCGAGGCGAGCAGCGCCTCGGATCGGCCTGCTGCTCACGTCGACAGGTCTCCTCGGCTCAGGGCAGCTCTCTCCGGAGAGGGCAGTATCTCATTCTTCTTTGCGGCGGGGACGACCCGCCTAGTAACGTGGTCGGCGGTTGGTGCCGGGCCCCCGGGTTGTGGCATCATCACAGGCACAGGGAACGAGTCCGCGCACGCGGGCTTGCTCCGTGTGGAGGAGGCTTCGCCTAGTCCGGTCTATGGCGCCGCACTGCTAATGCGGTTTCGGGGTTATTCCTGATCGAGGGTTCAAATCCCTCAGCCTCCGCCAGCCGGGAGCCCCGCCGACGATCTCGTCGGCGGGGCTCTTCGCATGTCCGGGGAGGTCCGGGGGGTGCGGAGGCGCCCGGGGCGGGCCCGGGCGGCGGCCGGCCAGGGGGCGTCCGGGGTGCCCGGATCAATCGATTTCGTCCCGCGCCGCAGGTCATGTAATGTTGTCCCCGCACCGCCCCGGTGGAAACGTTCACCAGGGCGAGCGCTCATAGCTCAACGGATAGAGCACTTGACTACGGATCAAGAGGTTGCAGGTTCGAATCCTGCTGAGCGCACCAAACCCCGCAAGACCGGGTCCGCCCGGCACTTGCGCTCATAGCTCAACGGATAGAGCACTTGACTACGGATCAAGAGGTTGCAGGTTCGAATCCTGCTGAGCGCACCATCGAGGAACCCCCGGCCATCGGCCGGGGGTTCCTGCGTTTCCGGACCGCCGCCCGCCGCCCGCCGCCCGGGCCCCGGGGCCCGGTCCGGCCCGGCCCGGTCGATCCGGGGGACGGGTCCGGGCGTCGCCCGTGCAGGGCGCCGGGGTGGCGATCGGGCCGGTGGTTCGAACAGAGCTCACCGGTGAATGGTCGGATCCCGGACGTCGGTGCGCCGTCGGGTCGCCGGGATTCCTCGCGATACCCCGCGATACCCCGCCTAATGGATGAAATGCAGTCCTTTCGGGTACATCCCGTCCTGCCGGTCGGAGGGCCGCCAATCGGGTGTCACGCGGCCGATGGTGCAAGTGTCGCGGTATGACCGGCCCAGGATCGTGATTCCGTTTTGTCTGATCTTGTGTTCTGCCTGCCCGGCCGTCCAGGCCGCCCGGCAGCCGATGCGAAGGAGAGCCGGATGAAGCGACCGTTCCCGGCTGCGGCCCGGACCGCCGCCGTCCTGGCGGCCGGGCTGCTGATCGGCTGGAACCCGCCGCCCTCGGCCGCCCGGCAGCTTCCCGGGGAGGCCGTCATCGGCGGTTCCGGGGTACCGGCCGGCCGCTCCGGAACCGGCCGTTCTGTCGTTCCGTCCTCGGACGCCCCGCGGTCCGGGGGTTTCGCGGCGGATTTCCGGAGTGCCGGGGAAAGCCCGCGGTCGGGCGGTTCCCGGCGGGCCGTCGGAACGCTCCGGACGGAATTCCCCCGGGCGCTGCGCAATCCCACTCCGGAGACCGCCGCAATCGCCGCCGTCGGCGTCTCCGCAATCGCCGCCGGGAACGACCCGGCCGCCCCGGCCGAAGGTGCCGGCAGCGCACCGAAGGGCTACGGCACCGCCTCCCACCGGCTCTCCGACCTCTTCCTGGGCGGTGATGCCACCGCCGGTGCCCCGGGCGGCGGCCCGGTCCCCGGCTATCCCGAGGAGGCGGCGGTCGGCCACGACTACCGGCTCACCGTGCCCGTCGCGGTCGGCGGCGCGCCCGCCACCGTGGCCGGCTGGATCGACTTCGACCGCAACGGCCGCTTCGACCCGGCCGAGCGGGTGCAGGCCGAGGTCGCCGCCGGCGGGCGCAGCGCCACCCTGGAATGGACCGTCCCCGCCGGGGCCTCCTCCGGCGAGACCTGGGCCCGGCTGCGGATCGGCCGCGACCCCGCCCAGGTGGTGTCGGCCGAGGGCCACGCCGATTCCGGGCAGGTCCTGGACCGGCGGATCCGGCTGACCGTCGGGGCCGCCCGCCCGGAGATCTCCCGGCCGGCCGACGGCGCCACCCTCACCGAGACCCGCCCCCTGGTCTCCGGCGGCCGGGCGACGGCCGGCGCCACCGTCGAGGTCCGTGAGGGCGACACCGTGCTCTGCCGCTCCCGGGCGGCCCGGGGCGGCGACTGGTCCTGCCGCCCGGACGCGGCGCTGGCCGAGGGCCCGCACACCCTCACCCCCGTGCCGGCCGGCGACGGCGGGGCGGCGCGCGCCGGTGAACCGGTGCGGATCACCGTGCGGACCGCGGCGCCGGGCACACCCGTGCTGACCCTGCCCGCCTCCACCAACGACCCGGGCATCCGGCTGACCGGCACCGGCGAGCCGGGCGGCATCGTCGTCGTCACCGACCTGCCGCCCGGCGGGCAGCAGACCGACCTGTGCAGCACCTCCGTCCGGGCCGACGGCAGCTGGTCCTGCCTGCCGGTGGAGAGCCTGGGGGAGGGGCGGCACCGGATCACCCCGGCCGCCGCCGACCTCGCGGGGAACCGGACCGCCGGACAGCCGGCCGAGCTGGTGGTCGACACCGCGCCGCCGGACCGTCCGGTGCTCACCGCGCCGGCCGCCGGGGAGACCGTGCGCACCGCCCGGCCCCGGCTGGCGGGCAGGGCCGAACCCGGCGCGCGGGTGCTCGTCACGGCGGGGCCGCGCGGCGGCCGGGAGAGCGCGCGGATCGTCGCCTGCGGCACGACGGCGGCCGTCGACGGCAGCTGGACGTGCACGGCCAACCGGGATCTGACGGGCGGGGAGCAGTGGCTGGTCGTCTCGGTGACCGACCCGGCGGGGAACGGGACGGCGGCGGAGCCGGTGGCCGTCCGGGTCGAGGTGCCGGTGGGCACGGCGGTTCCGGCGCCGGTGCCGACGCCGGTGCCGACGCGCGACCCTGTGCCCTCCGCGTCCGCCGCCGCGACGCCGTCGTCGCCGGTCACGCCCTCCTCCGGGGCGGCGACGGCCGCGGCGACGCCCGCGGCCACGGCCACGCGGGTGCCGACGGCGGCCGCCACGACGGCCCCGGCCGCGGCCACGGCGACGGCCCCGGTGGTCGGCGCTCCGGCGGCGCCGAGGCCCTCGGCCCCCGCCCCGGTTCGCCCGGCCCCGTCCGTTCCCGTCCCGCCCGTCCCGTCCGTTCCGGCGGCCCCGTCCCCGTCCGTGCTGGTGCCGGCCCCCGCCCCGGCCGGGCTGCTGCCGGTCGCCGTGCCCAAGGCCGCTCCGGTGGTGACCGGGCCGACGACGGCACGTCCGACCCCGACCCCGACCCCGACCCCGACCCCGACCCCGACCTCGAACCCGGCCTCGCCCCCGGCGCCGACCCGGAGCGCGTCCCCGCCCCCCTCGGCCTCGACGCCCCCGAGTCCGGGACCGCGCCCCACCCCGACCCCGGCCCCGACCGCCACGTCCTCCGCCACCCCGGCCCCCGTCACCCCGCCCCCGGCCGGGCCGGCCGTCGCCCCTGACCGGGCCCAGGCCGACCGGGCACCGGCCGCGCCGCCGCCGGGCGGCCCGCGCCAGGCGGCCCGCACCGCAGCCGCCGCGGCCCCCGCAGGCACCGCCGAGACCGTCCGGTCCGCCGACCGGGCCGACGCGGAGGAGCCGTCCTCGCCGGCGGCCGCCGGCCGGCACCGGTCGGACGGCTGGCGCGGCGTCCTCGCCGGGGTCCTGCTCCTGCTCACCGGCGTCGGACTGATCACCCGCCGGGTGGTCACCCGGGGATCCGGCCCCCGGCGGCGCTGAACCGCCCCCACCTGTCCGCTCATGTGCCTGCGCGTCAGGCAGGGCTTCGGATGATTCGTCAGTAAATGTCGACACGCACTGGTTCAAATGTCGCATTTGATGACGTATGAACTTAGCCTGGGCTCTGGCACTGCCCGTCAGATCCGGGCCGCCCGTTGCGCGACACACTGAACCTGAGGATCCGTGCATGGACGTCACCCGCGATTCTTCGCAGCGACCCGACCACCTGCCCAAGGCGTTCCCCCCGGCGCTGCCGGAACGTTCCGCCACGGGCTCCAGCCCGCTGGCCAGGGCGACGAGGACGCCCGGGCCCGCCCGGCCGGCCGACGCCGGCCCGGCCACCACCCCCATCGCGGTGGTCCCGGGTCCCGCCGTCGGCACGCCCGCCGACCTTCGCGATCCGCTGGAGACGACCGACCCGCCGGCGCCGGTAACCGCGATGCTCCCGGTGGCGGAGGAGCCGGAGAGCACCCCGGCCGGGGTGGCCACCGCCGCCACCTCGCGCCGGCCCCCGCGCGCCGACCAGGCGTTGCGCGAGCGGCCCGCCGCCTCCCTGCCCGGCTGGGTCGCCCTGCTCGGGCTGCTGATCGGCACGGCCGCCGTCCTGCTGGTGCTGGTGCGCGACGGCGTCGTCCCGTACTGGGACGCCCTGCCCGACCTGCGCACCGACGCCGCCCGGGCCAGCGGCGAGGCCGAGGTGACCGCCCGTTCGGTGGCCGCCGTGGCCGTCGCCGGGCTGCTCGTCGTCGTCTCGCTCGCGGGCCTGCTGGCCAACGCGGGCGGCGAGACCAGGGTGCTCACCCGCTGGGGCCGCTACCGGGGCACCGTCCGCCGCACCGGCCTGGTCTGGGTCAATCCGCTGCTGCGCCGCCGCCGGGTGGACGTCCGGCTGCGGCACTGGCGCAGCGAGCCGGTCAAGGTGGTCGACCGCACCGGGACGCCGATCGTCGTCCGGCTGCTGATCGTCTGGCGGGTCAAGGACACCGCCCGCGCCATGCTGGCGATCGAGGACCACGAGAGCTACCTGCGCGAGCAGGTCCAGGCGGTGCTCACCCGGACCGCCTCCACGCTGCCGTGCGACAGCAACGCGGCGCCTGGACCCGCGCTGCGCGACGGCCAGTGGTTCGCCGACGAGCTGACCCGGGCGCTGGCCGCCGAGGTCGCGCCGGCCGGCCTGGAGGTCTACTCGGCGCAGCCGCTGGCCCTGGACTACGCGCCGGAGGTGGCCGAGTCGATGCGCCGCCGCCGGCTGGCCGACCTGGACGCGGGCCTGCGCACGGTGCTGGTGGACGACGCGGTGGAGGCGGCGGCGCTCGCCGTGCGCCGGCTGGAGCGCGCGACCGCGCACGAGCTGGACGAGGCCGCCCGGAGCGCGCTGATGGAACAGTTGCTGGTCGCCTTCGTCGCCCCGGCCGGAGTGGCCGCCTCGGTACCGTCCCCGGCCAACCGGGCCGGGCGGAAGGAAGGACGACCGGCATGAGGATAGCCACCGGCACGGACGCCGCCGCCGCGGCGTGCGCGGACGCGGACGACGCGGCGCTGATCGGTTTCGAGGAGAGCCTCGGCAGCATCCCGGCGATCACCGGGTGTGCCTGCCCGAACTGCGTGGCCCGGCCGCGCACCGCCCGCGCGGCGGAGCCGTCCGGCGGCGGCCGAATACACCGGGCGGTGCGAAATACCTGCCTGGCCACCACCGTGCTGGCCGGCGCCGGGGTGGTCGGACTGACCGCCGGCGCCGGGGCCGCGCACGCCGCGCCGGGCAAGCAGGGCTGGGACGGCTCCAAGTACTGGTTCAAGAACGCCCAGGGCGAGTGGCGCTACACCAGCCACTACGGCGTCTACACCAAGGCGGTGGGCGGCGGCTCCGGTTCCTCCACCGGGCAGTCGGCCGTCTCCAACGGCTCGGTCTCCAACGGCTCGGCCTCCGACGGGATGAAGCAGGGCTGGGACGGCTCGAAGTACTGGTTCAAGAACAGCGCCGGCGAGTGGCGGTACACCAGCCACTACGACGTCTACCTGAGCCGCACCGGCCAGTCCGGCGGCGGCGGGGCGTCCTCGTCGGCCGGCTCCGCCCGCCCCGCCCCGGACCCGGCACCGTCCACCGGCCGTCTGGAGTCGGCGATCGAGTACGCGCTCGCGCAGCAGGGCAAGCCGTACGTCTGGGGCGGCAACGGCCCCTCCGGCTACGACTGCTCGGGGCTGGTGCAGCAGGCCTACCGGCGGGCGGGCATCGAGCTGCCCCGGGTGGCCGACGACCAGTACGCGGCGACCACCCCGATCACCGCGGGTCAGCTGCGCCGCGGCGACCTGCTCTTCTGGTCGGACAGCGGCCGCGCCTCGGGCATCCACCACGTGGGGATCTACCTGGGCGGCAACAAGTTCGTCGAGGCCCCCCGGCCGGGCAAGACGGTCCGGGTCTCCACGATCAGCAGCGGCTTCTACCCGACCCACTTCGGCCGGCCCTAGCCGCAGGACGCGCGAGGGGCGTGCCGTCCGGGGTGCGGGCGGCACGCCCCTTCCGGGCGGCCGGGGGTCAGGCGGAGGCCTGGTCCAGCAGGGCGGTCTGCGTCGGGGTGAGCTCCAGTGCGGCGGCGGCCAGCAGCGGCGGGAGCTGGGCGACGGTGCGGGCGCTGGCGATCGGGGCGACGACCGTCGGCCGGGCGGTGAGCCAGGCCAGGGCGACGGTGGCGGGCTCGACGCCGTGCTCGGCGGCCACGGTGTCGAGCGCCTCCAGCACCTTGGGGCCGCGCGGGTCGTCCAGGTAGCGGCCGGCGCCCTCGGCGCGGGCGCTGGCCACCTCGGTGCCCAGGCGGTACTTGCCGGTGAGGAAGCCGGAGGCCAGCGCGTAGTACGGCACGGTGGCGAGGCCGTGTTCGGCGACCACGTCGGCCAGCGGGCCCTCGAAGGTGCCGCGCGAGACCAGGTTGTAGTGCGGCTGGACGGCGCTGTACGCCGTCAGGCCCTCGCGTGCGGCGAAGGCGAGCGCCTCGGCGAGCCGGTCGGCGCCGATGTTGGAGGCGGCGACGGCGCGCACCTTGCCCTCGCGCACCAGCGCGTCCAGGGCGGTGACGAACTCCTCCACCGGGGTGTCGTCGTCCTGGTGGGTGTAGTAGAGGTCGATGTGGTCGACGCCGAGGCGGCGCAGCGAGCCCTCGGCGGAGGCCTTGATGGTGGCCGCGCCCAGCCCGCGGGCCTCGGGGTGCAGGCCGACCTTGGTGGCGACGACGACGGAGTCGCGGTTGCCGCGGCTGCGCAGCCACTTCCCGATGATGGTCTCGGACTCGCCGCCGGTATTGCCCGGCACCCAGCAGGAGTAGACGTCGGCGGTGTCGACGAAGTTGCCGCCGGCGGCGGCGTAGGCGTCGAGGACGGCGAAGGACTCGGCCTCGTCGGCGGTCCAGCCGAAGACGTTGCCGCCGAGGGAGAGCGGGAACACCGAGAGCTCGGAGTCGCCGAGCTGCACGTAACGGGGGGCGTCGCTGGGGGATTCGGTCATGGTCCGAGTCAACCCGATGGGCCGGGCCGGCATTCCGTGAACGAGGCGGACTTCACATGCCCGTCGCACATCCGTAGCGCGGAGACCGGGTGTCGGGGTGGTCCGCGGATTCGTTAGAGTCCCTGCCATGGCTGACAACGAGTACGACCCCGCCGGCAGCACCCAGATGTTCCGGGCCTTCGTCGAGGAGACCCCGGCACCGCAGGCGCCGGGCTCCGTCAACACCTACGGCAACAGCGGCGGCGGCAGCCGCACGGGCGTGATCGCGCTGATCGCCGTCGTCGCGCTCGCCGTGCTGGGCGCCGTCGTATGGCTGGCCGTCAAGTAGTCCGGCCGGGGGAATGCCTGGCGGCCCGGCAGCCGTCGGGGGCCGGGCCCTGCCTCCTCAGCAGGGCTTCCGCCAGGCGTCCAGTTCGAGCTTCTTCTGCATCGAGCTGAAGCCCAGGGCTTTGGTGCGGGTGCAGAACTTCTCGGTGCCCAGCTTGTACTCGACGTGGAACACCGCCTTGCCCGCCTGGATGAAGGGGGAGAGGCGGCCGCACTCGTCGTACTGCGCGCACTCCTCGTTCACGGCGAAGTCGAAGTCGCCCAGCAGCGCCGGGACCTGCTCCAGGTCGTTCTTCAGGCCGATCGCCAGACCGCGTTCGTGGGCGAGCGCGGCGAGCATGCGGTTGTAGCGGAGCTGGTCGTCCGGGGTCAGCGGGAAGCCGCTGTTCTGGTTGTAGGCCTCGATGGTGTCGGGTTCGACGGCGTCGAAGCCCTTCTGCTTGCACATGTCGAAGCGGGCCGCCATCAGCGGCTTCAGCTGGTCGATCCGGCGGATGTCGAACCACTTCTCGCCCTTCCAGCCGTTGCCCGAGCCCTGGAGGGCCTGGGCGAAGGCGGCGGAGTCGGGGCGGAAGTCCTCCCAGGAACCGGCGTTGATGTAGCAGATCACCTTGCGGCCCTTGGCGTGCAGGGCGGCGACCACGGAGGCGTCGGTCTCGAAGCCGTCGATGTCGTAGACGGGGACGTCGACGGACTGGTCGACGCCGCCGCCGAGTTGCCACTGCCAGGCGAGTCCGGGGGTGGGCTGCCAGCGGGCGCCGGTGGCGCCTGGTGTACCGGGGGTGCCGGGAGTGCCCGGAGTGCCGGGCGTACCGGGGGCGTCGGGCGTTCCCGGGGTGGCCGGGACGGCCGGAGCGGTGGGGGTGGCGGGGGCCGTGGTCGACGGCCGGCCGGGCGCGGTCGGCGAGCCCGGGGCCGTCGGAGAGGCCGGGGCGTCCGGGGTGACCGGCGTGCCCGGCGTGCCGGGGGCGTCAGGGGTGCCGGGGGTGGCCGGCGTGCCCGGGACGGGGGCGGCGGTGGCCGCCGGGGGCGGGGCCGCGGTGGCGTCGGCCGAGGTGTCGTCCTCGTCCTCCGAGCCGGAGCTGCTGCACGCCGTGGCCAGCAGCGCGGTGGCGGTGGCCAGGGCGAGGGCGGCCCACACGGGCCGGGTACGGCGGGTCATGGGGCACGGACTCCGGATCGGATCGGATCGGACGGGTACGCGGAAGGTCGTTCGCAGGGCGTTCGGCAGGCGGTCGGACGGGAGGTCAGACGGGCCCGGCCAGCGGCCGGTTGCCGGTCAGCCGGTGCGGCAGGGTGCTCCAGGGGTTCTCCCCGGCGCCCGGCACCGCGCAGCCGACCCCGGCCCGCCGGGCGGCGATCAACGCGGCCGCCTCACCGGCCCGTTCGGCGGGGACGTCGTAGACGAGGTGGCAGAACCGGGCGGCGGCGTGCCGTCCGGTCCACAGCGGCAGGGCCAGCGCCTGGTAGGCCTCCCAGTCGCCCTCGAAGGTGACCAGCAGGTCGGCCAGGCCGACCTCGGCGTACCCGGGGTCCGGGTGGTCGCCGTGGCCGAACACCACGGTGGCGCAGCCGGCGGCCCGGGCCGCGGTGGCCAGGCGCCGGTAGTGCGGCAGCGCGCCGGGCGCGGCCGACACCTGGTCGAGGTAGACGCCGGAGATGCCGTGGCGCTGACGGTACGTCAGGATGTCGTTCACCACGGCGGCGTGCGGCCGCCGCCCGTAGTCGGTGTCGGCGTAGCCGAGCAGCGGGAGCCCGGCCGCGCGGAGCTGCTCGGCGGCCTCGGCGAAGACGTGGTCGGGCTCGCCCGGCCCGTCGGCGAGGTTGAGCACGACGGCGGCGATGAGCCCCGGGTCGGCGGCGGCGACCGCCTGCCAGGCCGCCGGGTCCACCGCGGGGTGGACGTAGAGCGGCACCAGCAGGCGGCCGTCGGGGTGCGGGCCCCCGGTCATGCGGTGACCAGCGGTTCGGTGGAGGACCAGAGGTCGCGCAGCGTCTCCTCGAACCCGGTCTCCGGGCGCCAGCCGAGCGCCCGGGCGGCGGCCGACACGTCGGCCTGCTGCCAGGAGACGGCCGCGGAGCGCTCGGAGCCGGCGCCGCTCTCGTCGATCCGGCCGGTGAAGGCGGCCGCCGCGACCAGGCCGTCGGCGATCGCCCGGACCGGCCGGGCCTGCCCGGAGGCGAGGTTGAGCACCCGGGGCAGCGGGCCCCGCGCGGTGACGGCGAGCGCCACCGCGCGGGCGACGTCCCGGGCGTCGACGAAGTCGCGGTGGGCCGAGAGGTCCCCGACCCGCACCACCGCGTCGGCGCCCCCGGGCGCGGCCCGGCGCAGCTCGGCGGCGAGCCGGCCGGGCAGCGAGCCGGCCGGGGCACCGGGGCCGACCGGGTTGAACACCCGCAGCACCACGGCGTCCAGCGGCGAGCCGGCCACCGCGAGGGAGCCGGCCAGCTTGGTGGCGCCGTAGACGCCGACCGGGCGGGCGTCGGCGTCCTCGGCGAGCGAGCTGCCGGGGGCGCAGACGCCGTACTCGCCGGCCGAGCCGATGTGCACCAGCCGGGCCGTCGGGACGCCCCGGCCGAGCGCCGCGCAGAGCACGGCCGGGCCGCGGGCGTTGACCTCGGCGAGGGTGACGGCGCTGCCCGAGACGGCGCCGGCGACGTTGACCACCGCGTCCGGGGCGAGCGCGGCCAGCTCCTCGCCGAGCGGGCCCGCCTGGGCGGTGGCCAGGTCGAGCCGCAGGTCGTGGTCGGGCCGCCGCCCGGCGGTCAGCACGGTGGCACCGGGCAGGGCCCGCAGGGCGGTCGCGGCGTGCCGGCCGAGGAAGCCGTCGGCGCCGAGCAGGAGGATCCTCACGCGGCCCGCCCGTCGTTCTCCGGACCGGCCGGGACCGTGGCCGCTGCGGGCGCCGGCTGCCCGTCGGCGGCCTCGGGGGCGGTACGGGCCGCGGGGATCGGCAGTGCCTGGCCGTTCGGCACGGCGTACAGGCCCTCGCCGGGGGCGGCGGGCGCGGGGCCGGCCGGCTCGTCCGGGAGCAGCAGCGAGCGGTTGAGCCCGAACTCGGCGTTGGCCCGGTCGTAGTCGTCCGGGCGGCCGATGTCCAGCCAGTAGCCGTCGAACTCGTAGGCGGCCGGCGGTGTCCCGGCGTCCAGCAGGTCGAGCACCAGCTCGTCGAAGCCGAGCGGCAGGCCCGGGGTGTAGCGGGCGAGCGCGGCGCGGGAGACGCCGTAGACGCCCATCGAGACCCGGTAGTCGATGCTCGGCTTCTCCTGGAAGCCGGTGATGGACCCGGCCTCGGTGGTCAGCACGCCGAAGTCGATCTTCACCTGGCGGGCGTAGGTCGCGATGGTGAGCGGGGCGGCGGCCGCCTCGTGGTGCCGGAGCACCCCGGCGAAGTCCAGGTCGGTGAGGACGTCGCCGTTCATCACCAGGAAGTTCTCCGGCAGCCGGTCCTGCATGGTGAGCAGCGGGCCGAGGGTGCCGAGCGGGCTGTCCTCGACGGCGTAGCCGACCCGCAGCCCCCACTGGGAGCCGTTGCCGACGTAGGCGCGGATGATGTGGCCGAGGTGGCCGATGGCCAGGGTGACGGTCTGGAAGCCCGCGGCGGCGAGCTGGCGCATCACGATCTCCAGGATCGCGTGCTGGTCGCCGATCGGGACGAGAGGCTTGGGAAGCGCGGTGGTGTACGGGCGCAGGCGTACGCCCTTGCCGCCGGCCAGAATCACTGCGTGCATGGTGGTTCCCCCACGGAAGTCGTTCGACAAGGGGCCTTCGGGTGCCGGGAGCGGACGAAGGCGGAGCCGGATCAGACGTTGTAGATGTCGGTCTTGTAGCGGGCCAGGTTGGCCGGGTCGCGGAAGAACGCGATGGTCTGCTCCAGGCCCTCCTCCAGCGAGTGCGCCGGGGCCCAGCCGGTGGCGGTGCGCAGCCGGGTGGCGTCCGCGACCAGGCGCATGACCTCGGAGTTGGCCGGGCGGATGCGCTGCTCGTCCTCCCGGACGGTGACGTCGACGCCCATCAGCTTGCCGACCAGGGTGACCAGGTCGCCGACCGAGATCTCGCCGCCGGTGCCGGCGTTGAAGGTCCGGCCGACCACGGTCTGCGCGGGGGCGGTGCCGACCGTGCGGAAGGCCAGCGCGGTGTCCTTGACGAACATGAAGTCGCGGGTCGGGCGCAGGTCGCCGAGGGTGATCGTGGTCTCGCCGGCGGCGAGCTGGGCGATCACGGTCGGGATGACGGCGCGCATCGACTGGCGCGGGCCGAAGGTGTTGAACGGGCGCAGGGTGACGACCGGGGTCCCGAAGCTGGCGTGGTAGCTGTCGGCCAGCCGGTCCCCGCCGGCCTTGGAGGCGGCGTACGGGGACTGGGTGTTGATCGGGTGGTCCTCGGTGATCGGCACGGTCTGCGCGGTGCCGTAGGTCTCGCTGGTCGAGGTGTGCACCAGGCGGGGGATCTCCAGGTGGCGCACGGCCTCCAGGACGTTCAGGGTGCCGGTGACGTTGGTGTCCACGTAGGAGTGCGGGGCCCGGTAGGAGTACGGGATCGCGATCAGGGCGGCGAGGTGGTAGACCGCCTCGGTGCCCTTGACCAGCCCGTTGACCGAGCCGGGGTCGCGGACGTCGCCGAGGATGATCTCGACGGAGTCCAGCACCTCCTCCGGGAGGGTCTCCAGCCAGCCGAACGACGAGAACGAGTTGTACTGGACCATCGCGCGGACCTGGTGGCCGTCGGCCACCAGGGTCTCGACGAGGTGGGAGCCGATGAAGCCCTCGGCTCCGGTGACGGCGACGCTGCTCATGGTGAATCGCTTCCTGTGTCTTCTGGGACTCGGTGTACGGGCCCCGGCCGGGTGGTGCGGCGCTGTGGTGCCGGCCGGGCCGGTACGGGTGGTGCGGTTCCGTCGGTGCTGGTTCCGTGCCGCGCTGTTCAGCTGTTCAGCTGTTCAGCTGTCTCGGCGGCGCGGGTGTCAGCGGTGCTTGGTGGTGCGGCCGAGGACGGGCCCGGCGGTGGCGGTGAGGACGGCGGCCGCGGCCCCGCAGCCGGCCAGCTGCAGGAGGGTCGGGTCCGCACCGGTCAGCAGTCCGGCGCACTCGGCGCCCGCGGCTGCCAGACAGATGAGGGCGGTGCTCCAGCTGAGCCCGAAGGCGTTCAGCAGCAGCGCCAGCCAGAGCGAGCCGCCGAGCAGCAGCAGCGCGCCGAGCTCCGGGACGCCCAGCGCGGGGGCGCCGGGCCAGAGCACGGTGGCGGCGGCGTCGAGGGCGGCCACGGTGGTGAGGTAGATGAACAGGCAGCCGAGCAGCACGCCGCCGGTGCGGCGGGCGAACTCGACCGGGGTGTGGCTGGTGCGCAGCGCGGCCACCGCCATCGCCCGGTAGCGGAAGAGCAGCCACTCGGCGAGGCCGAGGCTCAGCGTCAGGGCGATCATGGCCGGCCCGGTCGGGCTGGCCGAGGCGCCCTCGGCGCTGCCGGTGCGCACCGCGTGGTGGACGGTGACGCCCAGTCCGGCGATCAGGGTCAGGGTGCCGACCGCGAGCCCGAACAGCAGGTGCGGGATCTCCTTGTACAGCGGCAGCCGCAGCGGGACGGGCTCCGCCTCGGCGCTGCGGCAGCGCAGCAGTTCCCGGGCGGCGAGCCCGACGGCCAGACCGAGCGAGGCCAGCAGCACCGCGGTGCGGACCGCCTGCGGCACGTCGACGGCGAGCACCACGCCCGCGCCGACCGAGGACGGTGCCAGCGCCAGCAGCAGGAACTTCTCCCGGCCGAGCACCAGCAGCACGGTGGCCGCCGCCAGGTAGGCGGACTGCCCGGCGGCGAAGCAGAGCGCGCCCAGCGGCCCGCCGACCACGTACCCGGCGGTGGCCGCGGTCAGCGCGCCGAGCGGTGCGCCGGTCGCCAGGCAGGTCGCGGCCGACCGGCGCCGGCCGCGGCCGAGCCAGGCGTACGCGCGGTGGGCCAGGGCCTGGTTCCACGACCAGCTGACCAGGGTCGCGACGGACAGCGCGAGCATGCCCGAGGGCAGGCCGAAGCGCATCCGGTCGGCGGCGAACAGGTTGGCGCCCAGCAGGTAGCCGAGGCCGGGCAGGGCGAAGACCAGGCCGCGCACGACGCACCGCCAGGGGTCGGCCCGCCAGGGGTTGGCGAACTCGGCGCTCGGCCCGGGGTAGCGGCGCTCGACGCGTTCGAACAGCTCCTCGGCGACGGTGAACGCGTCGGGCCGGCCGTACAGCAGGCCCGCCTGTTCGTCGGAGAGGCCGTCGGACTCCAGGAAGGCCGCGATCTCGTAGGGGTGGACGGCGTCGGCGCAGATGTCCCGCAGCCGCTCGGCGAGCTCGTCCAGCGGGTCGGGGGAGAGGTCGAGCTGGTCCGTCTCCGGTCCGGACCGCTGCGCGGGCAGGGCCGGGCGGCGCCGCTTCAGCGGCAGGACCCGCAGCTGGACGGTCTCGTCGGCCTCGTTCGGAACGAGGCGCAGGGGGCCACTCATGCCGTCACCTCGCTGCGCTCCTGCTCGGCGGCCGGTTGCTCCCAGGCGCGGTCCGGCGGTCCGTCGGTGACGGCGACCACGCCCTCGGGCAGCCAGCGGGAGGTGCCCAGCAGCTCGGTGTAGATGCCGCGGAAGCCGTCGATGTTCTGGCGGAGCGTGAACTGCTCGATCACCCGCAGCCGGGCCTGCTCGCCCAGCCGGGCCCGGCGCTCCGGGTCGCGCAGCAGCTCGACCGCCGCCGCGGCCATCGGCTCGGGCTCGCGCGGCGGGACCACCAGGCCGGTGTCGCCGACCGCCTCGCGCACGCCGCCGACGTCGGTCGAGACGGTGGCGCGCCCGCAGGACATCGCCTCGATCAGGGTGAACGGGAAGCCCTCGCTGATCGAGGAGAGCATCACCACGTTCCCGGCCGCGTAGGCGTCGGTGATGTCCGCGACCCGGCCCTCGAAGACCACCGCGTCGGCCGTGCCGAGCTCGGCGGCCAGCGCCTCGCACCTCTCCCGGTAGGCCTCGCCGCCCTTGGGGGTGCCGCCGAACAGCCGCAGCCGGGCATCGGGTATCTCGCGCCGCACGATCGCGAACGCGCGGATCAGCGTCTCCAGGTCCTTGATCGGGTCGACCCGGCCGGCCCAGCTGAGCGTCGGGGTCTCCGGCTCCGGCCCGGCGGGCGGGAACGCCGCCGGGTCGACGCCGTTGTAGACAGTGCGGATGTGCGTGGAGGGGGTGCCGCCGCGCTCCTCCCATCGCCGGTTGTACCGGTTGCCGGGGGTGACCAGCGCGGCCCGCCGGTAGCTCTCCTCGGCGAGCATCCGGTAGAAGCCGAGCAGCAGCGCCTTGACCGGCCAGCGGTAGGGGCCGGTGCGGTAGCCGAGGTAGCGCTCGCGCAGGTAGATGCCGTGCTCGGTGAGGAGAAACGGTACGCCGAACTGCTGGGCGGATATCAGCCCCGGGAGCGTGGCCAGCCCGCCGCTCGCGGCGTGCGCCACGCCGTCGCGCGGCGGCTCGACCGCGAGCGGGCGCAGCGCGTGCTCCAGCAGGTCGGTGGCGTTCAGCGCGTCGTGCATGGTCGGCCGGGAGACGGCCGTGGAGAGGTAGTCCCTGGTCCAGACGTGCTGGAGGGTGCGCAGGGCGCGCTCGCTGCGCAGCGCCGGGCTGAGCAGCCCGCGCCGGGCGAGGTCGGCGAAGCCGTAGAGCTCGGTGCCGAAGTGCGTGGTGTAGACCGGGTCCAGGAGGGAGTGCAGGAACCGTTCGTAGGCGTTGAGGAAGCGGCGCATCTCCTTGCCGCGCGGTGCCTTCGCCTCCGAGGCCGGGCCCCAGAGCGGGGCGGTGGTCACCGACCGCACGTTGGCCGGCAGCTCCCACGCCAGTGGTTCGTGGCCGGTGCCCGTGACGGCGATGATGTCGAAGTCGACGTCGGGCATGCCTTGCACGAGCTGGTCGCACCAGACACTGACCCCGCCGTGCTGGTGCGGGTACGTCCCCTCGGTGAGCAGGGTGACGCGCATCTCTGGTCCCCCCTCCTGTTCTTGCCTCAAGCTCCCGGCCGGGCAGGCCGGGTGGTGCCGGTGGCGGCCGCGGTACCGCGGCCGCCACCGGGTTCACCTGTCTAGCGGTGGCCGGCGGACGGGCCGGCGGTCTTCTTGGCGGGCTCGGCCTTCCCCCCGGAGGCCTTGCCGTGCTGCTGCGGGACGCCGCCGTGACCGGCCGCCTTCCCGCCGGTGCCGCTCGTCGTACCAGCAGTGGTACCAGCAGCGACATCCTTGCCCGCCACCGGGGCCCCGCTGCCGGGGACCAGGGTCGGCGCTTCGGTGCGGTCGGTGTCGCCCGGGCCGGCCGGGACGGCGTCCGCGGTGCCCTGCGGGACGACCTTGGTGTCGGCCGGCGCCGGGGCCGGGACGGACTTGGCCGCGAGGCTCGGGCTGGTGCCGGCCGGCGCGGCCGGGGTGCCCGTCGCGGGCAGCGTCAGCTGGACGCCGCTCTGCAGCTGGCCGGGCTTGACCCAGCCGGAGAGCGAGCCCGCGTAGGCGGTGCCGAAGGCGGCGGTGCCGATGGCGAGCTGCTGGACGGTGCCGGTCGGCATGGTGGCCTGGACCTGGACGCCGGCCGGGGCGTTCACCCGGACGGTGTCGCCGACGCGGTAGGCGGTGACCTGGCCGGAGGCGAGGGCCGCGTTCCAGGCTGCCCGCCGCTGGAACTCCTGACCGATCTCCTTCTGCGGGAGGTTCACGACCGGGGCGTTGTCGGCGTGCAGCGACCGGTAGGTGGAGAGGATCTTCTCCAGCACCGGGTAGACGATCCGGTCCTCGGACAGGTTCGACTGGTGGATGAAGTGCGGCCGCGGGTCGTTGCTCAGCACGTGGCCGAGGTCGATCCGGGCCTCCAGCGGCACGATGTACGACTGGTAGCCGGTGTTGACGTCCAGCGGGGCCGGCAGGCAGGTGGAGTTGGCCGACTCGCAGGCGCCGCTGCCGCCGTTGGCCGCGCTGGTGTAGATCCAGTTGTACTCGTCGGTCTCCTCCTGCGCCGTGGCGGCGTTGTAGAAGACGTTCATCGGGTACCGCGGCACGGTCAGCGCGTTGCCGACGGCCCGCTGGGCGGGCTCGCGGGAGGCGTCGCTGGCGGTCCACTTGACGCCGTTGGCGGCCAGCGAGGGCGCCAGGTACGGGTTGTCGCTGGTCTCCTGGGGCGCGGTCAGCAGGCCGGAGTGCTCGCCGGTGACCAGTTCGGTCCGGTCCAGCTGCAGGCCCCGGGCGGCGGCCCAGTCCAGGTTGTTCTTGATCTGGGAGGTGATGGTGGCCTGGTCGACCCAGACGGTGCTGCCCGAGGTGGTCTTGGTGCACTTCCACGGCACCACCGAGACGTCCTGGAGGCAGCCCAGGTACGGGTGGGTGTAGGTGTGGTTGATCCACCGGTAGCTGGTCTGGTCGGCGATCATCCGGTCGACCACCGGGTCGGTGGTGGTCTCGTGGTCGGCCTTCCAGTCCTCGCTGCCGCCGCCGTTGAACACCATGTCCATGGTGAAGCCGTGGTCGAGCTGCCACTGCTTGGCGTACTGCGCGTCGGCGACCGTCATCCGGATCGGGTTGGCGGTCTCCGGGGTCCCGGGCGGGCAGGTGACGTCGCCGGGGGTGCACTTGAGCACCGTGTCCCAGCGGTCGTCGGCGAGGAAGACGTCGTCGACGTGGGCCGCGAAGTAGTTGCGGTCGTAGCCCAGGTGGACGCCCTGGGTGATCCAGTCGACTATGCCGCGGGCCAGCAGGCGGTACTGCTGCTGGTACTGGTTGTAGACGAAGGTGACGACCAGTTCCTTGCGGCCGGCGTGCTCGTACTCGCCGACCAGCGAGCCCTTGGCGGTGCTGCCCGGGATGGGCACCTCGACCAGCGGGGTGAAGCTGGAACCGGCGGGCAGGGTGGCCAGCGGGGTGGCGAGGTAGCCGTAGCTCTCCGAGACGGCCGGGTCGTTGTCCTCGAACGGGACGCTGCCCTTGAGGTAGCCGAACGGTCCGCTCAGGCCGGCCGTGGTGATCTGCCCCTGGAAGCCGTCCAGGGTACCCATGTACCCGGGGTTGACCGCCCAGTTCAGGCCGACGTCGGGACGGGCGTAGGTGTACGCGTCGACCTGGCGGACGCCGAACGCGGCCTCGTACGCGGCGATCGCGGTCATCTCGGCGGAACCGGCCGCGAACGGGTTGTCGTTCGGCAGCACGATGCCCTGGTACTTGCCGCGCGGCTGGCCGTTCAGCGTGTCGCTGAGGAAGGCCGCGTCGATCACCGGGCGGTTGGCGTCGTTGAGGTCGACCAGCTTGTACGGCGTGCCCTGGCTCTTGAGCTCGGCGGCGATCGCGGCCGTGGCCGGCCCGCCGTCGCTGATCACCAGGACCGTGAGGTCGATCCGGGGCGTGGTGGTGGCGTGCGCGAAGGACGTCTGCAGACCTCCGGCCAGCAGAACGGCGGCCGCGCAGGCGGCGACTCTCCGGGTCGCTCGACCCATGTTGACTTTCCTCCCCTGGGCAGGGCGATCCGCTGCCGGTGTCCACCTGCCCTGTAGCTGTTCACGGGCACCAGGCTGCCCGGCGCCCATCCTGGTGGAAGTTCCTTGGCAGGAGGGACCGAATGGGCAGGAGTGCAGCGAATCTGTTACCAACGTTCATGGTCGGGCCATGAGGGCGCTGATTGTGGCCGAAACCGCAGCGGCTGCGCAAATAATGAATTAAAAATGAAAACCGGGAACCCAGCGTTACCGCTGCTCACCCATCGTGTGATCCGGGGGGCGGCAGGACCCTACACTGACGCCGAAGCCCGGGACACTCTTGCACATCCGGCCGTTTCGGTGGGCAGGTTCATGCAATATCGCTCAGGGTTGTGCAACGTCACCGTCCGAATATCCAATGGAGGCCGCCGAGTGACCGAGCAGCAGATCGAAACCGCCGCAATTCAGGCGGCCCGCAGCCTGGGCCTGCTCGGCGCCGTGAACGCCCGGGACCTGGGCGGCTACCGGACCGCCGAGGGCCTGGTGCTCCGGGCCGGCGTCGCCCTGCGCAGCGACGGCCTCAGCCGGCTGACCGACGAGGACCTCGGCCGGCTGGCCGGGCTGGGGCTGCGGCGGATCGTCGACCTGCGCAGTCCGGACGAGGTCCGCGAGGCGGGTGCGGACCGGATCGCCGACGGCATGTCGGTGCATCAGCTGCCGGTCTTCGCGGCGGACTTCGACATCTACGCCACGCTGCGCGAGGCGCTGGCCGACCGCGATCCGCGCAAGCAGCGCGCCCTGCTCGGCGGCGGCCGCGCCGACGCCATGATGACCGGCCTCTACCGGTGGTTCGTCACCGACCGGATCGCGCGCGAACGGTTCGCCGACGTGCTTCGTCTACTGGCGGATCCGGCCGGCGCGCCGCTGCTGTTCCACTGCTCGGCCGGGAAGGACCGCACCGGCTGGACGGCGGCCGTGCTGCTGACCGCGCTCGGGGTGGACCGGGAGACGGTGGTGACGGACTACCTGCTCACCAACGAGCGTTCCGCCGTCGTCGTGGAGGCGGTCCTGGAGGGCTTCCGGACCCGCGGTCTGATGCACGAGCCCGAGCTGCTGCTGCCGGTCTTCCGGGCCGAACGCCACTACCTGGACGCGGCCTTCGAGGAGGTCGAGGCCGGCTGGCCGGACTTCGGGGCGTTCTGGGCCGACGGCCTCGGGCTGGACGAGGCCGTGCTGGCGGGACTGCGGACCAACCTGCTGGCACCCTGAGGCGGCGGCGGGGCCCGCCGGGCCCCGCCGCGGTGCCCGTGCCCCGGCGGTCACGCCTCGGCGGTCAGGCCCTCGCGCAGCTGGGTGAGCGTCCGGGTCAGCAGCCGCGAGACGTGCATCTGCGAGATGCCGATCTCCTCGCCGATCTGGGACTGGGTCAGGTTGCCGAAGAACCGCAGCATGATGATCCGGCGCTCGCGCGGCGGCAGCTTGGCCAGCAGCGGCTTCAGCGACTCCCGGTACTCCACGCCCTCCAGCGCGAGGTCCTCGTAGCCGAGCCGCTCGGCCAGCGGGCCCTCGCCGTCCTCCTCGCTCGGGCTGGAGTCCAGCGAGCTGGCGGTGTACGCGTTGCCGACCGCCAGGCCCTCCACCACGTCCTCCTCGCTGACGCCGAGGCAGGCGGCCAGCTCGGCCACGGTGGGGGAGCGGTCGAGGCGCTGGGAGAGCTCGTCGCCCGCCTTGGTGAGCGCCAGCCGCAGCTCCTGGAGCCGCCGGGGCACCCGCACCGACCAGCTGGTGTCCCGGAAGAAGCGCTTGATCTCGCCGACCACCGTCGGCATCGCGAAGGTCGGGAACTCGACCCCGCGCTCCGGGTCGAACCGGTCGATCGCCTTGATCAGGCCGATCGTGCCGACCTGGACGATGTCCTCCATCGGCTCGTTGCGGCTGCGGAAGCGCGCCGAGGCGTAGCGCACCAGCGGCAGGTTGAGCTCGATCAGGGTGTCGCGCACGTAGGTGTGCTCGGCGCTGCCCGGTTCCAGGGCGCCCAGCCGTCCGAAGAGGGAGCGGGAGAGCGTGCGGGTGTCGAGCCCCGCGTCCGGCGCGGCCGCGGCGCGCTGGAGCGGGATCCCCGCGGCGCCGGCCGGTGCAGCGTGGATCTCCGCAGTGCCCACATCTGAGGACATGCACCCACCCCCTCGTGACTGACGGTCCAACGGGCGCCGTCCCCGGAACGTTCCCGCGCCCGCGTCGGACCCCCTCCAACCCTGCATACCGGCTCACGGTCCCCGGCAAACCCGAGCGTCGCAAGATGTCACGCGGCGGTGACGTGCCGCTATCGCGCCGTCACGACGCAGCGCGGTCAGTCCTCCCAGGAGTTCCCGGTCCGCAGCCGGGTGAGGATCCGCGACAGCAGCCGCGAGACGTGCATCTGGGACATCCCCAGCTCGGTGCTGATCTGCGACTGCGTCAGATTGGCGAAGAACCGCAGCATGACGATCCGGCGCTCCCGCTCGGGCAGCTGCACCAACAGGTGGCGGACCATGTCCCGGTGCTCGACCTCGGCCAGCGCGGAGTCCTCGTAGCCGAGCCGGTCGAGCAGCGCCAGCCCGCCCTCGTGCTCCTGGGCGGCCTCCAGCGAGGCCGCGTTGTACGCCCGCCCGGCGTCCAGGCAGGCCCGGACGTCCTCCTCGGGGATGCGCAGGCTGGCGGCGATCTCCGGCACCTTGGGGGCCCGGCCGTGCGCCACGGTCAGCTCCTCCATGGCGCCGCTGACCTGCACCCAGAGCTCCTGGAGCCGGCGCGGGACGTGCATGGTGCGGACGTTGTCGCGGAAGTAGCGCTTGATCTCGCCGAGGATGGTCGGCAGCGCGTAGGTGGGGAACTGCACCCCCCGCTCGGGGTCGAACCGGTCGATGGCGTTGATCAGGCCGATGGTGCCGACCTGGACGACGTCCTCCATCGGCTCGCTGCGGCTGCGGAAGCGGGTGGCGGCGTAGCGGACGAGGGGGATGTTGATCTCGATCAGCGCGGCCCGGACCCGCTCGCGCTCGGGGGTGTCCGGGGGCAGCTCGGCGAGCCGCTCGAAGAGCACCCGGGTGAGGGTGCGGACGTCGACGGCGGGGCGGCCGCCGGGACCGCGCAGGCCGTCCGGGCGGAGCTCGCCGGCCGGGCTGATCACGGCGGCCAGCACCTCGTCGTCCGGTGCGCTCCCTGGTGTCCGCACGGACACGTCACCCCTCCCAAAGTCGACAACGGTGGGACCTGCGGACCGGGTGTCGCGTCTGGTTCAGCACCTCGCCATGTCCGGCAAAACCGGTCATAGCATCACAAGGCGGGCACGCGTCGGGCAAGTACCGCGTGGAGGTGTGTTGGTGCGCCGTCCGGCCCCGCCGGTCACGGCGGCGGTGCGGGGGCGGTGCGGGAGGCGGTGCGGGGGGCGGGTTCGTCCCGGGACGGAGCGGGGCGCCCCGCCCGGATGCCGGGCGGGGCGCCGCGGGCCGTCCGGGGGACGCGTCGGCCGGGCCGGGCGCGTCGGGGGGCGGCCCGCCGGGCTCAGACCTCGATGTCGGCGATCACCCAGGTGGCGAACTCGCGCCACTGCGCGGCCGCGGCCTGGTGGGCCGGGTGGGTGAGGTACGCCTGGAGGGCCTCGCGGTCCTCGACCAGGCTGTTGATGGCGTAGTCGTGGGCGATGTCGCGGTCGGTGGTGTTCCAGCCGCACTCCCACTCGCGCAGCTCGGGGACGACCGGGCCGAGCTCGGCGAAGGCCTTGGCGCCGGCGAGCGCGCGCTCGTCGTCCTTGCTGACGCCTTCGTTGAGCTTGAACAGGACCAGGTGGCGGATCACGGTGCCGCTCCTCGCGGACGGGGTCGGGTGGTCGGGCCCACCGTAGCCGGTGGGGTCCGGGCTACTTCACCAGGCCGGTCATGAAGGTGCCGACCGCCTTGGCGGCGTTCGAGATGCCTTCGAACCCCAACTGGACCAGCTCGGCCGCACGGGCGGGCGAGGTGATGATCGTGTAGAGCACGAAGATGAGCAGCAGGACCATTCCGATCTTCTTCGCCTGCGCCATCCGGTGGCCTTCCTCCCTGCCGTGGGCCGTCGTCGCCCGGTCCCCGAGCGGCCCGGTGCAACGGGCAGCTTATCCACCCGGACGGCCTATCAAGTGTGCGACGCGTTCACCTGCCGGGACGAAGGTCCCCGCGAGTGGGGCCTTTCTCCGGGTGCCCGGTCCGGCGGAGCGCGGCAGGATGGTTGATGTACCGAGGATCTGGCAGGAATCCCCGGTACGTGGATCCGGAGCTCCCCGCTGTGGGACCGGGCGCCGCGGCTTCCCCCCGACGCGGCCCCGGTTGTGGGACTCCGCCGGGGGAGCGGTCAGTCCCCCCGAACCGCTCCCCCTCTTCCAGGCTCCGTACTCGACAGGCGTTGGTGGTCATCGGCCGACGGGTACGGAGCCCTTTCCGCGCCCGAGGGTGCGCGGGAACGCCGAAGGGCCCGTCCGGTTCACCGGACGGGCCCTTCGGCCTTGCTGGCGGTAGCGGTGGGATTCGAACCCACGGTGGAGTTGCCCCCACACACGCTTTCGAGGCGTGCTCCTTTGGCCGCTCGGACACGCTACCGAGGGGAACTCTACCGGACGGGTGGCGCGGGAACGAAATCCTTGTCCCGCCGGGGTCCTGCCGGGGTCCCTCGGGGGTCCTGCCGGGGGTTCAGCGGTGGGTGTCGAAGAAGGCGCGGAGCTGTTCCCCGCACTCGTCGGCGAGGACGCCCCCGATCACCTCGGGCCGGTGGTTGAGCCGGCGGTCGCGCATCACGTCGAAGAGCGAGCCGGCCGCGCCGGCCTTCTCGTCGAGGGCGCCGTAGACCACCCGGTCGATCCGGGAGAGCACGATCGCGCCCGCGCACATGGTGCAGGGCTCCAGCGTGACGACCAGCGTGCACCCGCTCAGCCGCCACTCGCCGAGCTTCTCCGCCGCCGCGCGGACGGCGACCACCTCGGCGTGCGCGGTCGGGTCGCCGACGGCCTCGCGCTCGTTGTGGCCGCGGCCGAGGACCTCGCCGTCCGGGCCGAGGACGAGCGCCCCGACCGGGACGTCACCGGTGGCCGGCGCCAGGGCGGCCTCGGCGATGGCGAGGCGCATCGGCGCCGCCCAGCGGTCGCGGACCGGGTCGGGGCGGACGGGGGCGGGCAGCGGCGAGATCGGGCGGACGGACTGCATGGCATCCAGTGTCGGGCATGACGGGGGTCCGGCCGTCCGGAGGACGGACACGGGGCGTTACCGGACGGCCTCCAGGACCTCGCCGCAGCCGAGCGCCTCGGCGATCTCCTCCAGGGCGTCGCCGGGCACCGCGCCCTCGCCGCTGAGGGCGATCAGCTCGTCGGCGGCGAGGCCGAACTCGGTCAGCAGGTGGGCGTCGCCGAGCGGGCCGACCGGGACGCCGCCCTGGCCCTCGCCGTCCTCGTCGTCCTCCTGCTCCTCGGCCTCCGCGTCGTCCTCCAGCTCGGCGACCAGGTTGTCGAGGTCGCCGAACTCGCTCTCGCCGGCCTGGTCGACCAGCTCGTCGGTGAGGACGGAGCCGTAGGAGCTGCGGGCGGCGGCGGCGCCGTCCGACACGAAGATCCGCGGGTCCTCCTCGCCGTCCACCCGGACGATGGCGAACCAGGCGTCCTCCTGTTCGATGAAGACCAGGACGCTGTCGTCGTCCTGGGCCGCCTCGCGGGCCAGGTCGGCCAGGTCGGCGAGGGTTTCGACGTCGTCGAGCTCCGTCTCGCTCACATCCCACCCGTCCTCGGTGCGAGCAAGCACTGCAGCGAAGTACGCCACCAGGGACACTCCCAAGTCTCGGTCTAGGCTGTCGGCGCTCGCGGGCGGCGCGGAACTGGCCGCCCCCGCGCCAGAGGCGGTCCGCTGTTCGGACCGTCCCATCGGAATCGTGACAGAAAGCACGGCTCTGCGGGGGGTGTTCTGCAGCGCGTCTTTGCAGGTCGTGTCGGAAGGGTTGGCCGCCGGACGGTGTAACGGGGGCCGCGCGGCAGAGGGTCTGTGGAGAAGCCGTGGAGGGGCCGTCAGATGCGGAAGGTTCGCATCCGCATCGCTTCGCGCATCCGGCGTTCCTTGGTCCGGCGGGGCTGCACCCGCTCGCGGAGTTCGCGGGCCTCGGTGAGCTCGCGCAGGAAGACGGCGCGGCGCCTGCGGCGCTCCGCCTCGGTCTCCGGCCGGTCCGGGGGCGGACCGGAGCGCCCGCCCGACGGGGCCGGGGCCCCGGCCGCCGAGCCGTCCCCGGGGTTCGGGTTGCTCGTCATAGGACCTGACTTTCCCAGATCGGCCGGGTTGATACCACAGGAGGACGACCCGTCCGGACATTCTCGCCACGTCACGGCGCGTCACGACGGGAACCGGCACCCGCCCGGGTCGGACCGCGGCCCGGCCTGGCACGGCGTGTCGTACGGGCGTCCGGACCCGGGCTAACCTCGATGCATGCGGATCCACGTCGTCGACCACCCCCTGGTCGCCCACAAGCTCTCCACCCTGCGCGACGAGCGCACCGACTCGCCGACCTTCCGTCGCCTGACCGACGAGCTGGTGACCCTCCTCGCGTACGAGGCCACCCGGGACGTCCGCACCGACGAGGTGGAGATCACCACCCCGGTGGCCGTGACCACCGGCACCCGGCTGTCCTACCCGCGCCCGCTGGTGGTGCCGATCCTGCGGGCCGGCCTCGGCATGCTGGACGGCATGACCCGGCTGCTGCCGACCGCCGAGGTCGGCTTCCTGGGCATGGTGCGCAACGAGGAGACCCTGGAGGCCTCCACCTACGCCACCCGGATGCCCGACGACCTCTCCGGCCGCCAGGTCTACGTGCTCGACCCGATGCTGGCCACCGGCGGCACGCTGGTCGCGGCGATCCGGATGCTGATCGAGCGCGGCGCCACCGACGTCACCGCCGTGGTGCTGCTGGCCTCGCCCGAGGGCGTCGCGGTGATGGAGCGCGAGCTGGCCGGCCTGCCGGTGACCGTGGTCACCGCGGCCGTCGACGAGCGGCTGAACGAGAACGGCTACATCGTCCCGGGCCTCGGCGACGCGGGCGACCGGCTGTACGGCACGGCGGGCTGAGCGGTCCTTCCGGACCCGGTTCGCCCGGACCCGGTTCGCCCGGACCCGGCCCGTGCGGACGACGAGAAGCCCCCCGGCGCGCTGCCGGGGGGCTTCGTCGTGCGGGTGCGGGGGAGGGTCAGCAACTGCCGGTGCTGCTCGGGGCCGGGACCGGCGTGGTGGCCAGGGCCAGCGCGGCGGCGGCCTGGGTCTCGTCGAGCAGCGCGTTGTAGCTGTCGCCGATGACGAAGTCCACGGTGGTGTCGGTGCGGGCGTCGGCGGTGCTGGTCGCGCCCGCGATCACCGAGCCGACCAGGGTGGACGCCCCGGCGCCGGCCGGGCCGGCGATCACCTGGGCGGTGCCGGGCACCTTCTTGTCCAGCTCGGCCGGGGCGTTGCCGACCTTGCCGATGGTGAAGCCGCGCTTCTTCAGCTCCTCGGCGGTGCGGGCGGCGAGGCCGGCCTTGGCGGTGGCGTTGTAGACGTTCACGGTGACCGCCGCCGGCTGCGGCACGGCCTTCGGGTCGATCGGCGCGGTGGCGGAGCCCGGGGCGGTCGGCGTCGCCTCCGGGGCCGGGGCGGCCAGCGGCTTGCCCGACGGGGTGGCACAGGCCTCGGCGGCGGCGTTCTTGCCCTTGCCGCTGAAGATGTCCCAGAGCTGGACGCCGCCGAGCCCGATCAGCGCCAGCGCGAGCACCGCGGCGATCAGCGCGATCACCTTGCGGCTCTTCTTCGGCGGGCGGCCCAGCCGCGGATAGGAGTTGCCGGTGATCCGGTACTGCTTCCCCTTCAGGCCTTGGGGAGTCAACATGCTCACGGTTTGTCTCCCCCTCGTGCCGGGGCGGGGATCGGGTGACGGTGGGCCGGGCGCGGTGCCGCGCGAAGCGGTGTCACGCGAACGCGGTCGCGGCCGTAGTCAGCAGATTAGTGCCGTACAGCGGTGAAGGTACTAAACGATCATCATCGGGAGTACGCCGGTACCCGAATGGCGGCACCGCGACCGCACCCGGGTACGAACGGACCGCCCCCCGGAAGGAGCCGGGGAGCGGTCCGAACGCGTGCGGGGCCGGCCGGGCGGCCCCCGGGTTCATTCCATTTCGAGGACACGGGCGTGCAGCACCTGGCGCTGCTGGAGCGCGGCGCGGACCGCCCGGTGCAGTCCGTCCTCCAGGTACAGGTCACCGTGCCACTTCACGACGTGCGCGAAGAGGTCCCCGTAGAAGGTGGAGTCCTCCGCCAGGAGGGTTTCCAGATCCAGTTGTCCCTTGGTGGTCACCAGCTGGTCGAGTCGCACCGGGCGCGGGGCGACGTCCGCCCACTGGCGGGTGCTGGTACGGCCGTGATCCGGGTACGGCCGCCCATTGCCGATGCGCTTGAAGATCACACGGAAAGCCTACCGTTTGGGCGGCGGGTGGCGCAGCAGCCGCGGCGCCGCCACGCGCACGGGTACGGGCTGCGGGCGGGGGATTGCGGCTGTTTCATGGGAAATGTCGTGTAGGTCCCGCGCGGTTGGAGGGTCGTCCGATGTCCGCTGCTGTTCCGTCCGCCGTCCGGGAGATCGCCGACGGGTACGCCTTCACCGGCCCCGCGCTCGATCTCGGCGCGGTGCTGCTGGACGGCACCGCGTACGCCGGCGCCCCGGTGCGGGTGCCGCTCGGGGTGCTCAACCGGCACGGGCTGGTGGCCGGGGCCACCGGCACCGGCAAGACCAAGACCCTCCAGCTGATCGCCGAACAGCTCTCCGCCCAGGGCGTGCCGGTGTTCCTCGCCGACATCAAGGGCGACGTCTCCGGGGTGGCCGCCCCCGGCGAGCCGGGCGGGCGGACCGCGGCCCGGGCCGCCGAGGTCGGCCAGGACTGGCAGGCCCGCGGCTGCCCCGCCGAGTTCTACGCGCTCGGCGGCCTGGGCACCGGCATCCCGCTGCGGGCGACGGTGACCAGCTTCGGGCCGCTGCTGCTCTCCAAGGTGCTGGACCTGAACGAGACCCAGGAGTCCTCGCTCGGCCTGGTCTTCCACTACGCCGACCGGCAGGGCCTGGAGCTGTACGACCTCAAGGACCTCACGGCGGTCATCACCTTCCTCACCTCCCCCGAGGGGAAGGCGGAGCTGAAGGGCATCGGCGGGCTCTCCGCCGCCACCGCCGGGGTGATCCTGCGCTCGCTCACCCTGCTGGAGAACGAGGGCGCCGGGGCGTTCTTCGGCGAGCCGGAGTTCGACACCGCGGAGCTGCTGCGACGGGCGGAGGACGGCCGGGGCGTGGTCTCGGTGCTGGAGCTGCCCGCCGTGCAGGACCGGCCGCGGCTCTTCTCGACCTTCCTGATGTGGCTGCTCGCCGACCTCTACCAGGAGCTGCCCGAGGTCGGGGACCTCGACCGGCCGAAGCTGGTCTTCTTCTTCGACGAGGCCCACCTGCTGTTCAAGGGCGCCTCCAAGGCCTTCCTGGAGGCGATCACCCAGACCGTGCGGCTGATCCGCTCCAAGGGGGTGGGGATCTTCTTCGTCACCCAGACGCCGAAGGACGTGCCGGGGGACGTGCTGGCGCAGCTGGGCAACCGGGTGCAGCACGCGCTGCGGGCCTTCACCCCGGACGACGCCAAGGCGCTCAAGGCGACCGTCTCGACCTTCCCGAAGTCGCCCGCGTACGACCTGGGGGAGGTGCTGACCTCGCTGGGGACGGGCGAGGCGGTGGTCACGGTGCTGTCCGAGAAGGGCGCGCCGACGCCGGTCGCGGCGACCAGGCTGCGGGCGCCGCAGTCGCTGATGGGGCCGCTCGACCCGGCGGAGCTGCGGGCGGCGGTGGACGGGTCGGCGCTGACGGGGAAGTACCGGGACGCGGTCGACCGGGAGTCGGCGTACGAGAAGCTGGCGGCGCGGGCGGCCCGGCCGGAGGCGGAGCCGGTGCCGGTGCCCGCGGAGGAGCGGGAGCCGCAGGAGCGGCGCGAGCCGGTGGAACGGCGGGAGCCGGCCGAACGGCGGGAGCCCGGGGCCCGGCGGGAGAAGGCGGACGCCGGGCTGCTCGGGTCGCTGCTGGCCAACCCGGCGCTGAAGTCCTTCGCCCGCTCCGCCGGGACGCAGCTCGGGAGGGAGATCTCCCGGAGCCTGTTCGGGACGTCCCGGCGGCGCAGATGAGGGGTGGTCGCCAGCCCTGACTCAGATGCTGTCGCCGAGCCAGACCCGGCCGGCCGAGATCGGGCGCTCGGCGACGGTGCGCGGCACCGTGGTGTTCAGGCTCCAGCGGTAGCCGGCGAACAGCTTGGTGTCGGCGTCCGCGTAGAACACCATGTGGCCGTAGCCGACGCCGTCGTGCTCCTTCCAGGTGGAGGAGCCGGCGGTGCCCGGGACCTCCTCGATCCGGGTGTCCGGGAACGCCCGGTAGAGGTCGGTGGCGGTGCCGCCGAGCGCCGGGTTGCCGTGCGGGTCGCTGGTGCAGTCGACGACCTCGAAGACGTAGGGGACGACCGGGCGGCCGATCTTGGCGTCCACCGCCGGTTCGGACCAGGTGCCCTTGCGCTCGCGGATCATGACGATGTGTCCGGTGTACGGCTTGGTGTTGTCCTCGCCCGGGTAGTAGTCGAGGGCCACCAGGTCGCCGGGGCGCAGGTTCACCGGCTTGGTGACGCGGGTGAAGTGCGGGAGCGAGGCCGTGTCGAGGAAGGCCTGCTGGTACTTCTCCGCGGTCGGGTAGGGGTTGGGATTGGCCGGGTCCTTGATGAAGTACTGCTGGAAGTACTCCCGGGTCGCCCAGCCGTAGCTGTAGTCGCCCCAGGGCATCGGGGTGCCGGCCGGCACGGTGGGCGCGGTCCCGTAGGCGCGCTGGAGCGCCAGGGTCAGGAACGAGGAGCACTGGGAGAGGTTGGAGAACTCCTCCGGGTGGCCGGCGGCGCCCCAGCGGACACTGGTCGGGACGTCGTCGAACACGCCGGCCCGCTTGTAGCGGTTGGCGAGGTGGTCCCAGGGGCGCAGCCGCAGGTGGTCGACCAGGGCCTCGGCCTCGATCTGGTGCGGCAGCTTGAGGGCGTACGGGGCGGGTGCCGGGACGGTGGCGGCGGACGCCTCGCCGGCGCCGGCGACGGTCGCCAGGGCGGCGGCACCGGCGGTGCCGGCGGCTCCGGCGAGCAGGCCGCGGCGGGTGATCCGTGGTGTGGACATTGGAGTGCTCCCCCTCGTCGGATGATCACGACTGAGGGGGAGCTTAGGGTCCGCATGTTGGCATGGTCAGGATCATTTCGCGCAGCTGATCGATCGAATCCGGCCAATCGGCGATCGGGTCCGATCGGGTCCGATCAGGTCCGGCCGGGCGGCGGCGGGGGCGGGGCGGTCTCCACCGGCCGGGGCCGGCGTGGTGGTCAGATGCCCAGGTCGTCGAGTTCCTTGAGCAGCGCGGTGCCCGGGCTCGCCGGGTCCGCCGCGCTCTTCGGGGCGTTCCGCGCGGTCCGGCCGCCCCCGTCACGCCGGTCGCCGCGGTCGCGCAGCAGCCAGGCGCCGGCCAGGCCGCCGATCAGCCCGCCCAGGTGGCCCAGCCAGCTGACGCCCTGCGCGCTCGGCAGCACGCCCAGCAGCAGGTAGGAGTACAGCGCGGCGACGATCACGCCGATCACCGTGTCCACCAGGTTGCGGTCGAAGATCCCGCGCAGCACCACGTAGCCGAAGTAGCCGTAGACCACCCCGCTGGCCCCCGCGGTGACGACGTCGGGCCGTTCGAAGAACCAGACCGTCAGCCCGCTGGACACCACGATCAGGGCCGTCGCCAGCAGGAACCGCTTCATCCCCCGGTACGCGGCCAGGAAGCCGAAGGCGAACAGCGGCCAGGAGTTGGCCTCGATGTGGTCCCAACCGAAGTGCAGCAGCGGCATGGTGAGCATGTCGGGCAGCTCGTCCAGCTGCCCGGAGTTCATCCCGTACTCGTAGGAGAGCCGGTAGTCGTCGAGCCAGTTCGCCACCTGGACACCCCAGATGACGGCCAGTGCGCCGAGCATCGTGATCAGCGCGGCACGGGAGTCTCGGAGAACACGGGCGAATCGCGGGGACATAACCCGACTGTAGGGCCGGGCAAGCCGGTTGGTCACCCCACTAAGGTGAATCCTGTGCATCCTGTCCGACGGCCCGCACCCGGGCCCGGGCAGCCCCGTTCCCCCCGTGCCGAGAGGTGACCCTCGATGAGTGTGCGTCCGCCGCTGCCGTACGAGTTCCTGCCGCAGGTGCCGTCCTTCCCGCTGACCAGCGAGGACATCACCGACGGCGGGACGCTGGCCGAGGAGTTCCGCTACGGCGGGGACAACGTCTCGCCGCAGCTGGCCTGGTCGGGGCTGCCCGAGGGCACCCGCTCGATCGTCGTCACCTGCTACGACCCGGACGCCCCGACCGGCTCCGGGTGGTGGCACTGGCTCGCCCTCAACCTGCCCGCCGACACCACCGGCCTGCCGCGCGGCGCCGGCGCCTCCGACGCCGACCTGCCGGGCGAGCGCTCCTTCCACGGCCGCAACGACTTCCCGAGCAACAAGTACGACGGCGCCGCCCCGCCGCCCGGCCCGGCCCACCGTTACGCCTTCGCCGTCCACGCCCTCGACGTGGACGCCCTGGACGTCACCGCCGACACCCCGCCGGCCCAGGTCGGCTTCAACATCACCTTCCACACCCTGGCGCGTGCCGTGATCACCGCCGAGTACGGCGTCTGACGCGCGTGCGGGCCGCTCCGGCCGCCGCCGGGACCGTCCGGGTCCGGCGGCCGTCGGGCCCCGGCGGGCGCGGCGGCCCGGCTGGCCCGGGCCGCTGTCAGCCGGCGCGCCCGGCCGGGTCCGCGGCGCGGGTGGCGCGGGCGGCGAGGTCACGGAGGCGGGTGCGCATCTCCGGCGGTGAGTGGACCTCGAAGTCGCAGCCGAGCATCAGCAGCCGCACGGCCAGCCAGTCGGGGGCGTCGGTGTGCGAGCGGAAGCGGCAGGTGTGCTCGTCGAGCGGCTCGACCTCGTCGGCGTCGCCGTGGCCGCCCAGCCGGTGGCGGACCTCGTCGGCGGGCAGGTGGAGGGTGGCGTCCAGGGTCGGGGTGGGGGACTGCCGCCGGAGCTTGCCCGCCACGTACGCGGCGGCGTCCTCGGCGGGGAGCGGGCGCGGGGTGAAGCGGGCACCGGTGGCGAAGGGCTCGCCGATCCGGTCCACCCGGAACAGCCGCCAGTCGTCCCGGTCGAGGTCGAAGCCGACCAGGTACCAGCGGCGGCCGGCCGAGACCAGG
Organism: Kitasatospora sp. NPDC058115; assembly: GCF_042884635.1. Taxonomy (NCBI): domain Bacteria; kingdom Bacillati; phylum Actinomycetota; class Actinomycetes; order Kitasatosporales; family Streptomycetaceae; genus Kitasatospora; species Kitasatospora sp. NPDC058115. The sequence continues at coordinate 33,849 of NZ_JBHVTL010000041.1, forward strand.
CGCTCCGGTTCGACCTGGCGCCGGGTCTGGGCGCCGTCGCCGGCCCGGTAGGCGAAGCGCAGCCGCTCGCGGTTGGTGACCGCGTTGGCCAGCACGGTGAGGTCCTCCGGGTCGACGGTCGGGCCGTCCCCGGTGAGCAGCGGGAGGGTGGCCCGGTCCAGGGTGGCGACCCGGTGGCGGAGCCGGGCGGGCAGCACCTGGAGCAGTTTGCCGAGGGCGCGCACCGAGGCCTCCTCGATGCCGACGACGGCGTGCCCGGCCGCCGCCCGCAGGCCGACCGCGATGGCCACGGCCTCCTCGTCGTCGAGCAGCAGCGGCGGCATCGCGGTGCCCGCGACCAGCCGGTAGCCGCCGACCGGCCCCATGGTGGCCTCGACCGGGTAGCCGAGGTCGCGCAGCCGGTCGATGTCGCGGCGGATGGTGCGCGGGCTGACCCGGAGCCGCTCGGCGAGCTCGCTGCCGGGCCACTCGCGCGGGGTCTGGAGGAGGGAGAGCAGGCTGAGGAGTCGTGCCGGGGTGTCGGTCATGGGATCCAGGGTGCCGGAAGTCGCGGTCAGGACCTGACCTAGTCACCCTCTAACTTCGTCGACGTGCTGACGAGGAACGGCGACGAGGAGCGTGTGGTGGGCGAGGGCGTGCTGGGCAGGGTTTCGGACCGGCGGAGGTGGATCGCGCTGGCGATCGTGATGACGGCCTCCTTCATGGACCTGGTGGACGTCACGATCGTGAACATCGCGATCCCGAGCATCCAGGAGTCCACGGGTGCGTCGTTCTCCGCCGTGCAGTGGGTGACCGGCGGCTATGCGCTGGCCTTCGCGATCGGTCTGATCACCGGTGGCCGGTTGGGTGACATCTACGGCCGGAAGCGGCTGTTCCTGATCGGAATAGCGGGCTTCACGCTCGCTTCGGCGCTGTGCGGCTTCGCGAGCGGCTCCGAGATGCTGGTCGCGATGCGGATCCTCCAGGGCGGGACGGCGGCGCTGATGGTGCCGCAGGTGCTGTCGATCGTGCACGCGACCTTCCCGGCGGAGGAGCGCGGCAAGGTGTTCGGCCTGTTCGGCGCGGTGGTCGGGCTCGGCGCGGTCAGCGGTCCGCTGATCGGCGCACTGCTCACGGAGTGGGACGTGTTCGGCCTCGGCTGGCGCCCGATCTTCCTGATCAACCTGCCGGTCGGCATCGCCGGCCTGCTGCTCGGCCGGGTCTTCATCAACGAGTCGAAGGCCGAGCGCGCCCTGAAGCTCGACCTGCCCGGCGTGGTGCTGGCCAGTGCCGCGCTGCTGATGCTGATCTACCCGCTGACCCACGGCCGGGAGGCCGGCTGGCCGCTCTGGGGCCACCTGGTGATGGTCGGCAGCCTGCCGGTGTTCGCGCTGTTCGTCGCCTACGAGCGGGTGAAGACGCGGCGGGACGGCTCGCCGCTGGTGGAGCTCTCGCTGTTCCGGGTGAAGTCCTTCGCGGCGGGCATCGGCGTCCAGCTGACCTTCGGCGTGGTCACCGGCATCTTCTTCCTGGTCTGGACCCTCTACATGCAGCTGGGCCTCGGCTGGAGCCCGCTGAAGGCCGGCGCGACCGGCATCCCGTTCTCGCTCGCCTGCTCGACGGCGGCCGGCGTCTCCGTGCAGCAGCTCGTCCCCCGGTTCGGGCGCAAGGTGCTCCAGGCGGGCGCACTGGTGATGGCGCTCGGCGTGCTCGTCTACATCGGCGAGGCGCACCGGTACGGCACCGGCATCGCGCCCTGGCAGATGGCGCTGCCCCTGGTGGTGATGGGCGCCGGGATGGGCCTGATCGTCGCGCCGATCACGGACGCGGTGCTGGCGGAGGTGCCGCGGGAGCACGCCGGTTCGGCGTCCGGGCTGATCAACACGGTGAACCAGGTGGGCCTGGCGCTCGGCCTGGGCCTGGTGTCGGTGGCCTTCTTCGGCGCGGTGCCGGACGGGACGGTGGCCGGCGAGCCGTTCACCGTCGCGTTCCAGCACGCGATGTGGTGGGTGCTCGGGGTGCTGGTGGTGGTGTTCCTGCTGATGTTCGCGCTGCCCGGGCGGCGGAAGGCCGGCGGGGCCGCTCCCGCCGCCGCCGGGAAGACCGAGCGGGAGCCGGTCCTGGTGTAGGCGTCCCGGCACCCGGCGGCGTCGGGCCCCGGTCGCGCGGCATGCGCGACCGGGGCCTTCGCGTGCACCCGGGGAGGGCCGTGACCCGCACGCCGGCGGGCTCCCCCGGCGGCGGCCGCGGTGCGTCCGTCCGTCAGGCCGCGGTGCGCCGGTAGCTGCTGCCGTCCTTGGCGCGGGTGAGGCGGTGGCCCTCGACGAGGTGGCGGCGAAGGGCCGGGAAGTCGTCGTGGACCGTCCGCAGGGCGTCGTTGACCTCGCGCTCGGAGTAGGCGCGGTCCGGCTCGAAGAGCGTCCGGGCGAGGTGGTCGAGCAGCTGCTCGCGTCGGGCGGTGCGGCGCGGCACGGCGATCAGTCGTCCGTCGGGGGCGAAGAGCGCGGACACGGCGGGGGCGGCGGCATCGGTCATGGGCCGAGCGTCGCTCGTACGGGGACGTCCGGGCAACGGGTTTTCCCGGGGCCCGGCGGTGCCCTTCAGACCCGGGCCTTGGCCTTCGCCTGCGCCTCCTTCGCCGCCTTCTCCTCCTTGGCGACGCGCTTCACCTCCTGCTTGGTGACGCGCACCTGCTCCAGCGACTCGGGCCCGGTGATGTCCGCGACCGAGCGGAACGACCCCTCCTCGCCGTACACCCCCGCCGCCTCCCGCCAGCCCTCCGGCCGCACGCCGTACTGCTTGCCGAGCAGCGCGAGGAAGATCTGCGACTTCTGCTTCCCGAACCCCGGAAGGGCGTTGAGCCGGCTGAGCAGCTCGCGCCCGGTCGCGACCTCCTTCCAGAGCGCGCCCGCGTCGCCGTCGTACTGCGCCACCAGGAACTGGCAGAGCTGCTGCACCCGCTTCGCCATCGCCGCCGGATACCGGTGCACGGCCGGTTTCTCGCACAACAGCGCGACGAACTCCTCGGGGTTGTACGTGGCGATCTCGTGCGCGTCGAGGTCCTCGTGCCCCAGCCGCCGGGCGATCGTGAGCGGCCCGGTGAACGCCCACTCCATCGGCACCTGCTGGTCCAGCAGCATCCCCACGAGCGCGGCGAGCGGGCTCCGCCCGAGCAGCTCGTCGGCCTCGGGCTGCTGGGCGAGCCGCACGGTGACGTTCATGGGACGACCTCCTCGGAGCGTGGACTCGGGTCGCGCCCAGTCTGCTGGACGGGCGAGGAGGGGGTCGCGTCAACACGCCATGACCTGGTGATTCCTTGAAACCAGGGGGTGGTTCGTCGTCGGAGGGTGCGAGGGCCGGGCGCCGCCTACTCCAGACCGAGCGTCATGTGCGGGTAGCCGAGGTGGATCCGGCCGCCGAGCTCGACCCCGAGCGCCGCGATGAACGCCTCCAGCCGGGCGGTGGCCTGCTCGACGCCGTCGGCGTCGCCCTTGAACTCGAACTCGACGAACTCGCCCAGGCCCGCCACGCTGTCGAAGGCGACGGCGATCCCGTCGACGTGCCACTCCTCACGCGTCTTGTCGACGACGGTCAGCTCCGCGAAGTCGAGCGAACCCAGCAGCCGCCGCACGGCCTCGGCATCGCCGACGCTGCTCTCGTACTCGTCGCAGTGCGTCTTGACCGGCGACGCGACCGGATGGAACCGCTTGAAGTTGACCGACGCCACCCCCTCCTCCACCCGCACCCGCAGCCACTCCGACACGACGTCGTTGTCGAGGAAGTCCCGGTGCGGCGCGTTGTAGTACGTGTCCACCTGCCGCGCCGGACTCCCGGGCACGGCACCGAGGTTGGTGAGGACGTCCTTCAACTCCTGCACGGGGCTGAGGAGTCGGAACTTCTGCTCGACCTCGATGTACTTCACGGCGGCTGATCCCCTTGTCGGTCGTCGAACGTCGGAAAGCGTCGGTGCCGTTCGCGGACCCTACCAACACGTCGGCGGGGGCAGGGCGAGGATGGGTGGGGTGGGGCCGATCAGTCGCACGGGTGAGCTAATCGGGAGGGGGGAGTTGGGCAGGTGTTCGAGGGAACCGGGCGATCTCATATGACTGTTCCGGTTCTCCGGCTGAGATCGTTGAAGTCGGGTAAAGCTGAGTCGGCCTCGTCGACGCGTCCAGAAAGGCTCGCCCGGTGTCCCAGCCGTTCGAACTGCCGTCCTTCTACGTGCCGCACCCGGCGCGGCTCAATCCGCATCTCGACGAGGCGCGGGAGCATTCCGCCGGGTGGGCCCGGGAGATGGGCATGCTGGAGGGGTCGGGGGTCTGGACCAGGGCGGACCTGGACGCCCACGACTACGGGCTGCTCTGCGCGTACACCCATCCGGACGCGTCCGCGGAGGCGTTGTCGCTGGTCACCGACTGGTACGTCTGGGTGTTCTTCTTCGACGACCACTTCCTGGAGGTCTTCAAGCGGAGCAATGACCGGGAGGGCGGGAAGGCGTACCTGGACCGGTTGCCGCTGTTCATGCCGGCCGATCCGGGGGCGGAGGTGCCCGAGCCGGTCAACCCGGTCGAGGCCGGGCTCGCCGATCTGTGGCGGCGCACCGTGCCGTCGATGGGGGAGGACTGGCGGGTCCGGTTCGCGGAGAGCACCCGGAACCTGCTCAACGAGTCGCTCTGGGAGCTGGCCAACATCAACGCGGGGCGGATCGCCAACCCCGTGGAGTACATCGAGATGCGCCGCAAGGTGGGCGGGGCGCCGTGGTCGGCCGGGCTGATCGAGTACGCGGCGGGGGCGGAGGTGCCGGCGGAGGTGTCGGGGGCGCGGCCGCTGCGGGTGCTGATGGACGCCTTCTCGGACGGCGTCCACCTGCGCAACGACCTCTTCTCGTACCAGCGCGAGGTCGAGGACGAGGGTGAACTCAGCAACGGCGTCCTGGTGCTGGAGACGTTCCTGGAGTGCACGACCCAGGAGGCGGCGGACGCCGTCAACGACCTGCTGACCTCGCGCCTCCAGCAGTTCGAGAACACCGTCCTCACCGAACTGCCGCAGCTGTTCGCGGACACCGCGCTGGACCCGGAGGGCTGCGCCCGGGTGCTGGCCTACGTCAAGGGCCTCCAGGACTGGCAGGCCGGCGGCCACGAGTGGCACCTGCGCTCCAGCCGCTACATGAACGACGGCGGGGCGGCGGCGGACCCGGCGGGTCCGGCCGGTTCGGCGGGGGCCGCCACCTGGTGGGACCCGTTCGCGATCGGCGGGGTGGGGACCTCGGCGCTGGACGTGCTGAAGCCGGGCGGGGCGCTGGACGATCTCGCCGGTGAGCTGGGCTCGTTGAGCCGGTCGGGACCGGTGACGAAGGCCTGGGCGCCGACGGTCGGGGAGTCGCCGCTGGCCGGGCTCCTGGAGGCGCTGAAGGGTGGCACGGCGGGTACGGGCGCGTCGCTGGAGTCGCCCGGGACGGGCCCGGTCGGCGGTTCGCGCGGGGACGTCGACCCCGGGGTGCGGCGGGCGCGCTCGCACGCGCACGTGCCGTTCCAGGCCGTCGGCCCGTCGCGGCTGCCGGAGTTCCGGCTGCCGTTCACCGTCGACCCGAGCCCCTACCTGGAGTCCTCGCGGCTGCACACGCTCGCCTGGGCGGACCGGATCGGCCTGCTGGGGATCCGGCCGGGGGACCCCACCGCGGGTCTGTGGACCGCCGAGAGCATGGCCGACTACGACCTCGCGCTCTGCGCGGCCGGGATCCACCCGGACGCCTCCGTCGACCAACTCGACCTCACCACCGACTGGTTGGCCTGGGGAACGTACGCGGACGACTACTTCCCGGTGGCGTTCGGCCGGAGCGGCGACCTGGCCGGCGCCAAGGCGGCGCACGCCCGGTTCCTCCTGCTCATGCCGGTCGACGGCGAGCCGGCCGCGGAGCCGCTCACCGCGCTGGAGCGCGGGCTGGCGGACCTCTGGGAGCGGACCGCCGGGCCGATGGCCGCCGACGCGCGCGGGAAGCTCCGCGAGGCCGTCGAGAAGATGACGCTGAGCTGGATCTGGGAGCTCAACAACCAGGTGCAGAACCGGATCCCGGACCCGGTCGACTACCTGGAGATGCGCCGCTCCACCTTCGGTTCCGACCTCACCATGAGCCTGTCCCGGCTGGCCCACGGGAACGTGGTGCCGCCGGAGGTCTACGCCAGCGGGCCGATGCGCTCGCTGGAGAACGCGGTCGCCGACTACGCCTGCCTGATGAACGACCTGTTCTCCTACCAGAAGGAGATCGAGTTCGAGGGCGAGGTGCACAACGCCGCGCTGGTGGTGCAGAACTTCTTCACCTGCGACTACCCGGCGGCGGTGCGGATCGTCGACGACCTCATGCACGCGCGGCTCGACCAGTTCCGGCACGTGGTGGCCGAGGAGTTCCCGGTGCTGTTCGAGGACTTCGCGCTGGACGGGCCGGCCCGGGCGGTGCTCGCCGGGTACGTCAAGGAGCTGGAGAACTGGCTCGCCGGGATCCTGGCCTGGCACCGGGGCTGCCGGCGGTACCGGGAGGAGGACCTGCTGCGGCACTTCGGGCGGGAGGCGGCCGAGGCGCCGGGGACCCTCGCGCAGGAGGCGGTCGAGCCGGGCGGCGGGGCGGTCGGTGCCCTGCTTCTGCGGCCGACCGGGCTGGGGACCTCGGCGGCCACGCCGGCGGGCGCGCTCGGCCGGGCGGCGGTCGGGTAGCCGTCGGGTAGCGGGGGCGACGGATGTGCGGCGGTCCGCCGGGGGTTCCGGCCCCGACGGGCCGCCGCCTTTGCGCGCGCGGACGGGTGGGGGACTGACTAGGGTGACGAATCGGGACAAACGTCACACGAGAGGGCTTCGTCATGGCTGCGCTACCCGAGGGAACGCCCTGCTGGGCCGACGCGATGTTCGCCGATCCGGAGGGCGCCAAGGCGTTCTACGCCGACGTGCTCGGCTGGACCTTCGGCGAGTCCTCCAGCGAGTACGGCAACTACACGCAGGCCTACTCCGACGGCAAGGCGGTCGCCGCGATCGTCCCGCCGATGCCGGACCAGGGCGGCGAGGTGACCTCCGCCTGGTGCCTCTACCTCGCCTCGCCCGACGCCGCCACCACCGCCGAGAGGATCCGCGGCCACGGCGGCGAGGTGCTGATGGGCCCGATGACGGTCGGCGAGTTCGGCTCGATGGTGATCGCCAAGGACCCGGCGGGCGTCGTCTTCGGCGTCTGGCAGGCCGGGACCCACGAGGGCTTCGAGAAGCAGGGCGCGCCGGGCGCGTACACCTGGGCCGAGGTGATCACCCGCGACGGGGCCGCCGCGGACGGCTTCTTCCCCGCCGTCTTCCCGTACACGGTGAAGCGGATGGAGTCCGAGCAGGTCGACTACAAGATCTACGACGTCCGGGAGCAGCCGGTGCTGGGCCGGATGCAGGCGGGCCCCGACGACCTGCCGCCCCAGGCGCCGAACTACCTCAGCGTGTACTTCGCGGTGGACGACTGCGACGCGACCGTCGCCAGGATCACCGAGCGCGGCGGGAAGCTGCACTTCGGCCCGATGGACAGCCCGTTCGGCCGGTTCGCGGCCGTCGGCGACCCGCAGGGGGCCGCGTTCGGCGTGATCGACCTCGGGAGGACGTCGGGGGACATGCCGGTGACGGTGCCGGAGTGACCTCCGGCGGCACCGCCCTCCACGGCGAGCGGGCGGACCTGCTGCGGGCGCTGGACAGGCACCGGGGCTTCCTGCGGTACACCGTCCGCGACCTCACCGACGAGCAGGCCGCCCGGCGCACCACGGTCAGCGAGCTGTGCCTCGGCGGGCTGATCAAGCACGTCAGCGGGACGGAGGCGCGCTGGATGCGGTTCGCCGTCGACGGCGCGGCGGCGATGGAGGCCGAGCCGGTCGACTGGGCCGGGCAGTTCCGGATGACCGGGGACGAGACCCTGGCCGGGCTGCTCGCCGCCTACGAGCGGGTGGCCGCCGAGACGGACGCGTTGGTGGCGGGCCTGCCGGACCTCGACCTGGCGCACGCGCTGCCGGTGGCGCCGTGGTTCGAGCCGGGGGCCGCCTGGTCGGTGCGGCGGGTGCTGCTGCACGTCATCGCGGAGACGGCGCAGCACGCGGGCCACGCCGACATCATCCGGGAGGCGCTGGACGGCGCGAAGACGATGGGCTGAGCGGGCGGGGGAGTCCCAGGGGGCTCGGCGGCTCGGTGGTTCGGCGGCTCGGCGGCTCGGCGGCTCGGTGGCTCAGAGCGCGACGCCGAGCAGCTCGCGCAGCGCGCTCTCGCCGTCCGGGGTCACCCGCAGGGCGCGGCCGGAGCCGATCCGTTCGACCCAGGCGCGGTCCAGCGCCGTCCGGCAGAGCGCCGCCCCGAACGCGCCGCCCAGGTGGCTGCGCCGCTCCGTCCAGTCCAGGCAGGTGCGGACCACCGGGCGGCCGCCGGAGCGTCCGGCCCGGGGCGGCAGCTCCACCCCCAGCTCGGCCAGCCAGGACCGGCCGCGCCCGGTGAGCGCCGGACCGTCCTCGTCCGCCACCAGGCCGCGGGCGAGCACGGCGTCGCGGACGGCCACGCCGAGGCGCCCGGCCAGGTGGTCGTAGCAGGTGCGGGCCCGGGCCTCGGCGCTGGTGCGGGTGGCCTCGCGCAGCGAACCGGGGGCGGCGGGCGACGGCGGCCGGTCCGCCGGCCCGGCGGGGACCGGGAAGGACGCGAGGTCCTCGATCAGGGTGGCGACCTCAGGGCCGGCCAGCCGGACGTACCGGTGACGGCCCTGGCGCTCCTCGGCCAGCAGGCCGCCGGCGATCAGCCGGGACAGGTGCTCGCTCGCCGTGGACGGCGCCACGCGGGCGTGTCGGGCCAGCTCACCGGCGGTCCAGGCGCGGCCGTCGAGCAGGGCCATGCAGAACGCGGCGCGGGTCGGGTCGGCGAGCAGACCGGCGAGGTGGGCGAGGGTCATGCCTCCATGGTGCCGCGGACACGGTTCGGCGGGGGCCGAAACGTTCCGGTCCTAGCGTGGGGCGCATGGCCGATCCCACCGCTTCCACCCCCACCGTCGACGTCTCCTTCGCCCGGTACGAGGACGTCACCGCCGCGCTCGCCGATCCGGCGCTGGTGCCGCCGCCCGCCGAGTCCGGGCCGGTCGGCGGCCTGGCCTGGCTGCGGGCCGCGGTGGCCCGGTTCAGCGCGGGCGAGCGGCACGCCGTCCGGCGGGCGTACGTCGAGGCGGACCTCGCCGGGCTGGACCCGGACGCGCTGCGGTCGGCGGCGGCGGCCGGGTTCGAGGCGGACGTGCGGCTGCGGACGGTCCGGGTGCTCGCGCAGGCGCTCGGGCTGGCGGAGCCGGAGGCGGTGGCCCGGGCGGTCGGGGTGGTGGCGCGGTCGTACTTCGTGGAGCGGCCCGAGGACCCGGAGGCCGATGCGGCGGTGGCCTGGCTGCTGCCGCGCATGGGGGCGGCGCGGACGGGGCAGGGGGCGCGCACGGGCACGGAAGCCGGGGACGCGGCGCGGGCCGCCCACCGGATCGGGCTGCTCGTCCAGGCCTGCGACGCCACCGCCACCCTGGTGGAGCACGCGCGGGCGGCCGGCGCGGGGGCCGGGGATCCGGTCGCCGCCGCGCTGCGCCACGACCCGCCGGTGCGCACGATGCGCCGCCTCGCCGTCCGGCCGACCGAGGTGGGCGGGGTGCCCGTCCCGGCCGGGGCGCAGGTGCTGCTCGACGTCGCGGCCGCCCAGGCGGACCGTCCCGACCTGCCGCCGCTGACCTTCGGCGCCCCGCCGAGGCTCTGCCCGGGCCGGACGCACGCGCTCGCCATCGCGGCGGGCATCCTGCACGGTGCCTCCGCCGGGCCGGCGGGGGAGGGGGCCGGGGCCGCTCCGGCCACCGACGACCGGGACCCCGTCGGGCTGGTGCCCGCCATGGTCGAGCACGTCCTCGCGCTCGCCGCGACGTGGACCGGCTGGGACGGCCGCCCGGCCACCGCCGACGGCCGCACCTACACCCCGCACAAGGCGATTCGCCGGGTCACCGACCATCTCCTCGACCACCTGGCGGAGTTGGAGGCCCGGCTGGCCGGCGAGCCGACCCGGCCCGACCACTGGCACGCCTCCGCGACCACCACCCCCGCCGACCTCGCGCCGTTCACCGCGGCCGACCTGGACGAGGCCCGCAGCCGGCTCACCCGGCTGGCCCGGATCTGGGCCGTCCGGCTCGGCGCGCTCACCCCCGAGCAACTCGACCACTCGCCGGGAACGGGCTGGTCGTTCCGTCAACTCGCCTTCCACGCCGCCGAGTCCGCGTACTACGCGAACGCCGTCGGCGATCTCCGTCCGCACGAGAGGACCACCGCCCGATGAGCACCGCCCCGCACGAGCACTCCTCGTACGAGCACTCCCCGCGCGAGCACCGGCCGCACGAGTACCGTCCGCTCGACACCCCGTTCGCCGCCCTGCACCGCCGGCCGGGCGAGCCGCTGCTGCTGCCCAACGCCTGGGACCACGCCTCCGCCGCCGTCCTCGCCGAGCAGGGCTTCGACGCCATCGGCACCACCAGCCTCGGTGTCGCGGCGGCGGCCGGACTGCCCGACGGCGCGGCGGCGACCCGCGACGAGACGCTCCGGCTGGCCGGCCGCCTCGGCCGCTCCGGGCGGTACCTGCTCTCGGTCGACGTGGAGAACGGCTTCAGCGACGACCCGGGCGAAGTCGCCGCGTTCGCCGTCGAGTTGGCGGAGGCCGGAGTCGTCGGCATCAACCTGGAGGACGGCCGTCCGGACGGCACGCTCACCCCGGCCGCCGTGCACGCCGCCAAGATCGCCGCGATCAAGGCCGCCGCTCCGGCCCTGTTCGTCAACGCCCGCACCGACACCCACTGGCTCTCCCTGCCCGACCCCGTGCAGGAGACCGACCGCCGCCTCGCGGCCTACCAACTGGCGGGCGCCGACGGCCTGTTCGTCCCCGGCCTCACCGACCGGGGGGCGATCGAGCGGCTCTGCGGCTCCCTCGCCCTCCCGCTGAACATCCTCTACACCCCGACCGGTCCCACCCTCCCCGAACTCGCGGCCCTGGGCGTCGCCCGGGTCAGCCTCGGCTCCTACCTCTACCGCACCGCCCTCGCCGCGGCCGTCTCCACCGCGCTCGCCGTCCGCGCCGGCGCGCCGGGCCCCGCCGGACCGGTGGACACCCCCGCCTACGCCACCGTCCAGGCCCTGTACGCCGACGGGCGGTAGGCGGGCAGGCCCCGGGCGGCAGGCGCCCGGGAGCGGGGCCCGGGCCGCCGTCACCCGGTCAGGTAGCGGCGGCCCGGGATCTGCTCGAAGATCAGGTTGGTCCGGGTCTGCGCCACCGCGGGGTGGGTGGTGAGGTGGTCCACGACGAAGTCGCGCAGCTCCTCCGGGCCGGCCACGCCGACGTGCAGCAGGTAGTCGTCGGACCCGGCCATGTGGAACACCGCCAGAACGCCCGGCAGGTCGGGGGCGGTGCTCCGGAAGCTCTCGATCCGCTCGCGGGTGTGCGCCCGGAGCCGGACCGAGATCATCGCCTGCAGGGGCAGCCCGATGGCAGCGGGGTCTATCTCCGTCCGGAAGGCGCGGACGATGCCGCGCTCGCGCAGCGCGCGCACCCGCGCCAGACAGGTCGACGGGGCGATGCCCACGGCCTCGGCGAGCGCGTTGTTGGGCGTGCGGGCGTTCTCGGCGAGGACGCGCAGGATCGCGCGGTCGGTGTCGTCGATGGGCGCCCGGTGGGCCTGCGGAAAATTCGGCACGCCGCTCAGCGTCCCGGACCGCGCCGCAGATCCGCAAGGCAGGCGCGGCCGATTCCGAATCTTCTGCGGAAGGCTTTCGCCGGGGCAGCGGAAAGTTCCATCCTGGCGGGCGAGCGGCCACGGCCGTCCGCCGCCGTCGGTCCCCGCCCGCCGTCGGCCCCCGTCTGCCGTCAGCCCCCGCCTGTCCCCAGCGAACCCGGAGCGCCGCACCCATGAGCCCCACCACCGCCCCCGCCGCCGCCCCGGTCCACATCGACGCGGCGCCGGAGAACGGGGACTTCGCGATACCCGCCGAGGGGCTCACCGACGGCGAGCGGCTGCGCGCCCTCGACCGGATGGACGGGTACCTGACGCGCAAGCGCCGGCACCTGGTCGGCTACCAGGCCACCCAGGAGCTCGCGGGCAGCGCCCTCGACCTCGCCCGCTTCATGCTCAGCAACATCAACAACCTCGGCGACCCGTTCCAGAGCGGCGGCTACAAGCCGAACACCAAGGTCGTCGAGCGCGCCGTGCTCGACTACTACGCGCGCCTCTGGCACGCCGGGCGCCCGTACGACCCGGCCGACCCCGAGTCGTACTGGGGCTACATGCTGTCCATGGGCTCGACCGAGGGCAACATGTACGCCCTCTGGAACGCCCGCGACTACCTGAGCCGCCCCGGCGCGCCCCGCCCGGTGGCGTTCTACTCGGAGGACACCCACTACTCCTTCGCCAAGGCCGTCCGGGTGCTGGGCGTCGACACCTTCCACGCGGTCGGCACGGCGGACTACCCGGACGAGTGCCCGCTCGGCGGCGACTGGCCCGCCGAGGTGCCCTCGCTGCCCGGCCCGTCCGGCACCTCCTGGGACGGGCCCGGCGCCGTCGACGTGGACGCGCTGGCGGTGCTGGTGGAGTTCTTCGCGGCGAAGGGCCACCCGGTCTTCGTCAACTTCAACCTCGGAAGCACGTTCAAGGGCGCCCACGACGACGTCCGCGGCGCGTGCGAGCGGCTGCTGCCGGTCTTCGAGCGGCACGGCCTGCTGCCGGGCGCGGACGCCCGCGACGGCGGGCGCCGGCGCTTCTGGATCCACGTCGACGGCGCGCTCGGCGCCGGGTACGCGCCGTTCCTGCGGATGGCCGCCGAGGACCCGGCGGCGTACGGCTGGGCACCGGAACCCGGCGCCGGCGCACCGGAGTTCGACTTCGGCCTCACCCTGCCGAGCCGGACCGCCGGCGAGGTCGACATGGTCGCGTCGATCGCGATGAGCGGCCACAAGTGGGCCGGGGTGCCGTGGCCGTGCGGCGTCTTCATGACGAAGACCAAGTACCAGCTCGAACCGCCGACCCAGCCCGAGTACATCGGCGCCCCGGACAGCACCTTCGCCGGCTCCCGCAACGGCTTCTCGCCGCTGGTGCTCTGGGACCACCTCTCCCGGCACTCCTACCGGGACCAGGTCGACCGGATCCGCCGGTCCCAGGAGCTGGCCGCCCACCTGGAGCGCCGGCTCCACGAGCTGGAGGCGGAGACCGGCGCGCAGCTCTGGCCGGCCCGCACCCCCGGCGCGATCACCGTACGGTTCCGCAAGCCCAGCGCCGACCTGGTCGCCAAGTGGTCGCTGTCCTGCGAGAACGTCCTGACCACGCCCGGGGACCCGGCGAGCCTGCGCGGCTACGCGCACGTCTTCCTGATGCCCTCGGTGGACCGCGCGAAGCTGGACGCCCTGCTCGCCGACCTCGCCCGGGACCCGGTCGTCCTCTCCGCCCCTGCCTCCGCCCCCGTCCCCGCCCCTGCCTCCGCCCCTGCCTCCGCCTGACCGGCGCGCCGCGGGGCGGGTGGGGCGGGTGGGGCCGGCCGGGGATTATTCGGTGGCACGGGCGTCGGAGGCGTTGTTACGCTCGCCGCTCCGCCTGCCCGCCACTGCTACGGCCCCGTGCCTCCGAGAGGGTGTCTTGATGTCCCGGACCGCGCCGAGTGCGCCTCGCCACACCGCCTGACGAACGTCGTCGAGGCCGCTCGGCCTGCTCTTGCTGTCATCGTTGACCTCCAGCAAGGAGCACCCCGGGTGTCCAGCACCACCAACCCACGCAACACCCTGCAGACCGCCACCTTCGCCTGCGCCTGGTGCGGCCTGACCGTGTCCACGTTCGCCGGTGACGGCGCGCGGAGGAACCACTGCCCGTCCTGCCTGCACTCGCAGCACGTCCTCGACCACGTCGAGGGCGGTCCGAGCGCGTGCCACGGGCGGATGTCGCCGATCGCCATCGCCGTGCTGCGCACCGGCGACTGGATGGTCGTCCACCGCTGCGTGCGCTGCGACGAGTTGACGTCCAACCCGGTCTGCCGGGACGACAATCAGCTCATCCTGATGCGCATCGCCGTCCGGCCGCTGGCCCAGCCGCCGTTCCCGCTCGAAGCGTTCGGCTCCCTCTGAACCGCCGCGGAAGAGGGAGGAACGACCGTGCCACGACATCGGAACACCGGTGAAGGCCGTCGCCGGCAACGCCCCAAGGACGTCCTGCACGCCGGGGGCGGGCACCGGGCGAACGACTTCCGGTGCGTCGGCTGCCGGCTGGACGTCCCGGTGGACGCCCCCGGCACCGTCCACCGCAATCACTGCCCCAACTGCCTGGCCAGCCTCCACGTCGACCGCCGCGTCCCCGGTGACCGCGCCGCCGACTGCCGGGGCCGGATGGAGCCGCTGGGCATGTCCGCCCGCCCGGACGGCGAGTGGATGATCGTCCACCAGTGCCTGTCCTGCGGGGAGCTGAGCACCAACCGGATCGCCGGCGACGACAACCCGTTGCCGCTGCTCCGGCTCGCGCTCCGGCCGTTGCGGGACGCGGACTTCGCCCGTCGCACGCTGTTCAGCCTGTGACCCCGCCGGCCTGGTCACCGCCCCCCGCACGGGCGGTGACCAGGCCGGACTCGTAGGCCGCGATGACCGCCTGCGCGCGGTCGCGCACGTCGAGCTTGCCGAACAGGCTGGTGATGTGGTTCTTCACCGTGGACTGGCTGATGTCCATGGCCCGGGCGATGCCGGGGTTGTCGAGGCCGGTGGCCATCAGCCGCCACACCTCCACCTCGCGCGGCGTGAGCTCCCCCGTGGCGACGGCGGGCGGCGACGGGGCACCGAGCGGAGCCCGGACGTAGGTGGAGATCAGCCGGGTGAGCAGCCGCGGGGCGACCACCGCCTCCCCGGTGTGGACGGTGCGGATCGCCGCCCCCAGGTCCTCCGGCGAGACGTCCTTGGGCAGGAACCCGTGCGCGCCGGCCCGCAGCGCGGCCACCACGTACTCGTCCATGTCGAAGGTGCTGAGCGCCAGGACCCGGCACTCCGGCAGGGTGCGGGCCAGTTCCTCGGTCGCGGCGACCCCGTCCAGGACGGGCATCCGGATGTCCATCACCACGACGTCGGGGCGCAGCCGGTGGGCGAGCGCGACGGCCTGCTCCCCGTCCTCGGCCTCGCCGACCACGTCGAAGGCCGGGTCCGGCGAGAGGATCAGCGACAGACCGCGCCGCACCAGCGGCTGGTCGTCCACGATGAGGACCCGGATCCCGGGCCCGGCGGCCGTCACCGGGGCACCGCCGCTCCGTGCTGGACCGCCGCCTCGGACGTCTCCTCCGCCGCCAGCGGCAGTTCGGCCAGCACGGTGAAGCCGCCCTCCGGCCGGGGCCCGGCCTCCAGGGTGCCGCCGTGCAGGGCGACCCGCTCGCGCATGCCAACCAGGCCGTAGCCGCCCCGGCCCGGACCGGGTTCGGGGCCCCGGGGCGGCGCGCCCCCGCCGTCGTCGCGCACCTCGACGGTGATCCCGTCCGCGCGGTACGCCAGCAGGACGCGGGCGCGGGCCGGCCCCGCGTACTTGCGGGCGTTGGTGAGGCCCTCCTGGACGATCCGGAACACCGTCAGCCCGAGCGTCGGCGGCAGCGGCCGCGGGGAGCCGTGCACCTCGAAGTCGGTCGGCAGCCCCGCGCGGCGGGACTCCTCGACCAGCCGGCCGAGGTCGTCCGCTCCGGGCTGGGGCGAGGCCGGGACGGCGTCCGGCACGTCGTCGGCCCGCAGGACGTTCAGCAGCTGGCGCATCTCGCGCAGCGCGAGGCGCCCGGAGGACTCCAGGGTGACCAGGGCGTCCCGGACCACCTCCGGGTTGCCGAGGTTGGCGCGGGCGCCGCCGGCCATCAGCTGCATGGTGGTGATGTGGTGGGCCACGATGTCGTGCAACTCCCGGGCGATGCGGCGGCGTTCCTCGGCCACGGCGCGGTCGGCCAGCAGCTTGCGGTTGGCGTCCACCTCGCGCTGCCAGCGGGCGACGGCGAGGCCGGCGCCGGCCACCAGGGCGGAGGAGGAGACGCCGGCGATGAGCCCCTCCCAGGTGGGCGGGCGGAAGCCGCTCTGGGCCAGCATCGTCGTCACCGCCGTCGCTGCGGCGGCGCCGGTGGCGAGCGGCCAGGGGCGGTAGCGGGCGGCCGCGTACAGCGCGACCGTCAGGACGGCGCCGAAGCGGGTGCCCATCGGGGTCGTCAGGTCGATCACGGCCTGGAGCGGCAGGACGACGGCGAGCGCCAGCAGCGGGTGGTGGCGTCGGGCGAGCAGGGGCACGCCCGACAGCGCGAGGAGCACGAAGCTCGGCACGCCCACGGCGGGGGCGTCCGACACCTGGCTGACGAGCAGGTGGGCGAGCAGGTCCAGGGTGCTGGTGACGACGGCCATCAGCGCGTCGGCCTGGGTCCACGGCAGGCCGTCGGCGCGCTTCCGCGGCTTCTCCGGCTTCCGCAGGTTCTCCGGTTCCCGCAGCTTCCGCAGCTTCCGCGGCTTCTCCGGCTTCCGCGGCGTCTCCGGGTCCTCGGCTGCCCGGGGGCCCCGTGGGTGCCGCGGCACCTCGTCCACGGCTGTCCCGTGGCGCTGACGCCCGTCCATCCCGTCCCTCGCCCTCCCGGCCGACCAGCGCTGATGGTCCCATTCTGGCATCCGGCCACCCGGCCCCGGATGCTCCCTCCGGCCGAGGGCGGGCGGCCGGACCAGGAGCACGGTCCCGGTTCCGGGCCGGTGGGGGACCAGGAGCCCCGGTGCGGATCGTCCGCTGCCCGGACGCCCGGCACCCCCCTCACCTGATGGTCTGGGAACAGGCCGGGAACCCCCGGCGACAAGGCCGACGTTCGCGTCCATCAGCCGGAGGGCACCGTGATCCGCGCACTGACCGGATTCTCCACCAGGAACGCGTGGAAGGTCATCGTCCTATGGGCGGTGCTGGGGCTCGGGCTGAGCGCGCTGGGCCCGCTGCTGCTCAACCGGGTCACGCAGTCCCAGACCGGCGACTTCCTGCCGAAGAGCTACGACTCGGCCGCCGCCCTGCGGATCGCCGAGGAGCAGTTCGGGGTGAAGCCCGACGCCACCACGATCACCGTGCTCGTCGCCCGGAGCGACGGCAAGGCGCTCACCGAGGGCGACCAGCGGCGGATCGAGGCCGAGGCGGCGGAACTCGGCAAGCGCCGGGTCGTCATGCCCAGGTCGGAGGACGAGCCGGCCTTCCTCAAGCCCGACCGCTCGCAGACCCCCCGGGTGGCCCCGGCGATGACGGCGCCCGACCGGAGCTTCGAACTGCTCTCCGTCGAACTGACCGGCAACGCCGTGGACGAGGGCGTCCAGGAGGTCTACCGGACCTTCCGGGACTCCGCCCGCGCGAAGTTCGCCGACGTCGGGATGCGCACCGGGTTCACCGGCGGCCTGGCCGAGGCCGCCGACAGCGCCGACGACAACCGGACCGCCGCGCTCATCGGCAGCAGCCTGGTCGTCGTGCTGATCGTCCTGCTCAACGTGCTGGTGTTCCGCAGCGTGCTCGCGGCCGTGCTGCCGCTGCTCGCGGTCGCCATGATCGGCGGCGTCGCCGGCGGAGCGGTGGCCGGGGCGGCGGCGCTCACCGGACTGCGGCTGGACTCCTCCACCCCGAGCCTGATCTCCGTGGTCCTGCTCGGCATCGGCGTCGACTACCTGCTGTTCCTGCTCTTCCGGTTCCGCGAGCACCTGCGCTCCCGGCCCGACCAGCCCGCCCGCGAGGCGGCCGCCGAGGTCTCCGCCCGGGTGGGCACCGCGATCACCTCCGCCGCGCTGACCATCGTCGCCGCCTTCGCCACCCTGGGCGTGGCGACCTTCGGACAGTTCCGCTCGCTCGGCCCGGCGATCGCCGTCGCCGTCCTGATCATGCTGCTGGGCAGCCTCACCCTGATGCCGGCCCTGCTCGCCGCCTGCGGCCGCAGGATGTTCTGGCCCTCCCGCAGCCTGGAGCGCGAACCGGGCGTCGGCACGGCCGCCCGCTACGGCGCCTTCGTCGCCCGTCGCCCGGTGGTCCTGCTGCTCGCCTCCGTCGCGCTGCTCGGCGCCCTCGCCGCCGGGATGACCGGGATCCGGATGGACTACGGCCAGGGCGGCGGCTCCGGGACGGCGGCCTCGGCCACCGCCGCGGAGATCTCCCGGGCCCTGCCGGCGGGTGTGTCCGACCCGACCACCGTCTACGTCACCGCGCAGGACGGCGGCACCCTGGACCCCGCCCGGCTCGGCGGCCTCTCCCAGGCCCTCGCGAAGGTCGAGGGCGTCGGCCAGGTGGGCGGCACCGTCCTGAACGAGGACCGCCGCGCCGCCCGGATCGACCTCTTCCTCACCGCCGACCCGCAGAGCGCCCGTGCCCGCGAGCTGGCCTCCGGCCCGGTCCGCGCCGCCGTGGCCGCCCACACCCCCGCCGGGACCAGCGCCCACGTCGGCGGCACGGCGGCGGTCTTCGCCGACGTCTCCGCCGCCGTCGACCACGACCTGACGATCGTCTTCCCGGTCGCCGCCGCCCTGATCGCCCTGATCCTGCTGCTCCTGCTGCGCAGCGTGCTCGCCCCGGTGGTGCTGATGCTCGCCGTCGGGCTCGGCTTCGCCGCCACCCTGGGCGCCGCCACCCTGCTGTTCCAGCACGTGCTGGACGAGCCCGGCGTCAACTTCACCCTCCCGCTGGTGCTGTTCCTGTTCGTGGTGGCCCTGGGCACCGACTACAACATCCTCATCACCGACCGGATCCGCGAGGAGATGCACCGCCCCGGCCCGGCCCGCTCCGCGGTGGCCCGCGCCGTCCGCCACACCGCACCCGCCGTCGCCACCGCGGGCCTGGTCCTGGCCGGCTCCTTCGCGACCCTCGCCACCACCCCCGGCAGCGCCCAGATCGCCTTCGCCCTGACGCTCGGCATCCTCCTGTCCGCCGTCGTCCTCTCCCTCGGCCTGGTCCCCGCCCTGGCGGCGCTCCTCGGCCGCTCCCTCTGGTGGCCGCTCCGCCCCACCCCGGCCCCCGCCCCCCTTCCCGCTCCCACCCCCACCTACTACGCCCCCACCCCCTGACCGGGCGCCCGCCTGCCCCGGGCGCCCTCGGAGGCCCGGCCCCCACCCCGGGGGGCCGGGCCTCCGGCCTGTGCCGCCGGTGCTCAGCCGCCGCCGTAGGTGGCCTGGGTGACGGCGAAGACGTTGCGGCCGCCCGTGGTCTCCTGCAGCGACCACAGCAGGTCGGGGTCGGTGGCGTCCTCCCAGTAGGAGAGGCTCTCGCCGCCGCCGACCCAGGCGAAGGTGGACGGGCCCGCGGCCGGGGTCCAGTAGTAGAGCTTCTTCTGCCCGGAGGAGTTGAACCACCACCGGCCGTTGTGGGACGCCGTGCCGTTGAGGTTGTACCAGGGCAGTTGGAGCGCCTGGCCGGCGGTCGTCGTCGCGGCGAACGTCGTCGTTCCGGGGGCGAAGGGGAAGCGGACGGCCCTCGGCGGGCGGTTGGGGTAGCCGGTGCAGCCGGACTGGCAGGTGTACTCCGCCATCACGATCGACTTGCTGACCCGGTCGAGGGAGATCGACGACCACACCAGGTTGGTGCCGGAGGTCGTCCGCGAGGTGACGGTGCCGGTCTGGGGCAGCACGTAGGCGTAGTTGTGCGCGTAGTAGGAGCCGTCGGGCTGGCGGCCGATCTGGTCCGCGGTGCCGCCGGAGTCGGTGTTGAGGATCTTGCGCAGGTCGAAGACGCGCATGCCGCGCCCGGTGTCGGCGACGTAGAGGTGGTCGCCGTACCAGGAGACACCGCCGGCGTGGATCGGGATGTCCTTGAAGTCCGGCGCCGCCGCCGTGCCGGTCGGCTCCACCAGGAGGATCTTGCGGTAGGTGTTGGGGTAGGTGGCGTCCCAGTCGACCAGGGTGATCCGGCTGCGCTGCTGGGCGCCGTCGCAGCCGTCCTTGGTGTACCAGCTCACCAGCACGAGCTGGTGGCCGTCGTAGTTGCCGCCGTCCGCCGTCCCCACGGCGTCCCGGCTCGTCGTGATGCCCTGCGGATAGCTCTGGCAGTCGGAGTTGTCGCCGTCGTCGAACCGGAACCCGGTGGACAGGCCGGCGACGGAGAACGACGCGGGGAGCGCCTGCCGGGCGTGGTTGGCGTTCTCCATCACCGTGTGCACGGCCGAGGTCCCCAGCGCCGTGACGAGGGCCGAGTCGAGCGCGTCGAACTGGTGGTAGTCCGCCGTGAGCGTGTACTCGGACGCGGGCAGGGCGGTCGGCGCCGGGGCGGCCGCGGCCGGCGGCGCACCGACGAGCGCGCCGGTGACCAGCAGGCAGGCGGAGAGTACCGCGCGTGCCGCTGTTCTGACATGACCGATCATCAAGGGGCCTCTCCACGCGAACGGATCGAGCAGCCGCTCACGCTAGGGCCGTTTTGAGCATGTCCGCAACATCTTGTGGAGGGCCGGCCACCGGATTCCCGGTGTCCGCTCCATGGCGAGCCGGTGCGCCCGGCGGATCACGTCCCGGCGGCCCAGTGGTCCCGGCGGCCCAGTGGTCCGGGTGGTCCCGGTGGTCCGTCGCGCCGTCGCGCCGTCGAGCCGTCGAGCCGTCGAGCAGGATTCGAGAAGCGCGGCCCGGGGAGCCGCGTCTAGCCTGCGAGGCATGGAGATCACCATTCACACGACCGTCCTCCCGCACGACGACCCGGACGCGTCGCTCGCCTTCTACCGTGACGTCCTCGGCTTCGAGGTCCGCAGCGACGTGGGGCAGGGCCGGATGCGGTGGATCACGGTCGGCCCGGCCGGGCAGCCCGGCACGTCGATCCTTCTGGCGCCGCCCGCCGCCGATCCCGGCATCACCGAGGACGAGCGGCGCATGATCACCGAGATGATGGCCAAGGGCACGTACGGCTGGATCCTGCTGGCCACCCCGGACCTCGACGGCACGTTCGAGAAGGTGCAGGCCGGTGACACCGAGGTCGTCCAGGAGCCGACCGAGCAGCCGTACGGCGTCCGCGACTGCGCCTTCCGCGACCCCGCGGGCAACCTGGTCCGCATCCAGGAGGTCCGGGGGGCGGGCGCTCGTGTGTCCGCCTGAATGGCGGCGCGCACGGATCCAGGCCCAGCGCCTGGACGATCTCGCGCGGCTGCGCCGGGTCCGCGACCGGATCGACCGGGAGTACGCGCAGCCGCTGAACGTGGAGGCGCTCGCCCGCGAGGTGCACATGTCCGCCGGGCACCTGAGCCGGCAGTTCCGTGCGGCGTACGGCGACTCGCCCTACGCGTACCTGATGACGCGTCGCATCGAGCGGGCGACGGCGCTGCTGCGGCGGGGCGACCTCAGCGTCACCGAGGTCTGCTTCTCCGTCGGCTGCGCGTCGCTGGGCACGTTCACCACTCGCTTCACGGAGCTGGTCGGCATGTCCCCCGGGGCCTTCCGGCGCCGGGCGGCCGAGGCCGCGGCGCTCACGGTGGAGGGGATGCCGGCGTGTGTCGCGAAGCAGGTCACGAGACCGGTCAGGAATCGAGAAGTCCCGGACACCGGTCGGCCCCTAGCGTGATGGTCATCCACCCCACACGTCCCACAGATGCAGACGGAGAGACGACATGAAGGCGCACGTGAGTTCGATCCTGCTGGGTGTCCGCGACATGGAGGCCGCCAAGCGATTCTACACCGAGGGGCTCGGCTGGACGATCCGGAACGACTACGGCATCTCGGTCTTCTTCGCGTCGGACGGCGCCTCGCCCGTCGGCTTCTACGGCCGCGAGGGCCTTGCCGACCTGGTGGGCACGAGCGCGGAGGGCAGCGGCTTCAGCGGACTGGTCCTCACCTACGTCGTCCGCAGCGAGGCGCGCGTCGACGAGGTGATGGCGGAGGCCGCGAAGGCGGGCGCCACGATCCTCAAGCCCGCCGGCGCCCTGCCGTGGGGCGGGTACGGCGGCACCTTCGCCGACCCGGACGGCTACGTCTGGAGCCTCGGCTACAGCGCCCAGGGGACCGACCAGCCCTACGCGGAGTAGCGGAGCGGAGCCCCGGGAGCGGGCGGAGCAGGAGACACCGAAGGCCCCGACCGCACCGCAGCCGGGGCCGTACGGCGGGACCGGGTCCGATCCGGGCGGGGACACACATGCCGGCGATATGCCGCGCTGCCTGGGCTCCAGGTATGCGCGTGCTGATCGTGGCTCGGCATCTGGCTGCGTGCCAGTGGGGCTCAGGGCTACTCGCGAGGGAGCGCGAGGAAGCCGCTACTGTCGTGGAGGGCAAGTGGGCCGCTCTGCTATGGCGCGGCAGCGATGAGTTGCCTTGAGTGCGCGACAACCACCACGCCGGCGGCGGCTAGCTCTGTCTCCTTTCCCTGGCTTGTCAGTTGGTGGGGACGCCAGCAGCGCCACCAGCCTCTACGTCCCGGGCGAGCGGACGGCGGACACCCCGCGTCCTCCAGCCGATCGGCCCGGCCGGGCCCCGGAAGTGACCGTCCTCGAATCGGCTCGGTGGATCCTGGCTCAGCGGTAGCGTTCTAGGAGGGCGTTGCCGATCGAGGCCAGGTGGGCCCGCACGGTCGGAGGGCCGGTCACCTCAAGCCATTCGACGAGCCCGGCGAGCTCGCCGGCGAGGGTGTGCTCGTCGCGGCCGCGGATGACGACCTCGACGCGGCCGTCGGTCGCGGTGCCTCCCACTTCGAGTCGATCGCCGAGTCCGATCCGGAGTATGCCGATGCCGTGGGGTGTGCAGAGGGCCTGGACCTCCAGGGGCGTTCGCCTGCGTTCGACCTCGTCGGCCATCTCGCGCCAGCTCCCGGCGAGGTCGAAGTCCTCGGGCCGGTCCACCGGATCGTCGGTCGGGTCGGCGGACGCCACGCGGTCGATCCGGAAGGTCCGTCGGCCGGTCTCGGTATGGGCGACGAGGTACCAGGCCGGGCCTTTGGCGACGATGCCCAGCGGGTGGACGGTTCTCCTCGTTTCGGTGCCTCTGCCGTCGACGTAGCCGAGCCGCACCTGGACGCCGCGGATCACCGCGTCCTGGAGTGCGTCGAGGAAGCGGGGCGGTGGGTGCTCGACCCGGGTCGCCCCCCATTGCCGCGGGTCCGTCACGAGTGACGCCGCCGCCGCTTCGGCCTGCACGCGGAACGGCTCCGGCAGGGCATGGACGAGCTTGCGCAGAGCCGCTTTCACCGCCGGTGTCGCGGCCGAGGCCGGGCCGGCGACCAGGAACAGGGCGCGGGCCTCACCCGCGGTCAACCCCGACAGGTCGGTGCGGGCGCCGCCCACCAGGCGCCAGCCCCCGCCTCGTCCTTGCGTGGAGTACACGGGCACCCCGGCCATGGCCAGGGCGTCGAGGTCGCGGCGGGCGGTGCGCTCGGAGACCTCCAGCTCCCGGGCGACCTCCGCAGCCGTCACCTGCCCGCGCCGTTGCAGCAACAGGAGGATGGCCACCAGCCGGTCGGTCCGCACGCCGAGGAATCTCTCACACAAACCGGTCATGAGGTGACCGGTTTCGGGCGGCAGGGTGGCGACATGACCTCAACCGATTTCCCCGAGCCCACCCTCGTCCCGGTCAACGGTGTGGAACTCGAAGTCTTCGAAATGGGCCGAGAGAACGCGGGAAGGCCCATCGTGCTCTGCCACGGATGGCCGGAGCACGCCTTCTCCTGGCGTCACCAGATGCCCGCCCTCGCCGCGGCCGGCTACCACGTCATCGCCCCGAACCAGCGGGGTTACGGGCGCTCGTCCCGCCCGGTCGAAGTGACGGACTACGACATCGCACACCTGACGGGCGACCTCGTCGCGCTCCTCGACCACTACGGCTACGAAGACGCCGCCTTCGTCGGCCATGACTGGGGCGCGTTCGTCGTCTGGGGCCTGGCCCTCCTGCACCCCGACCGCGTGAACAAGGTGATCAACCTGAGCCTGCCGTACCAGGAGCGCGGAGAGAAGCCCTGGATCGAGTCCATGGAAGCCGCGCTCGGCGGCGACTTCTACTTCGTCCACTTCAACCGGCAGCCGGGCGTCGCGGACGCCGTCTTCGACGACAACGCCTTCCAGTTCCTCCGAAACCTGTACCGGAAGAACGAGCCCCCCGCGGAGCCCCGGCCGGGCATGGCGCTGATCGATCTCGCCAGAGCGGAAGCACCGCGCGGAGAGCCCGTCATGAGTGACGGCGAACTGGCCGTCCTCGTCTCCGCCTTCGAAACCTCCGGGTTCACCGGCACCATCAACTGGTACAGGAACCTCGACCGCAACTGGCACCTGCTGGCGGACGCGGACCCGGTCGTCCACCAGCCCGCCCTCATGATCTACGGAGACCGGGACCTGGTCGCGAGGGCCGAGAACCTGGCGAAGTTCGTCCCCGACGTGGAAGTGGTCAGCCTGGACTGCGGCCACTGGATCCAGCAGGAGAAGCCCGAGGAAACGAACCGAGTGATCACGGAGTGGCTGGAACATCAGGACCGG
The DNA here is from genome assembly GCF_042884635.1 of Kitasatospora sp. NPDC058115. Classification (NCBI taxonomy): domain Bacteria; kingdom Bacillati; phylum Actinomycetota; class Actinomycetes; order Kitasatosporales; family Streptomycetaceae; genus Kitasatospora; species Kitasatospora sp. NPDC058115. The sequence continues at coordinate 58,280 of NZ_JBHVTL010000041.1, forward strand.
CCGAGCAAGCGGGCCGGCTGAGCCTGGCCCCGGCCGATCCAGACGCCACCCGGATCGCTCCTCGATCCCGGCCGATACGAGCGCGGGGCCGACGAGCGGCGGCCTGGTCTTGCCGTGCTCGGCTTCGTCCAAGGCTGCAGGACACGGCAACTGAAGCCAGGAAACGACGAAGGCCCGGGCCGCGTGATGCGGTCCGGGCCTTCTGCCGGCGGAGGATACGAGATTCGAACTCGTGAGGGGTTGCCCCCAACACGCTTTCCAAGCGTGCGCCCTAGGCCTCTAGGCGAATCCTCCGAGGGAGAGCTTAGTACATGTTTTGGGGTGGTCGCGACCACGTATGTCGCAGGTCGGGGGAGGGGGTGGCCTGGGGATGCGCGGGTGGGGGTGGTGGTGGAGGGGTGGGGCCGGGATCCGGTACTGTGGGGGGCAGCCCCTCGTGTGGCGTCATCTCTCTGAACCCCCCCAGGGCCGGAAGGCAGCAAGGGTAGGAGGGCTCTGGCGGGTGCGCGAGGGGTCTTTGCGTTCTCGGGGCCGGGCCGGGGGAGGCCGCGTTTGTCGGTCCGTCCCGATATCGTCGGGGGTGTGTCCCTAGCCCTGTACCGCCGCTACCGCCCCGAGACCTTCGCGGAGGTCATCGGGCAGGAGCACGTGACCGCTCCGCTCCAGCAGGCCCTGCGCAACAACAGGGTCAACCACGCCTACCTCTTCAGCGGCCCGCGCGGCTGCGGCAAGACGACGAGCGCGCGCATCCTGGCCCGCTGTCTGAACTGCGAGCAGGGGCCGACGCCGACGCCGTGCGGCGAGTGCCAGTCGTGCCGGGACCTCGCCACGGGCGGGCCCGGGTCGATCGACGTGATCGAGATCGACGCGGCCTCGCACGGTGGTGTGGACGACGCGCGCGAGCTGCGGGAGCGGGCGTTCTTCGCGCCGGTGCACAGCCGGTACAAGATCTTCATCCTGGACGAGGCGCACATGGTGACCTCGGCCGGCTTCAACGCGCTGCTGAAGGTGGTGGAGGAGCCGCCGGAGCACCTCAAGTTCATCTTCGCGACCACGGAGCCGGAGAAGGTGATCGGGACGATCCGGTCCCGGACGCACCACTACCCGTTCCGGCTGGTGCCGCCCGGCACGCTGCGCGACTACCTGGCGGAGGTGTGCGGCCGGGAGGGGATCCAGGTCGAGGACTCGGTGTTCCCGCTGGTGGTGCGCGCGGGGGCCGGGTCGGTGCGTGACTCGATGTCGGTGATGGACCAGCTGCTGGCCGGCGCGAGCGAGGGCGGCGTCACGTACCAGATGGCCACCGCGCTGCTCGGGTACACGGACTCGGCGCTGCTGGACGAGGTGGTGGACGCGTTCGCCGCGCACGACGGGGCGACGGTGTTCCAGGTGATCGACCGGGTGGTCGAGGGCGGGCACGATCCGCGGCGGTTCGTGACGGACCTGCTGGAGCGGCTGCGCGACCTGGTGATCCTCGCCACAGTGCCGGACGCGGGGGAGAAGGGGCTGATCGACGCCCCGGCGGACCGGGTCGCGGTGATGCAGGCGCAGGCGGACGCCTTCGGGGCGGCCGAGCTGAGCCGGGCGGCGGACCTCGTCAACACCGGGCTGACGGAGATGCGCGGCAACGCGGCGCCCCGGCTGCAGCTTGAGCTGATCTGTGCCCGGGTGATGCTGCCGGGCGCGTACAGCGACGAGCTGTCGTTGCAGGCGCGGTTGGACAAGCTGGAGCGCAGGGCCGCAGCCAGCGGGATGACCGGTGGAGTGGTCGGGGGGATGGCGGCGGCGGTCGCCCCGGCGGTCCCCCCGGCGGTCATGCCGGCGGTCGCACCGCCGGTGGTGATGCCAGAGGTGGCACAGGTGGCGCAGGCGGCGCCGCAGCCGGTGGCTCAGGTGCAGCCGGCCCCGGCGGCCCCCGCGCCGGCACCCGCCCCCGCGCAGCCGGCCGGGCCGGCGCCCGGGGCCTGGCCGATCAAGCGGAGCTTCCCGCCCGCCGGGGAGGCGCCCGCGCCCGCCCCGGCCGCGGCCCCCGCCCCCGCGCCGGCGGCGGCCGCCGACCGCGGGGCCGGGGGCGGGGGGGGGGGGGGC
>NZ_JBHVTL010000042.1:0-58629 GCF_042884635.1 Kitasatospora sp. NPDC058115
GTCCGGGCCCGGGCGGGTGCCCGGGGAACCCGCCGGCCCCGGCCGCCCGGCCGGGGCGCCGCCGGGGCGGGACGGTGACGGCGGCGGTGGCGCCCCCGGGGCGGGCGGAGGCACCGTGGCCCCCACCGCGCGGGCGGGGTGCACGGATGCGGCCGCGGCCCGCTGCCGCACCGCCCGGCCGGCGGGGTGCCGGCCGCCGGAGCGGCAGCGCGCCCTTCGCGCGGCGCGGATCGGCCGCCCGGCGCCCTGGCCGGCGCCCTCCCCGGCGGGCGGCTGCCGGCGGAGCCGGGCCCGGCGCGCGCGGGGCACGGCGGCGGAGCGTCATGGGAGGTGACGTCCTGACGGCCCCGGCGGGCGGACCGGGCCGGTCCGCCCGCCACCGGACCGGCTTCCCCGGCCGTCCTCCGGGGCGGCCGGGGAAGCCCCGGCCGGGCCGGTTCCGCCCGGTGGCCGCCTCCGGCGGGGCACTACGCCTCGCCGCGCGCCATCGCGATCAGACGGTCGAGCACCTTGCCCCCGCTGACCCGCAGGCCGTCGTGCTCCCACTCGTTGGTGATCCAGGTCCGCAGCCCCCGAACGGACCGCGCGGTCTCCAGCGAATCGGCGGTGTCGACGTACATGTCGTCGTGGTAGACCGCCGCCACCACCGGCACCTCGTTGGCGGCCAGCCGGGCGGGGTCGTAGAGGTCGGGCCAGTCGGCGCGGGCGGCGAGCAGCTCCGCGGTCTCCTTCAGCGGGCGCAGCGCCGGGTCGGTGTCGAACATCCAGGGGTAGATCATCTCCCCGGTGAACAGCACCGGCGCCCCGGACTCCAGCGCCGCCCGGGCGTCGAACTCCGGGAACTGCGCGCGGACGCGCGCGGCGGACCAGCCGGTGCCGGCCGGGTCCACCGAGCGCTGGCCGTAGATCGACTCATGGAGGACGGCGTAGAGCGGGCCCTGCGCGAAGGAGAGCTGCGCCTGGGCGCCGGCGAGGAAGGTGTCGGAGAGCTCGGGACCGGCCGTGCCCTCCACCCAGGCCTCCTCCAGCAGGTAGTGGAGGGTCCCGGAGCCGCTGCCGCCGCCGAGCAGCATCCCGAGGGCCTGGAACGCCTCGACGGTGAGCCGTCCGCCGTCGGGCAGGACGGCGGGGGCGTCGGCGAGGTGCGCGGCGATCCGGCGCACCGCCTCGACGTCCTGCGGGAAGCGCGCGTAGTGGCCCTCGTTCTTGCGGACGACGCGCGGGTAGGCGGCCCGGTAGACGTCGTCGGCGGAGCTGCGCAGCCCGGCCAGCCCGCCGGTGATGAAGGCCTGGTCGAGTCCCTCGGGGGCGGTCGAGAGGTAGGTGAGGGTGCAGAAGCCGCCGAAGCTCTGGCCGAGCACGCTCCACCGGCGGTCGTCGCCGAGCAGCCGGCGGCGGATCAGCTCGGCGTCCCGCACGATCGAGTCGGCCCGGAAGTGCGCGAGGTAGTCGGCCTGCTCCTCGGCGCCGCCGCGGCGCGCCAGCGTCTGCCGGGTGGCCGGCGTGGACCGCCCGGTGCCGCGCTGGTCGAGCAGGAGCACCCGGTAGTCGTCGAGCGCGCGCTCCAGCCAGCCGTCCCGGCCGAGCGGGCGGCCGGCCTTGCCGCCCGGACCGCCCTGGAGGAAGAGCAGCCACGGCAGACCGGTGTCCTCGGCGCGGCCGGAGGCGACCACCTCACGGGCGTACACCTCGATCTGCTCGGCCTGCGGGGCGGCGTGGTCGAGCGGCACCCGGAAGACGTGGTCGGTGAACTCAATCCCGGGCAGCCGGCTGGCGGTGGACATACAACTCCTCGGTCTCTGCTGGTCACAGCGGTCGCGCCGGCCCCGGCCGGGGTTGCCGGTGGCGGGGCCGCGACCCCCGCACCGTATCCTGGCCGCGGCCCGGGGCCGCCCCGGCGGCCGCCGCCCGCGACCGCCCACCCGGCGGCCCGTGCGGCCGGGGACGACGGGCCGGCAGTGGCGGCGGTCCGGCCGGCGGCCGCGGCGCCCGGGCGGTGACCCGACCCGGGACGACCCGGCGGGCGTGACCTGCCGCCGGTCTCCGGCGTTCACCCCGGGGGCCCTGTGCCCGGGGGCGGACCGTCCCGCGGGGCCCGGCGGTGCGCCGGAGGCACGGTGACGGCCGGGCGCGACGACGCCCGGGGAACGAACGACGCGGAGCCGGTACCGACGCGGTACCGCGCGCCGCTTGGCACGGCCCGGCACCGGGTACGGCCAGACACGGCACAGTGGCCGGCGGGGTGTCCGCCGGCCCGGCAGCAGCACGCACGCGATCGAACATGCTCGCGGCCCATCGGCCCTGACCGGCCACCGGACCGCCGAGGGGAGGAGAGTCCGGTGACCGCGATGAGGCCGCCACAGGCCGCACCCGCCGAGAGTGTGGTCGGCGCGCCCAGACCGGCGGGCCGGCCGGACCAGGCCCAGCCGGCCGCCCCCGGCGGCCCGGCCAGGCCCGTGCCGCCGCGCCCGCAGCCGGCCGCCACCCACCACGCGGTGCTCTGCGTGAACGCGCCCGCGATGGCGGCCTCGGGCCCCGACGGCCAGCTGCGCGGACACGGCCTGCACGGCTTCTACCGCTCCGGTGTCCGGGTGGTGGCCCGGATGGAGGTGCGCCTCGGCGGGGTCGAGCCGCTGCCGCTCCAGGGCACCCTGACCTCGGCGGCCCAGGCCCGCTTCCTGGGCGCCGTCCGGCTGCCCGGCGACCTCGACCCGGACCCGGCGCTCACCGTCGAGCGGCTGCGCCACGCCGACGGCGTCGAGACCGTCACGGTGCGCAACGCCGGCAGCCGCCCGGCCCGGCTGCCGCTGGAGATCGCGCTCGCCACCGACCTCGGCCCGGTCGGCGAGATCGCCGCCGGCCACCGGCCGCCGGACCTGCCGGGCCAGGTGCAGTCCGCCGGGCTGCGCTGGGCGGGGCCGACCCACAGCGCCACGGTCAGCGCCCAGCCCTCGCCGCACGCCGTGCTGGCCGGAGCCGGCGTGCTGCGCTGGGACCTGGAGGTCCAGCCGGGGGCGCGCTGGTCGGTGGAGCTGCGGGCCGGGCTGGAGACCACGGCCCCCGGACCCCGCCCGCCGGGCGGCCGCGGCGCCGGGGTCCCGCTCCCGTGGGCCGAGCCCGAGGTGCGCTGCGACGACCCCCGCGCGGCGCTGGTGGTGTCGCGCTCCCTGGACGCCCTCGGCGGGCTGCTGTTCGCCGACCCCGACCGGCCCACCGACCTCTACCTGGCCTCCGGTGCACCCTGGAGGTTCGGCCTCGCCCCGGCCGACGCGCTCTGGGCGGCGAGGCTGACCCTGCCGCTCGGCACCCGGCTCGCCGCCGGCACCCTGCGCGCCCTGGCCCGCCGTCAGCAGCCCGCCGCCGCCCCCGGCCAGGGCCCGCACCGCCCCGAGGGGCTGCTCCCCGGCGCGCTGCGGCACGGCGGCCCCGAGCTGCCGCCGACCTGCACCGCCACCGAGGCGACCCTGCTGTTCGTCACCGTGCTGGCCGAGGCCTGGCGTTGGGGTCTGCCCCGGGCGGAGGCGGCCGAACTCCTCCCGGCCGCCGAGCGCGCGCTCGGCGCGCTGCGCGACGGCCTGGTGGACGGCTTCGTCACCGACCTGAGCCGGCCCGTCGAGGAGCGCTCGGCCCACCCGGTTCCGGCCCGCGCCGAGGTGCAGGCCCAGGCGCACCGGGCCGCCCTGCACGGCGCCGACCTCCTGGAGGCCTTCGGACGGCCCGGCGCGGAGGAGTGGCGCGGCTGGGCGGCCGCCCTGCGCGGCCGGTTCCGCGAACGGTTCTGGGTGGACGACCTCTCCGGCGGCCGCCCCGCCGCCGGGCTCGCCCCGGGCGGCCAGCCGCTGCCGGCCGTCGCCGCGTCACTGGTCCACCTCCTCGACCCGGGCCTGTCCGCCGACGGCGGCCGGCACGAGAGCCTGCTGGACCGCGAGCAGACCAGGCTGCTCGCCCAGCGGCTGGCCGCGCCCGAGCTCGACAGCGGCTGGGGGCTGCGCACGCTCAGCGCCAAGTCGCCCCGGTTCAACCCGCTGGGCCACCGCAGCGGGGCGGTGCGCGTCCACGAGACCGCCCTCGCCGTCGCCGGGCTCGCGGAGGCCGGCCACGAGAACGAGGCCGGCGCCCTGCTGGAGGGCCTGCTCGCCGCCGCCGCCCACTTCGAGGGGCGGCTGCCCGAGATGTACGCGGGGGAGCAGTGGACGCCCGGCTGCCCGCCGGTGCCGCACCCGGGGGCCTGCCGGCCGGCGGCGGTCTCGGCCGCCGGTGCCGCGCACGCGGTGTTCGCGCTCGCCGGGGTCAGGCCGGACGTCCCCGGCGGGCGGGTGCTGGTCCGCCCGGCCAGCACGGCTCCGCTCGGGGAGCTGGAACTGACGGGGCTGCGGGTGGCCGGCGAGCCGTTCTCGGTCCGGGTCAGCCGGATCGGCGTGGCGATGGTGGAGGAGGCGTCCGCGGAGCTCCAGCTGGTGGCGCGCTGACGTCGCCTCCGCCCCCGCCGCCCGGGCGCGGGCCGGCTCCACCGGCCCGCGCGGGGCAAGCGGCGTGGGGTGGAGGCGCGGACGGCCGGGACAGCACGGCCCGTACACGGGCCTGTGCTTATCGTCAGAGAGACGACTATGATCGTCGCCATGTCGCGTTATGACCCGTCGGCCTTCCCCCCGTTCGCAGTCACGGTCGACCTGGTCGTGCTGACGGTGCGCGAGCACGCGCTCTGTGCCCTGCTGGTCCGCCGGGGCGAGCCGCCCTACCAGGGCTACTGGGCGCTCCCCGGGGGATTCGTGCGCCCCGACGAGGGGCTGGCCGAGGCCGCCTCGCGGGAGCTGGCCGAGGAGACCGGCCTGCGCGCCCACTCCGCCCCCGGCCACGACGCGGCCGGGCCCGGCACCGCCGGTGCCCACCTCGAACAGCTCGCCACCTACGGCCACCCCCAGCGCGACCCCCGGATGCGGGTGGTCAGCGTGGCCTACCTGGTGCTCGCGCCCGACCTGCCGACCCCGCGCGCCGGCGGCGACGCCAGCAGCGCCCGCTGGGCCCCGGTCACCGAACTCCTCGGCCCGAACCCGGCCGACGGCGTCCCGCTCGCCTTCGACCACGGGCTGATCCTGGCGGACGGGGTGGAACGCGCCCGCTCCAAGATCGAGTACTCCTCGCTCGCGACGGCCTTCTGCTCGGCCGAGTTCACCGTCGGTGAGCTGCGCCGGGTCTACGAGGCGGTCTGGGGCGTGGTCCTCGACCCGCGGAACTTCCACCGCAAGGTGACCGGCACCCCCGGCTTCCTGCTGCCCTCGGGTGGCACGACGACCCGTCAGGGCGGGCGTCCGGCCCAGCTGTTCACCTCCGGCGGGGCCAATGTGCTCAACCCGCCGATGCTGCGCCCGGAGTCCTGAACCCCCTTCTCCGGAGCCCGGGACCGGCACGGCCGGCGACCCCGGACGTCTCGGTCGCAGGATCGGATTGTCCCCTGATCGGGTGAGGTGTGCGGGCGGTGCGCCCGTGCCGCTCCCGCAATGCCCGGAATCGCCGCCGCGGACCCCTAATGTGCTGGCGCGGAACCGTGCGGGCGCGACCCGGCGCCGCACGGACCAGCGGCCGAGGGCATGGGAGCAGCCAGCGATGATCCAGATCACCGGACTGACCAAGGTCTACCGCCGGGGTGCTCCGCCGGCCGTGCTGGACCTGACCTTCGAGGCCCGCCCGGGCGAGGTGACGGCACTGCTCGGCCCCGAGGGGGCCGGCAAGACGACCGCACTGCGGCTGATGCTGGAGCTCGAACGGGGCCGGGGCGTCACGCTCTTCGGCGGCCGCACCTACCGCCGGCTGCGGCGGCCCGAGCAGGAGGTCGGCGTGGTCCTCGCCGGACCGGGCGGCACGCCCGGGGCGCCGGACACCGCGGGGCACCCCGGCCGGAAGGCCCGGGGGCACCTCAGGATGCTGGCCGCGGCCATCGGGGTGCCGGCCCGGCGGGCCGACGAACTCCTGGAGCAGATCCGGCTGGCGGCCGTCGCCGACCAGCGCCTGCGCACCTTCTCGCCCGGCATGCACCGGCGGCTCGCCCTCGCCGCGGCCCTGCTCGGCGAGCCCGGCACGCTGCTCCTGGACGTGCCCACCGAGGGGCTCTCCCCGCGCAACGTGGAGTGGTTCCACTCCTTCCTGCGCTCGTTCGGCGCCGCCGGCGGCACGGTCCTGGTCACCACCCGCACCCCGCAGGAGGCCGCACGGTTCGCCGACCGGGTGATCACCCTGGACGAGGGCCGGATGGCGGCCGACCAGCCGGTGGCGGAGTTCCGGCGCACCCGGATCAGCCCCGAGGTCGCCGTCCGGGGGCCGCAGATGGCCCGGCTCGCCGACCTGCTGACGGGCCATGGCGCGAAGGTGCGCCGGGACGGTGGCGCGGGGCTCGCGGTGGCCGGGATCGGGCGCACCGAGATCGGTGAACTGGCCTACCGGCACGGCATCCTGCTGCACGAGCTCGCCGACCGGGTGGTCGAGCAGCCGGCCCCCCGGGCGGCCCTGCCGGCCGGCTCCGGCCGGTCCGGCCACCTCCGGGCGCAGGCCGGTCCCGGAGCGCTCGGGCCGTCGGGGGCCGCGCCGGCGGGGGAGGGCCCGAAGGAGCGGGCCGGGGACCGGGTGACGGCTGCGCGGTCGGCGCCGGAGCAGGCGGCACCGGGGAAGGCCGTGCCGGAGCGGACGGCACCGGAGCGGGCGCCGGTGGGGCCGTCCGTCCCCGCCGCCGGACGGGAGCAGGACCCCGCGCCCACCCTCGCCCTTCCGGTCGCGGCGGTGGCCGGCCTCTCGGCCGCGACCGCGCTGTCCGCGCTCACCACCCGCAGCGGCGTCCGGGCCCTCTCCCGGCGCGCGGCCGCCGAGGACGGGCGGTCCCGCCCGCCGGCCCGGGGGAAGGGCGGGACCGGGGGCGGCGGGAGGCCGGAGGAGGAGGCCTCGCCGACCGTCGCGGTGGACCGGCTCTTCCGGGACGGCCGGTCCGGCCTCGCCCGCCCGGCCGACGGCCGCTCCGACGAGCCCGCGGAGCCACGGGCCGACGACACCATCCGCCTGGGCCGCGTCGTCCGCCCACTCGCCGCCCACCCCCAGGCCGCCCACCCCCAGGCCGCCCACCCGCCGGCGGTCTACCCGCCCGTGGCCCCTCCCCAGGCAGCCCACCTGCCCGTGGCCCATCCGCCGACGGCCCGTTCCCAGTCGGCTCACCCGCCGGCGGCCCGTCCGCCGGCGGTCCACCCGCCCGTGGCCCCTTCCCAGGCAGCCCACCTGCCCGTGGCCCATCCGCAGGCCGCCCATCCGCCGACGGCCCCTTCCCAGCCGGCTCACCCGCCGGTGGCCCAACCGCCGGCGATCCACCCGCTTGCGGCCCCTTCCCAGGCTGCCGACCTGCCTGCGGCTCATGTGCGGGCCGCCCACGCGCCGACGGCCCCTTCCCAGTCGGCTCACCCGCCGGCGGCTCACCCGCCGGCGGCCCATGCCCAGGCCGTCCACCCACTGGCGGCCCGTCCGCCGGCCATCCACCCGCCTGCGGCCCACCCGTCGGCCGCCCCTCCCCAGGCCCCCCGCCCACCCGCCGGACCCCCGGCCCCGGCCCCTGCCCCGGCTGCGGCCCGGGAGGGCGCGGGGGAGGCGGCCGGCGGCGCCGCCGGGGCGGACCGGGGCGGGTCCGTTGTTCCCGTGACCTCTGACCTTCGGAGCGAGTGAAGCGTGCGAGTTCTGGCTTATGAGCTGCGCCGGCTGCGCGGCCTGCGTTCGACCTGGCTGCTGCTCGGCCTGGTGGTGCTCGTCGACGCCGCGGTCGCCGGTGTGCTGGCGGCCCGGACGGCCCACGGCGAGTTGGGCGGCCCGGCGGCGGTGCGGCTGCTGACGGCGGCGGTGCCGCTGGTGCCGCTGCCGTTCGCGGCGCTGGGGGCCGGGGTGCTGGGCGCGCTGTCGTACGGGCACGAGGTGCGCCACCCGGGGCTGGCGGCCTCGCAGGTGGGCTATCTGCGCCGGGTGCGGCTGCTGGCGGGCAAGCTGCTGGTGACCGGGGCGATCGCGGCGGCGCTGGCGCTGGTGACGCTGCTGGTCGACGCGGTGACCGTGCACCTGGCGCTGCCGTCCGGGGTGGCGGTCGAGGTCTGGCCGGAGCAGGCCGCGCTGTCCGGGCGGATCGCCCGGGCACTGGCCTCGGCCGGTTTCGGCGGGCCGGCCGAACTGTCGGGGCTGCCGGCCCCGCTGGCGCTCGGGGCCGGGCCCGGGACGCCGGCGGCGCTGCTGGCGTTCGCCCTGCTGGTGGTCGCCGCGGGCTGGACCGGGGTGCTGACCGCCGCGCTGACCCGCAGCGCGGTCGCCGGGGTGCTGCTGCTCTGCGCGCTGCCGCCGCTGCTGGAGTCCGGGGTGGCGCTGCTGCTGCGGCAGACCGGGACCGCCTGGCCGACCCGGGCGGCGGAGCTGCTGCCGTTCCAGTCCGGGATCGAGTGGGCGTACGGATGGGTGTACGGCGGGGACCGCCGGGTTGCGGACGGCGGTTCGGTGCTGAGCGATCCGGCGCTGCTGGCCGCGGCGGCGGCGCCGGCCTTCGTGTTGCTGCTGGTGACCCTCGCGGTGCAGGTCAGGCGCCGGATGCTGTGAGTCCCGGCCCGGCGGGGCGGTTCGTCAAGATCGACCAAGGGTGACCGTAATGCGCGCTTCGCCCTGATATGAAGTCAATTATCCAGTCACGGCCGATCACCCTTTCGTGTGCTTTTCACGAGAATTCTCAAGCTGCGCCCGCCGATCGCCGACAAAGGAGCTGTGAACACCCTTGCGCACCCCACCATGACCCCCGCCCGTTCCGCCGACGGGGCCATCCCCGGCCCGGCCGACCTGGACCGTTTCTCCTACGCCGACCGGCCCACCCCGCCGGCGCCCCGCTGGGAGGGCGCCGAGTCGGACCTCGCCCGGGTCGGCCGCAAGACCACCAGCAGCCGCGGCCGCGGCCTGCACGGCCAGCTCGTCCAGCAGCTCGGCCAGATGATCGTCTCCGGCGACCTCGGCGCCGACCGCCCGCTCGTCCCCGAGGAGATCGGCCAGCGCTTCGAGGTCTCCCGCACCGTCGTCCGCGAGTCGCTGCGGGTGCTGGAGGCCAAGGGCCTGGTCAGTGCCCGCCCCAACGTCGGCACCCGGGTCCGCCCGGTCAGCGACTGGAACCTGCTCGACCCGGACATCATCGAGTGGCGCGCCTTCGGCCCGCAGCGCGACGAACAGCGCCGGGAGCTGTTCGAGCTCCGCTGGGCGATCGAGCCGCTGGCCTCCCGGCTGGCCGCCGGCCACGGCCGGGAGGACGTCCAGCAGCGGCTGGCCGAGCTGGTCGAGATCATGGGCCACGCCTGCGCCCAGGCGGACCTCGCCACCTACGCCCGCGCCGACGCCGAGCTGCACGGCCTGGTGCTGCAGCTGGCGGGCAACCGGATGCTGGAGCACCTCTCCGGGATCGTCGCCTGCGCGCTCCAGGTGTCCGGCGGTCCGGCCACCTCCTGCGAGCGGCCCTCGGAGCCCTCGGTCGGACTGCACGCCCGGCTGGTGGACGCGCTCGGCACCGGCGACGGCACCGCCGCCGAGACCGCGATGCGGGCGCTGCTCACCGTCCACCCCGAGATCGAGCCCTCCGTCCCGGCTCCCCGGGAGCACTGAGCGGACCGTTCGGCGACCGGGTGCCGTCACTCCTGCCCCCGGCCCGTCCACGGACCGCCCCGCCATGATCCGTCCGACCGCGACCGTCCCGCGGCGATCCGCCGCCTCCTCCGCGACCCGGGCCCTCCGGCTGCCGCCACGGTGCAGCCGGGGGGCCTCCGCGTTTCCGGGACCGGTCCGCGGCCGCCTCGCGGAGGCCGCCGGGAATGGAATGTCGTGTTCACGAGGAACGGTTCCGGCGCGGGTGGGGGATGATGGAAGCCGGCCCCGGGCCGCGGGGCCACGTCCGGTGTGACCCGCGACACGAAGGCCATGCGTAACACTTGACGAGTAGCAGCGATGTGTCCTGAGCGGAAGCAGCTCCGGAATACCCCAACATGTCAGAATGCTGTGTTGGTCTGCGGCGCTGCTGCCGTCCTGCAAACCCAGTCCTCAAGCCCGAGTCGGTCGGAATCGACACCGCGTGCCCGACGCGCGATCTCCTTCCCCGCCCGCTCGGGCGGCCGGTACGGGTTCGAGTCCACTCATCGTCCGAGAGGTTGTTCGTGTCGGCCAGCACATCCCGTTCGCTTCCCCCCGAGATCGCCGAGTCCGCGGCTCTGCTGGCGCTCATCGAGCGGGGCAAGGCCCAGGGGCAGATCGCCGGTGACGACGTGCGCCAGGCGTTCGAGGCGGACCAGATCCCGGTCACCAAGTGGAAGAACGTCATGCGCAGCCTCAACCAGGTGCTGATTGAGGAGGGGGTGGACCTCATGGTCAGCGCGGCCGAACCGGCCGGCGCCAAGCGCAAGAGCGTTGCTGCCAAGAGCCCCGCCAAGCGCACGGCGACCAAGGCGGTCACCACCCGGACCCCGGCCGCTCCGTCGGCCCCGACCAAGCCGCCCGTGCGCATCGCGCCCGGTGCGACCATCTCCACCCCGGCGGTCGCGGCCGCCGCCGCGCCGGTCAGCACGGTGTCCGCCGAGATCACCGCCGAGGCGACCGCCCCGGCCGCCGAGGTGAAGGCGGCTCCGGCGAAGAAGGCCGCCCCGGCCAAGAAGGCCACCGCGAAGAAGGCCGCCGCCCCGGCCAAGAAGACCGCCGCCAAGAAGACCGCCGCCACCAAGACGGGCAAGGGCGACGAGGAGCTGCTCGGCGAGGAGGAGCTGCTCGAAGAGGTGGCCCTGCCGGGCGACAAGGCCGGTGCCGAGGGCGACGCCCCCGAGGAGGAGTCGGAGGGCTTCGTCCTCTCCGACGACGACGAGGACGACGCGCCGGCCCAGCAGGTCGCCGTCGCCGGTGCCACCGCCGACCCGGTCAAGGACTACCTGAAGCAGATCGGCAAGGTCCCGCTGCTCAACGCCGAGCAGGAGGTCGAGCTCGCCAAGCGGATCGAGGCCGGCCTGTTCGCCGAGGACAAGCTCTCGGCCGCCGACAAGCTCGCCCCCAAGCTCAAGCGCGAGCTGGAGATCATCGCCGAGGACGGCCGCCGCGCCAAGAACCACCTGCTGGAGGCCAACCTCCGCCTGGTGGTCTCGCTGGCCAAGCGCTACACCGGCCGCGGCATGCTCTTCCTGGACCTCATCCAGGAGGGCAACCTCGGTCTGATCCGTGCGGTCGAGAAGTTCGACTACACCAAGGGCTACAAGTTCTCCACCTACGCGACCTGGTGGATCCGCCAGGCGATCACCCGCGCGATGGCCGACCAGGCCCGCACCATCCGCATCCCGGTGCACATGGTCGAGGTCATCAACAAGCTGGCCCGCGTCCAGCGCCAGATGCTCCAGGACCTGGGCCGCGAGCCCACCCCGGAGGAGCTGGCCAAGGAACTCGACATGACCCCGGAGAAGGTCATCGAGGTCCAGAAGTACGGCCGCGAGCCCATCTCGCTGCACACCCCGCTGGGCGAGGACGGCGACAGCGAGTTCGGTGACCTCATCGAGGACTCCGAGGCGGTCGTCCCGGCCGACGCGGTCTCCTTCACCCTGCTCCAGGAGCAGCTGCACTCGGTGCTGGACACCCTGTCCGAGCGCGAGGCCGGCGTGGTCTCGATGCGCTTCGGCCTGACGGACGGTCAGCCGAAGACGCTGGACGAGATCGGCAAGGTGTACGGGGTCACCCGTGAGCGCATCCGCCAGATCGAGTCCAAGACCATGTCCAAGCTGCGCCACCCGTCGCGTTCCCAGGTGCTGCGCGACTACCTGGACTGATCGGCGCGAACGATCCCCGGTACCGGTCGGCCGGTACCGCCGGAAGGCCCGGAGCCCCGTGCTCCGGGCCTTCCGGCCGTTCGGGGCCGGTCGCGTCAGCGTCCGGGTGGCCGTTGTCGCTCGTCCGGGTGGTGGCGCGGCGGTGAGCGGTCGCGGACCGTAGCGGTTCACCTACGCTGTGCCGGTTGCCTGCTGCCGAGCCACCTGGAGACACGGTGCCGCCCACCCGCGCCGACCTGCCGACCCCCGCGCCCGCCGCCGCACCCGGGGCCGCCGGCCCGGTCTCCCGGCGGCGCCGGGCCGCCGTCCTGACGCTGCTCGCCGCGCTGCCCGCGCCGCTGCTCGCCCTCGGCCCGGCGGCCCCGGCCGCCCAGGCCCGGCCGCAGGGCCGGATCGTCGGCGGCGGGACGGTGAGCACGGACGACCACCCGTGGATGGTCGCGCTCGCCAGCCGCCAGCAGTTCGGCTCCGGGCGCTCGGGGCAGTTCTGCGGGGGAGCGCTGGTCACCCCGACCAAGGTGGTCACCGCGGCGCACTGCTTCTACGACGAGTCCAGCGGGCGCCAGGTGGACCGGCCGGGCCTGCGGGTGGTGGTCGGCCGGGACGACCTGCGCGGTTCGGCAGGCCGCGAGGTGGCGGTCCGCGGCGTCTGGGTCCACCCCGGCTACTCCTTCACCGCCAACATGAACGACGTGGCGGTGGTCACCCTGGCCGAGTCGCAGGGCACCCGGCCGGTGATCGAGCTGGTCGGCCAGGGCGAGACGGAGCCGTACCGGCCGGGGACCAGGGCGCAGGTGTACGGCTGGGGGGACACCACCGGCCGCGGCGACTACTCGCCCGCGCTGCGCAGCGTGGAGGTCCCGGTCATCCCCGACCAGACCTGCGCCCAGGCCTACCCGGGCGGCCCGGACGGGCGCTTCGACGCGCGGGGCATGGTCTGCGCGGGCGAGCAGCAGGGCGGCAAGGACGCCTGCCAGGGGGACAGCGGCGGCCCGCTGGTGGTCGCCGGCCGGCTCGCCGGGCTGGTCTCCTGGGGGACGGGCTGCGCCGAGGCGGGCCACCCCGGCGTCTACACCCGGATCGCCTCGGTCACCGACGCGGTGCGCGCCGTGCTGTAGCCGGGCGGGCACCCGGAGTCGACCGTTCGGGCAGCGCCCGGGGCGGTGGGTGGAACCGGCCCGGGAACGACGAAGCCGGGCGACCGGCCCCCGAGGGGGCGGTCACCCGGCTCACCGGTCACGCGCCGTGCGCGGCCGGACACACAGCTCGACGCTGGTTCCTGGTGGCGCCGCGGATCAGCGCTCGTCGTCGTTGGCCGTGGCGGACGTGCTGCCCAGGCGGCCGCTCTCGTCCTGTATCTCCACGGCGATCTTCTTGAGCTCGGGCTCGAACTTCCGGCCGTGGTGGGCGCAGAAGAGCAGCTCTCCGCCGCTGGCGAGTACGACGCGCAGGTAGGCCTGGGCGCCGCAGCGGTCGCAGCGGTCAGCCGCGGTGAGCGGGCTCGCAGGTGTCAGAACAGTAGTCACGTCGCCTCTTCTCTAGCTCGACGAGCTGTCGTACCAGGGTGAACATCCAACCAGGCCGAAAACGTTCCCGCTCGTGGCTTTTCTTCTCTGAGGATTCTGCTGTGTTGATGAGGACGTGCCCCGGGGGCCGGTGGTTCATGCGTACCGAATCCCAGGATCCGCCCGTCGCTCGAACGCCCGATCGGAACCGGATGTGAGAGTCCGCGTAGCATAATCCTCTGCTGGGTTGGAGCATAAGCCCCGTCCCGGGCCCCGGTAGCCTGCATAACGGCAGTTCCGGAGCCTGCACCCGGTCCCACGGTCCGCCAGGAGCGGTGGTACCGGGAGGAGATGGAGCCCCGGCGACCCGAATCCGGCACGGCCCTTGTTCGCGCAGCGCGTACAAGCTGCGCGGGACCGGCCCGCCGTGCTGTGCACCCAGCGGAGGGGTGCGCACACGCAGGGGAAACGGCTGTCGGTGCGGTGTGCTGCACTGGCGGACGGTCCGGACGCGTCCGGATGTGACCGATGAGACAGAACTTGACCGAGGAGAGTGCCGCGTGAGTGCCGAAACGACCGTGCCGTCCGCTCTGCTGGCCGGCGACGACGGTTCCAACTACACCGCTCGGCACCTGCTCGTCCTGGAGGGCCTGGAGGCGGTCCGCAAGCGCCCCGGCATGTACATCGGCTCGACCGACAGCCGCGGTCTCATGCACTGCCTCTGGGAGATCATCGACAACTCCGTCGACGAGGCGCTGGGCGGCTACTGCGACCGGATCGAGGTCGTGCTGCACGACGACGCCTCGGTCGAGGTCCGCGACAACGGGCGCGGCATCCCGGTGGACGTCGAGCCGAAGACCGGACTGTCCGGCGTCGAGGTCGTAATGACCAAGCTGCACGCCGGCGGCAAGTTCGGCGGCGGCTCGTACGCGGCCTCCGGCGGTCTGCACGGCGTCGGCGCCTCCGTCGTCAACGCGCTCTCCGCCCGCCTGGACGTCGAGGTCGACCGCGGCGGCCACACCCACGCGATCAGCTTCCGCCGCGGCACCCCGGGCATCTTCACCGAGACCAGCCCGGACGCCCCGTTCGAGCCGGCCAACGGGCTGACCAGGGTCCGCAAGGTGCCCAAGACCCGCACCGGCACCCGGATCCGCTACTGGGCCGACCGGCAGATCTTCCTCAAGGACGCCAGGCTCTCCCTGGAGAACCTGCACGCCCGGGCCCGGCAGACCGCCTTCCTGGTGCCCGGCCTGACCATCGTGGTGCGTGACGAGCGGCTCACCGAGAGCGAGCAGGTCGAGGAGAACACCTTCCGCTACGACGGCGGCATCGCCGAGTTCTGCGAGTTCCTGGCGCCCGACAAGCCGATCTGCGACGTGCTGCGGCTGCACGGCGAGGGCACCTTCAAGGAGACCGTGCCGGTCCTGGACGACCTCGGGCACATGACGCCGACCGAGGTCACCCGGCACCTCGGGGTGGACATCGCGCTGCGCTGGGGCGCCGGCTACGACACCACGCTGCGCTCCTTCGTCAACATCATCGCCACCCCCAAGGGCGGCACCCACGTCACCGGCTTCGAGCGCTCGCTGGCCAAGACCGTCAACGAGGCGCTGCGGGCGGGCAAGCTGCTGCGCGTCGCCGAGGACGACATCACCAAGGACGACGCCACCGAGGGCCTCACCGCCGTGGTCACCGTCCGGCTCGCCGAGCCGCAGTTCGAGGGCCAGACCAAGGAGGTGCTCGGCACCTCGGCGGCCAACCGGATCGTCGCGGCGGTCGTCGCCAAGGAGCTCAAGGCCTTCCTCACCTCCGCCAAGAAGGACGAGAAGGTCCAGGCCCGGGCGGTGCTGGAGAAGGTCGTGGCCGCCGCCCGCACCCGGGTCGCCGCCCGCCAGCACAAGGAGGCCCAGCGCCGGAAGACCGCGCTGGAGACCAGCTCGCTGCCGGCCAAGCTGGCCGACTGCCGCAGCGACGACGTCGACCGCAGCGAACTGTTCATCGTCGAGGGCGACTCCGCGCTCGGCACCGCCAAGCTGGCCCGCAACTCCGAGTTCCAGGCCCTGCTCCCGATCCGCGGCAAGATCCTCAACGTGCAGAAGGCGTCCGTGAGCGACATGCTCAAGAACGCCGAGTGCGCGGCGATCATCCAGGTGATAGGGGCCGGCTCGGGCCGCACCTTCGACATCGACCAGGCCCGCTACGGCCGGGTCATCTTCATGGCCGACGCCGATGTCGACGGCTCGCACATCCGCTGCCTGCTGCTGACGCTGTTTCAGCGCTACATGCGGCCGATGGTCGAGCAGGGCCGGGTCTTCGCGGCCGTGCCGCCGCTGCACCGGATCGAGCTCACCAACCCCAAGCGCGGGCAGGAGAAGTACCACTACACCTACTCGGACGCCGAGCTGCGCTCCACCCTGCTGGAGTTCCAGCGCAAGGGCCTGCGCTGGAAGGACCCGGTCCAGCGGTACAAGGGCCTGGGCGAGATGGACGCCGACCAGCTGGCCGAGACCACCATGGACCCGCGCCACCGCACGCTGCGCCGGATCAACCTGGGCGACCTGGAGCAGGCCGAGAAGGTCTTCGACCTGCTGATGGGCAACGACGTGGCGCCGCGCAAGGAGTTCATCGTGGACTCGGCGGCCACCCTGGACCGCTCGCGCATCGACGCCTGAGCACCCCGCCGTCACGAGGGCCCTCCACCCGCGGGTGGAGGGCCCTCGTGCTGCCGGTTCCACCCGCCGTCCACCCCGGCGCCGATCAGCCGGGGGCGCCGGATCCGTAGCGTCGAAGGGGTCGGAGCAAGCCCCTTCCCGGACGGAGAAGCCCATGTCCGCGCTGCTCGACGCCGCCCTGGTGGTCGCGGTGTCGGTGCTGGTGCTCCAGCGCCAGATGCGCGCCCGGCGGCTGGACACCGAACGCCGCTTCCGGGTGCTGCCGGTGGTCCTCGCCGCGGTCGCGCTGCGCGACCCGCAGCTGCTCGACCGCCGGGACACCGCGTGGTCCGCCGTCCTGGTCGGCTGCGAGCTGCTCGCGGTGCTCGCGGCGGGCTCGGTCTGGGGCTGGACCGTCCGGATCTGGCGGGGGGCCGACGGGGCGCTCTGGGTCCGGGGCACCGCGGCGACGGCGGCCGCCTGGGGAGGGCTGCTCGCGATCAGGTTCGGCCTGTTCGGGATCGGTGAGGTCATGCACCTGCACCAGTCGGGCAGCGCGCTGCTGCTCGGGCTGGCGCTCCTGCTGCTGGTCCGCACGCTCGTGGTGAACTGGAGGGCGCGGGCCCTGGAGCCCCCGGGTCCGGCCGCCGCGCCGCGCTGACCGTCGTCGCGAGCCCACCTGGAGGAACGCTTGGCCGAGGGGTACTGGACCCGCTGGCCGTCCCGCGAGGGGCTGCGGGACGACGCCGGGAGCCGGCCCCGGCGGCTCCTCACCGCGCTCGGCAGGCTCGTCGTCCTGGTCAGCGTCGGCTGGGGGACGTTCTCCGGCGGCAGGTACGCCGGCTGGGCGCTGGCGGTCGCGGTGGCGGGGCTGGGCGCGGCGGTCGCCCTCGCCGCCGGCTACCTGCACGCCAGCGGGGAGCAGCGGGCGACGCGCTCGTACCTGCTGGCCGCCGGGGTCTTCACGGCCGCCTGGCTGGCCGACCGGGGGCAGGCCTACCTGCTCTCCGACGTGCTCTGGTACGGGCTGGCGGTGACCGCGGTGGTCCGGCTGCCGCTCGGGCCCACGCTGCTCACGGCCGGCGCCGCGCTCGGCTCGTACGCCTCGGTGAGCTGGGCGAGCTGGCTGAGCATCACGGCGACCGTCGGTGGTCTGCTGCTGCTCGGCTACCTGCTGCGGCTGGACATCGAGGCGCGCGGCACCGCCCGCCGGCTGCTGGACCAGGAACGGGCCGCCCGGGCCGCCGAGGCGGAGAGCGCCGCGCTCGCCGAACGGGCCAGGATCGCCCGGGAGATCCACGACGTGCTGGCGCACAGCCTCTCCGCCCAGCTGGTCCACCTGGAGGCGGCCCGGCTGATGCTGGACTCCGGCACCGACCGCGAACAGGTCCGCGAGCGGGTGGTGGCCGCCCGGCGGATGGCGCAGGACGGACTGGCCGAGACCCGGCAGGCGCTGTCCGCGCTGCGCGGCGAGTTCACCCCGGTCGGCGAGTACCTGGTGGAGCTGACGGGGGCGGAGCGCGCGGGGTTCGGGGTGGCCGGCACGCCGCGTCCGCTGGCCGCCGAGGCGGGGCTCGCCGTCCGGCGCACGGCCCAGGAAGCGCTGACCAATGTGCGCAAGCACGCCCCCGGTGCGCGCTGCACGGTCGAACTGCGCTACCTGGCGGACGAGGTGGAGCTGGAGGTGCGGGACCGGCGCGCGGGCCGGGCCGAAGCGCCCGGTGACCTGGCGGCGAGCGGTGGCGGGTACGGTCTGCTGGGTATGCGCGAACGCGCGGAACTGCTCGGCGGCACCCTGCTGGCGGGCCCCCACGAGGGAGGATGGCGCGTGCTGCTGCGGGTGCCGGCATGACGGAACCGGTGGTCACCAGGGTGCTGGTCGCGGACGACCAGACGGTGGTCCGCGAGGGCATCGTGATGCTGCTCGGGCTGCTGCCCGGGATCGAGGTGGTCGGCTCGGCGGCGGACGGCGAGGAGGCCGTCGCCCTGGTCGCCCGGCACCGGCCGGACGTGGTGCTGATGGACCTGCGGATGCCGCGCTGCGACGGGGTCGAGGCGACCCGCCGGATCCGCGCCGGCCACCCGGGCACCGAGGTCGTGGTGCTCACCACCTACGCCGACGACGACTCGCTGTTCCCGGCGCTGCGGGCCGGGGCGCGCGGCTACCTCACCAAGGACGCGGGCGCCGAGGAGATCGCCCGGGCGATCGCGGACGTCCGGTCGGGGGCGGCCGGGCTGTCGCCGCAGGTGCAGCTGAGGCTGCTGGAGCGGCTGTCGGGGGACGCCCCCGCCGCGGCGGCCGGACCGGCGCCCGGACCGGCGGCGGAGCTGCCGGACGGGCTGACCGCGCGGGAGGCGGAGGTGCTGGGGCTGATCGCGCAGGGGCTCTCCAACACCGAGATCGCCCGCCGGCTGTACGTCAGCCCGGCCACCGTGAAGACCCACATCAACAATCTCTTCGCCAAGACCGGCGTGCGGGACCGTGCGCAAGCGGTCGCGTACGCCTTCCGAAACGGAATCACCGGGTCGCCGCAGTAGTCGGATGAGCGTCTGTCGGATCATCGATCACCTCATCGAGTGAACGTATCTGCGTTGGGAGTTTGGGGAGTTCGGGCGACCCCATGATGGGTCGGGTCACAACCCCCCGGCCCAGGAGCAGCCGTGCCACAACAGCAGACGAGAAACCCCGAGCCGGGAGGGCAACTGGACTGGTGGGCACCGGAACCGGCGCCCGCACCGGTGTCCGGGACCGCGCCGGGGACCGCCGTTCCGGGGGCCGCGCCGGGAGCCCCCGTACCGGGGACCGCCGTTCCGGTCCCCGCGCCGGCGGCCGTGCCCGACGAGGTGGCCGACGAGGCGCCCGGGGTCGACAGCAGCACCGAGGTGTACCGGGCCGTCCAGCGCAGCGCGGCCTTCCAGCGGATCCGCCACAGCTACCGGACGTTCGTCTTCCCGGTCACCGGCGTCTTCCTCGGCTGGTACCTGCTCTACGTGGCCGCCCAGACCGCGGCCCCCGGGCTGATGCGCCGTCCGGTCGCCGGCCCGGTCAACGTGGCCTGGCTGCTCGGCCTGTTGCAGTTCGCCACCACCTTCCTGCTGGCCTGGCTCTACGCCCGCAACGCCCGCACCCAGCGCGACCGGGCCGCCCTGTCGCTGCGCTGGGACACCCAGGACCAGCTGCGATGAGGGCCGCCACCCCGCCCCCCGTCGCCGCCACCGGGGACCACCACGGACTGGCCGTGGTGCTCTTCGCCGTCGTCGTCCTGGTCACCCTGGCGATCACCTTCTGGGCCGGCCGCCGCGGCGGCAACGCCGCCGAGGACTTCTACGCCGGCGGCCGCGACTTCACGCCGCTGCAGAACGGCTTCGCGCTCTCCGGCGACTACCTCTCCGCCGCCTCCTTCCTCGGCGTCGCCGGGCTGATCGCGCTCTACGGGTACGACGGCGTGCTCTACAGCATCGGCTTCCTGGTCGCCTGGCTGGTGGTGCTGATGCTGGTCGCCGAACTGGTCCGCAACGCCGGCCGGTACACCCTGGCCGACGTGCTGGCGCTGCGCCTGCGCCGGCGCAAGGTCCGGGCGGCGGCCGGCGGTGCCAGTGTCGTCGTCACGCTGTTCTACCTGGTCGCCCAGATGGTCGGCGCGGGCAGTCTGGTCGCCCTGCTGCTCGGCACCAACAGCGCCCAGGCCCGGACCTGGACCATCGTGGCGGTGGGCGGTCTGATGATCGTCTACGTCACGATCGGCGGTATGCGGGCCACCACCTGGATCCAGATCGTCAAGGCGTTCCTGCTGGTCGCCGGCTCGGTGGTGCTGACCGTGCTGCTGGTGGTCCGCTTCCACGGGGACGTCGCCGAACTGATGCGGCAGGCGGCCCAGCACAGCGGCGCCGGGCAGCGCTACCTGGAGCCCGGGCTGAAGTACGGCAAGAGCTTCACCAGCCGGCTGGACTTCTTCAGCCTGGGCCTGGCCCTGGTGCTGGGCACCGCCGGTCTGCCGCACATCCTGTCCCGCTTCTACACCGTGCCCACCGCGCGGGCCGCCCGGCGTTCGACGATGTGGGCGATCGGCCTGGTCGGCGGCTTCTACCTGATGGCCATCGCGCTCGGCCTCGGGGCCACCGCGCTGATCGGCTCGGCCGAGGTCCGGCAGGCCAACTCGGCGGGCAACACCGCCGTCCCGCTGCTCGCCCTGGTGCTCGGCGGCGGCAACGGCTCCACCGGCGGGGTGGTGCTGTTCGCGCTGATCTCGGCGATCGCCTTCGCCACCATCCTCGCCGTGGTCGCCGGGCTCACCCTGGCCTCCTCGGCGGCGTTCGCCCACGACATCTGGGCGGGCGCCTGGCGCGGACGGCCCCGCGGCTCGCGCGACCGGCGGGGTTCGCGCGACCGGCGCGGCGGCCGGGGCGCCCGCGGCGGGGGAGCCGTGGTGCCGGCCTCCCGGCGGGCCCGCGGCGAGGCGGACGCCTGGACCGGGACCGGGGCGGAGGCGGACGGCGCGCCCGCGGTCGCCGAGCAGGACGAGGTCCTGGTGGCGCGGATCGCGGCGGTCGGGATCGGCGCGGTGGCGATCGTGCTGAGCCTCTTCGCCCAGCAGCTGAACGTCGCCTTCCTGGTCGGCCTGGCCTTCGCCGTCGCCGCCTCCGCCAATCTGCCGGTCCTGCTCTACAGCCTGTTCTGGCGGCGGTTCACCGCCCGCGGCGCGGTCTGGTCGGTGTACGGCGGGCTGGTTCCCGCGGTGGTGCTGGTGGCCTTCTCGCCGGTGGTCTCCGGCACCAAGGTGGCCTTGTTCCCGGGGATGGACTTCCACTGGTTCCCGCTGGAGAACCCGGGCATCGTCTCCATCCCGCTCGGCTTCCTGGCCGGCTGGATCGGCACCCTCCTCTCGCCCGAGACGGCCGATCCGGACCGGTACGCCGAGCTGGAGGTCCGCTCGCTGACCGGAGCCGGGGCGGTCTGAGCAGCCCGGGCAGCGACGACCCCCGGCGGGCATCCGCCGGGGGTCGTCGCACGTCACAGCTCCCGGAGCGAGACGGCCTCCATCCGGGACGGGGTGGCCGCAGCCTTGCCGCAACTCTCCGGCCGGGCCGGTTCGCTGACGCCCTCGACCACCCGGACCTCCCAGGCCCGGCCGTCCTCGTGCCGGACCTCGACCCGCCAGCGGCCCGCGCCGTCCTCGTGCTGGGCCACGGTGAGCGCGTCGGCCCTGGTCTCCCCGGTGGCCAGCCGCACGGCGTGGTCGGCCGCCTGGCCGGGACGCTCCCAGCCGGAGCAGCCGCGCGACCACTCCGGCACCACGTGGCCGGCGGCCGTCGCCGCCAGCACCTCCTTGGCGGACTCGGCGGTCAGCCGGCCGTACGCGTAGCCGTACGGCAGCACCAGCACGGTGGGGGAGAAGCGGTGGCCGCCCAGGTGGGTCACCTCCCACACCTCGCTGTGGCCGGCGGCGGCCAGATCGGCCGCGAGCGGGCGGCCCAGCAGCGCGCAGCAGCGGTCCCGGCGGCCGTTGGTGCACACCAGGGCGACCGGGCCGCCGACGTGCGGCACCCCGAGGCCGCCGTGGTCGCCGGCGCCCAGCGCCGCGAAGTCCAGCGCGAGGAGCTCCGCCGGGTCGGCCACCTCGTGGCGGCGCACCCAGCTGCGGCCGGGGGCCGGGACGGTGT
Source organism: Kitasatospora sp. NPDC058115 (assembly GCF_042884635.1). Classification (NCBI taxonomy): domain Bacteria; kingdom Bacillati; phylum Actinomycetota; class Actinomycetes; order Kitasatosporales; family Streptomycetaceae; genus Kitasatospora; species Kitasatospora sp. NPDC058115. The sequence goes on from NZ_JBHVTL010000042.1 coordinate 21,652, forward strand.
GCGCCACGATCACCTCGTGGCGGGCCGTCGGCAGGCAGTCCGCGTGCCGCCCGGGTCGCCGGATCAGCGCCACCCGCACCCCGGTGCCGGCCGCCGCCGCGTCCAGGGCCCGCCCGACCGCCGGGTCCAGATGGCTCTCGGCGAGCGCCTTCGCCCCCCACGGACCGTTCTGTTCCACCAGCAGCCAGGTGGTCGCGGTCGCGGCGGTGGCGGCCAGGGGTTCCGACAGTTCACGCGACAGGGTCGCACAGGTGCTCACCCCGGTAAGGCTACCCTTGCCGGTCCGCCGCGGCGCGGCCGCCGGGGCGGGACGGAGGCGTGCGGGCGGGACGGACGCGTGCGGGCGGGAACGCCGCAGGGCGCCGGACGGGTCCGGCGCCCTGCGGGGGGAACGGCGGTCAGGCGGGACCGGCGACGGTGCTGACCGGGGTGGTCACGGGGGTGCCGGAACCGTCCCGGCGCGGGTCGCGCTCCGGCAGGTCGACCGGGGCGCCCTTGGCCGTGGCGGCGCGGGCGGGCGCCGGGCCGGCCCAGGCGAACGCGAGGGCGTCCTCGCCGCGCAGGAAGCGGTGGCAGCGCACGCCGCCGGTGGCGCGGCCCTTGCGCGGGTACTGCTCGAAGGGGGTGACCTTCCAGGAGGACTGCGCCTCGCCGGCCAGCGTGCCGGAGGTGCCGGCCACCGACACGACCACCGCGTCGGCGGCCGGGTCGACGGCGGTGAAGGAGAGCACCCGGGCGCCGTCCGCGAGCTTGATGCCGGCCATGCCGCCGGCCGGTCGGCCCTGCGGGCGGACCTGTCCGGCGGGGTAGCGCAGCAGCTGGGCGTCGGAGGTGATGAAGACGAGGTCCTCCTCGCCGGTGCGCAGCTCGACCGCGCCGATCACCTCGTCGCCGTCCTTGAGCGCGATCACCTCGAACTCGTCCTTGTTGGCGGGCCATTCGGGGACCACCCGCTTGACCACGCCCTGCACCGTGCCCAGCGCCAGGCCGGGGGAGGACTCGTCCAGGGTGGTCAGCGCGAGGACCCGCTCGTCGGCCTCCAGCCGGAGGAACTCGGTGACGGCGGCGCCGCCGGCCAGCGTCGGCGAGGGGGTGGGCGGCAGCGCAGGCAGGTCGATGACCGGCAGCCGCAGAACCCGGCCGGCCGAGGTGACCACGCCGACGTCGGCCCGGGCGGTGGTGGGCACCGCGGAGACGATCACGTCATGCTTGGCGCGCTTCTCGGAGAGCTCGAACGGCTCGCCGTCGGCGGTGCGGGCGAGCAGGCCGGTGGAGGAGAGCAGCACCCGGCACGGGTCGTCGGCGACCTCCAGCGGGACGGTCAGCGAGGCGGCCGGGGCGGCGCCGGCCTCCAGCAGGACGGTGCGCCGCTCGGTGCCGAACTGCTTCGCGACGGCGCCGAGTTCGCCGGAGACGACGCTGCGCAGCTTGCTGTCCGACTCCAGGATCTCGGTCAGGTCGGCGATCTCGGAGGTCAGCTTGGCCTGCTCCTGCTCCAGCTCGACCCGGTCGAAGCGGGTGAGCCGGCGCAGCGGGGTGTCGAGGATGTACGCGGTCTGCGTCTCGGACAGCGAGAAGCGCTCCATCAGGCGCTCCTTGGCCTGGGCGGCGTTGTCGCTCGACCGGATGATCGCGATGACCTCGTCGATGTCGACCAGCGCGACCAGCAGGCCCTCGACCAGGTGCAGCCGCTCCTGGCGCTTGCGGCGGCGGAAGTCGCTGCGCCGGCGGACCACCTCGAAGCGGTGGTCGACGTAGACCTCCAGCAGCTCCTTGAGGCCGAGGGTGAGCGGCTGGCCGTCGACCAGCGCCACGTTGTTGATGCCGAAGGTCTCCTCCATCGGCGTCAGCTTGTAGAGCTGCTCCAGCAGGGCCTCGGGCACGAAGCCGTTCTTGACCTCGATGACCAGGCGCAGCCCGTGCTCGCGGTCGGTGAGGTCCTTGACGTCCGCGATGCCCTGGAGCTTCTTGGCGTTGACCAGGTCCTTGATCTTGGAGATGACCTTCTCCGGGCCGACGTTGTACGGCAGCTCGGTGACCACGATGCCCTTGCGGCGGGCGGTGACCGCCTCGATGCTCGTGGTGGCGCGGATCTTGAAGGTGCCGCGGCCGGACTCGTAGGCGTCCCGGATGCCGGAGAGGCCGACGATCCGTCCGCCGGTGGGCAGGTCCGGGCCGGGGACGAACCGCATGAGGGTGTCGAGGTCGGCGTTCGGGTGCTTGATCAGGTGGCGGGCGGCGGCGACGACCTCGGAGAGGTTGTGCGGCGGCATGTTGGTGGCCATGCCGACGGCGATGCCGGTGGCGCCGTTGACCAGCAGGTTGGGGAAGGCCGCCGGGAGCGCCAGCGGCTCCTGCTCGCTGCCGTCGTAGTTGGGCCCGAAGTCGACGGTCTCCTCGTGGATCGACTCGACCATGGCCATCGAGGCGGCGGTCAGCCGGGACTCGGTGTACCGCATCGCCGCCGGCGGGTCGTCGTTGCCGAGCGAGCCGAAGTTGCCGTGGCCGTCGATCAGCGGCAGCCGCATCGAGAACGGCTGGGCCATCCGGACGACCGAGTCGTAGATGGAGGCGTCGCCGTGCGGGTGCAGCCGGCCCATCACCTCGCCGACCAGGCGGGCGCACTTGACGTGGCCGCGCTCCGGGCGCAGGCCCATCTCGTTGGCCTGGTAGAGGATGCGGCGATGCACCGGCTTGAGGCCGTCCCGGGCGTCCGGGAGGGCCCGGGAGTAGATGACCGAGTAGGCGTACTCGAGGAACGAGCCCTGCATCTCGTCCACGACGTCGACGTCGAGGATGCGCTCCTCGAAGTCTCCGGGGGGCGGGGTCTGCGAACTGCGGCGGGCCATCGCGGCGGGGCTCCCTTACGTCTCGCTTGCGTCTCGTCCACGTCTCGTCGGCGCGGTTTCGCCGGGGCTGTCGGCGGGTCTGTCAACAGGGCTCGGCGCCCCCATTGTGGACCCTCCCGCCGACAGTCCCGGCCAGCGCCCCTCTTCCGCCCCTGGCGAACGCCCCGTCCGCGCGGACACATCCACGCCGTTCGCGCGTTGCACCACAATGGGGGACGCCACACGAACCCCGACTTCGACGACGGGAAGGACCCGAGCGCATGGCCAACCCGGCCCCCGCCTCCCAGCGAGGCATCGCCATCACCGAGCACCGCCTGGCCAACGGCCTGCGCGTCGTCCTCTCCGAGGACCACCTGACCCCGGTGGCAGCGGTCTGCCTCTGGTACGACGTCGGATCCCGGCACGAGGTGAAGGGCCGCACCGGGCTGGCCCACCTGTTCGAGCACCTGATGTTCCAGGGGTCCGCCAACGTGTCCAACAACGGGCACTTCGAGCTGGTCCAGGGCGCCGGCGGCTCGCTCAACGGCACCACCAGCTTCGAGCGCACCAACTACTTCGAGACCATGCCGGCCCACCAGTTGGAGCTGGCGCTCTGGCTGGAGGCGGACCGGATGGGCTCGCTGCTGGCGGCCCTCGACGAGACGTCGATGGAGAACCAGCGCGACGTGGTGAAGAACGAGCGCCGCCAGCGGTACGACAACGTGCCCTACGGCACCGCGTTCGAGAAGCTCGCCGCGCTGTCCTTCCCGGACGGCCACCCGTACCACCACACCCCGATCGGCTCGATGGCCGACCTGGACGCGGCCACCCTGGAGGACGCCCGGGCGTTCTTCCGCACCTACTACGCGCCCAACAACGCGGTGCTGTCGGTGGTCGGCGACATCGACCCCGAGCAGACCGTCGCCTGGGTGGAGAAGTACTTCGGCAGCATCCCCGCGCACGACGGCAAGCAGCCGCCGCGCGACGGCAGCCTGCCGGAGACGGTCGGCCGGGAGCTGCGCGAGCTGATCCGCGAGGACGTGCCGTCCCGCGCGCTGATGGCCGCCTACCGGCTGCCGCACGACGGCACCCGCGAGGCGGACGCCGCCGACCTGGCGCTGACCATCCTCGGCAGCGGCGAGTCGAGCCGGCTGTACAACCGGCTGGTCCGCCGGGACCGCACCGCCGTCGCGGCCGGCTTCGGCCTGCTGCGGCTGTCCGGCGCGCCGAGCCTGGGCTGGCTGGACGTCAAGACCTCGGGCGACGCCACCATCGAGCAGATCGACGCGGCCGTCGACGAGGAGCTGGCCCGGTTCGCCGCCGAGGGACCGACCCCGGCCGAGCTGGAGCGCGCCCAGGCGCAGATCGAGCGCGAGTGGCTGGACCGGCTCACCACGGTGGCCGGCCGCGCCGACGAACTCTGCCGCTACGCCGTGCTGTTCGGCGACCCGAAGCTGCTGAACGACGCCCTGCCCAAGGTCCTCGACGTCACCGCCGAGGAGGTGCGGGAGATCGCCGCCGCGCGGCTGCACCCGCAGAACCGGGCGGTGCTGGTGTACGAGCCGACCCCGGCCGAGGACACCGCCGACGACACCGCTGCCACCGCCGAGACCGACGAGGAGGGCGCCGCCGTATGAGCACCGAGTACGTCCCCGCCATGACCTTCCACCCCCAGCCCCAGCCCGGCACCCCCGGCCCGTGGGCGTTCCCGGCGCCGGAGCGCGCCGCGCTCGGCAACGGCATCACGGTGCTGCACTGCCACCGCCCCGGGCAGCAGCTGGTGGCCGTCGACGTGCTGCTCGACGCGCCGCTCGCGGCCGAGCCGGAGGGCGCGGACGGCGTCGCCTCGATCCTGGCCCGGGCGCTCAGCGAGGGCACCGACACGCTGACGGCCGAGGAGTTCGCGGCGGAGCTGGAGCGGGCCGGCGCGACCCTGGACGCGCACGCGGACCACCCGTGCATCCGGGTCTCGCTGGAGGTCCCGGCCTCCCGGCTGGCCCGCGGCCTGGACCTGCTGGCCGCCGCGCTGGGCAGCCCGGCGCTGCCGGAGAACGAGATCGAGCGGCTGGTCGCCAACCGGCTGGACGAGATCGTGCACGAGCAGGCCAACCCGGCCCGGCGGGCCGCCAAGGCGCTGTACGCCGAGCTGTTCGACGGCGCCGACCGGCTGTCGCGGCCGCGCGCCGGCACCGCCGAGACGGTCAAGACGATCGACCGGGCCGCCGTCCGGGCCTTCTACGAGGCGCACGTGCGGCCCGCCACCACCACCGTGGTCGTGGTCGGCGACCTCACCGGCACCGACCTGCCGGCCCTGCTGGAGTCCACCCTGGGCGCCTGGAAGGGCTCCGCGGCCGAGCCGAGCGCGCACGCGCCGGTGACCGCCGACGACACCGGCCGGGTGATCATCGTGGACCGCCCGGGCTCGGTGCAGACCCAGCTGCTGATCGGCCGGATCGGCCCGGACCGGCACGACCCGAGCTGGGCCGCGCAGATCCTCGGCACCTACTGCCTGGGCGGCACCCTCACCTCCCGGCTGGACCGGGTGCTGCGCGAGGAGAAGGGCTACACCTACGGCGTGCGGGCCTTCGCCCAGCCGCTGCGCTCGGCCGCCGACGGCAGCGGGCGCTCCCTGCTGGCGATCAGCGGCTCGGTGGACACCGCCTCCACCGCCCCGGCGCTGGCCGACACCTGGACGATCCTGCGCACGCTGGCCGCCGAGGGGCTCACCGACGCGGAGCGCGCCGAGGCCGTGCAGTTCCTGGTCGGCGTGGCGCCGCTGAAGTACGAGACGGCGGGCTCGGTGGCCGGCACCCTGGCCGACCAGGTCGAGCAGCACCTGGCCGACGACTTCCAGGCGGAGGTCTACCGGCAGCTGGCCGAGCTGCCGACCGCCGCCGCCACCGAGGCCGTGGTCAAGGCGTTCCCGCCGGACCGGCTGGTCACCGTCCTGGTCGGCGACGCCGCGGCGTTCGCGGACGCGGTGCGGGAGCTGGGCATCGGCGAGGTCACCGTGATCAGCGCCTGACCCGGGGCAGCAAGGCACCGAGGGCCCGGTGGAGCGTTCCGACGCTCCGCCGGGCCCTCCTGCGTCGCGGCGTTAATTCCCTTGCGGCGGTGGCGCCGTGCGTGGGTAGATAGCCCCCGGCACCGGTCACACACACGGAGAGGAGGCGGTCACCATGCGGGTCGAGCCATTCCAGCGGCGCTCCCCGAGACTGTCCTCCCGATGCCCCTCGGCCGCCTGAGCGTCGCCGACCTCTGACATCCCCGCGTCGCGCCGGGTCCCTTCGCGCGGCATCCCCCGGGGCGGACACCCCGCCTAGGCTTGAACCATCCGACCTTGGAGGTCGTTGAACCATGTCGTACACCGAGGTACCCGGCGTCCGGGTTCCGATCCGGATGTGGACCGACCCGGCCACCGTCGAGGGCCAGGCGATGCAGCAGCTGCGCAACATCAGCTCGCTGCCCTGGCTGCACGGGCTCGCCGTGATGCCCGACGTCCACCTGGGCAAGGGCGCGACGGTGGGCTCGGTGATCGCCATGCGCGGCGCCGTCTGCCCGGCGGCGGTCGGCGTGGACATCGGCTGCGGGATGAGCGCGGTGAAGACCTCGCTCACCGCGAAGGACCTGCCGGACGACCTGTCGCGGCTGCGCTCGCGGATCGAGCAGGCCATCCCGGTCGGCCGAGGCATGCACGGCGACCCGGTCGACCCGGGCCGGCTGCACGGTGTGCCGACCGGCGGCTGGGACGAATTCTGGCAGCGCTTCGACGCGGTCGCCCCCGAGGTGAAGTGGCGCCGTGAGCGGGCGGCCCAGCAGATGGCGACGCTCGGCGGCGGCAACCACTTCATCGAGGTCTGCGTCGACGACACCGGCGCGGTCTGGCTGATGCTGCACTCCGGCTCGCGCAACATCGGCAAGGAGCTGGCGGAGCACCACATGGGCGTGGCCCAGTCGCTGCCGCACAACCAGGGCCTGATCGACCGTGACCTCGCGGTGTTCGTCGCGGACACCCCGCAGATGGCCGCGTACCGGCAGGACCTCTTCTGGGCGCAGGAGTACGCCAAGCGCAACCGGGCGCTGATGATGGCGCTGTTCCAGGACGTGGTCCGGCGGGAGTTCCCGCGGGCGAAGGTCGGTTTCGACGAGGTGATCAGCTGCCACCACAACTACGTCTCGGAGGAGCGCTACGACGGCGTCGACCTGTTGGTCACCCGCAAGGGCGCGATCCGCGCCGGGTCGGGCGACCACGGGATCATCCCGGGGTCGATGGGCACCGGGTCGTACATCGTGCGCGGACTGGGCAACGAGGCGTCGTTCAACTCGGCCTCGCACGGCGCCGGCCGGAAGATGAGCCGCAGCGCCGCGAAGAAGCGGTTCACCACGCAGGACCTGGCCGAGCAGACCAAGGGCGTGGAGTGCCGCAAGGACGCGGGGGTGGTGGACGAGATCCCCGGCGCGTACAAGCCGATCGAGAAGGTGATCGAGCAGCAGCGGGACCTGGTCGAGGTCGTGGCGCACCTCAAGCAGGTGGTCTGCGTCAAGGGCTGAGCCGCCGCGTCGGGGCTCCCCGCGCCGGCCCCCGGCCGTCCGGCCGGGGGTTCCGGTGCGTCCGGACGCCGCCGCGCCCGCGCCGCCGGGCGTCAGGCGGCCGCGAGCCGCCGGTCGAGGACGGCGAGAATCAGCTCCTCGACCCGGCGGGCCACCGCGGCGCTGTCGACGTCCGGCCCGGCCAGCAGGTCGAAGCTCTCGAAGCTGGTCAGCATGAAGAGCACCGCCACCAGCTCGTCGAGCTCCGCCTCGCCGAGCTGCGCGTCGCGGTCGGCGAGCACCCGGCCGAGCACCACCCGCAGGCCGCCGCGCCGCCGCTCGCCCCGGCTCTGCAGCGCGGTGTCGAGCTCCGGGTCGAGGATGGCCAGTCCGCGCAGCCGTCGCAGGGCGACCCGGCCGGAGGCGTAGAAGCCGGCGAGCACGTCGAGGAGGGCGGAGAGCGCCTCCCGGCCGCTGGGCGCCGTGAACGCCGCGGGCATCCCGGCCATGCCGCCGCGCTGGGCCAGGTCGTCGAAGAGCGCCTCCAGCAGGCCGGTCTTCGAGTCGAACTGGTAGTAGACGGTCATCCGCGCCACACCGGCGGTCTTGGCGACCGCGTCCATGCTGAACGAGGCCGGGCCCTTCTCCCCGGTCAGCAGCTCGCAGGCCGCCTCCAGGATGCGGGTGCGGGTCTGTTCGGCGGCCACCTGGCGCTGGCCGGCTCGGTACTGGCGTGGGCTCATGGGCTGTCGACGTCTCCTGAGGCGGGTGCTCCGGCATTCATTGTGCACTCGGTCCAAATAAAAATACCGGGACGCCCGTCCGGGCCGGCCCCCGCCCCGGCGTGCGGCACCGACGATGGGGCGCGTGCCGCCCGCCGCGCTTCGGTCGCCCGGGTGAGGGGCCGTGACCGGGGGCGGGGCAGGAAAGGTTTCCAGCGTGCCGGGGAGTCCCGGCCGCTCGCGCGGTGGGACGGACGGCCGCTGCACCGCCGTGGCGCCGCCCCCCGCCGCCGTCCCGCCGGAGGCCCCGATGCGAACCGCCCTGCGCCGCGCCCACCGCCGTCTGCTGCTGCGCCGGTGGCTGCGGCGGACCGGCCGCCACCTGGCGGACGGGCTGATCTGGCTCGGGCTGGTGATGGGGGCGATGGCCTCGCCCGACGCGCTGCCGGGAGCGCGGAAACCGCAGGACGCGCTGCCCCCGCCCGGGGTGCCGCCGTGGCATCCGGAACGGTCCGGGGCGGGCGGCGCGCCGTTGACCCGGTCCGAGGAGGAGCTGTGGGCGCGCCTGCTGGAACGCTGACCGGCGGGCCGGGCCGCCGGTTCAGCCGCCGGGGCCGGCCCGCCGCGTCCGGGGGGCGGCCTGCGGGCCGCACGGTGTCCCGCCCCGGCCGGCCGCGGTGACGGCGCGGCGGACGTCGTCCAGCCCGGCGCCCTTGACCAGGTAGCCCCGGGCGCCGGCCCGGACCGCCGCGGCGACGGAGTCGTCGTTGTCGTCGGCGGTCAGCATCACCACCGCGACCCCGGGGTGGCGGGCGACCAGGGAGCGGGTCGCCTCGATGCCGTCGGTGCCGGGCATGCCGATGTCCATCAGGACGACGTCGGGAGCGAGCCGCTCGGCGGCGGCGAGCGCCTCCGCGCCGTCGGACGCCTCACCGACCACCGTCAGCGAGTCGATCCGGTTGAGGAGTTGGCGCAAACCCGCCCGGAACAGCTCGTGGTCGTCGACGACCAGGATGCGGAGCTCTCGGGGCGCGACCGGGTCCATGGGGGCTCCTGGGAGAGGCGCGGAACGCGGGGGAGGCCGGGGCCGGCGCGGGTCGGTCGGGCACGGACGCCGCGAGGCCCCGGGAGGAGCGGGAGGAGCGGGGAGGAGCGGGGAGGACGGGAGCGGATCAGTCGAGCGGGCCGGTGCCGTCGGCCGGCTCCTGGTGCGGCAGCCGGATCCGGACCGCGGTGCCGTGCGGGTTGCGGGCCGCGACCGAGAAAATGCCGCCGAGTTCCTTGGTGCGGACGTACATCGACGGAAGTCCGATTCCGCAGGGCGCGTCCGGGGGAATTCCGATCCCGTCGTCCTCGATCGACAGGGTCAGACCGTTCCGGCCGACCGATGCGCAGATCCGGCAGACCGTCGCCCGCGCGTGCCGGACGACATTGGCGAGGGCCTCGCCGGATATCTTCTGCAATTCGTTCTGGACCTCGGCCGGGAAATCGTCCAGGGCGGCCGGCAACTCGGTGACGAAGCGCAGCCGGCCGGCCCCGGCCTCCTCGAAGGCGCGGACCTGCCGGTCCAGGAACCGGCGCAGCGTCCCGGCGGGTCCGGCGGTCCGGGGCTCGGAGCGGTCGAGGTCGCGGATCACCCGGCGGACGTCGGCGATGGCGGCGCCGACGTCCTCCCGGGCCCGGGCCAGCAGGGCCGGCGCCCGCCCGGCGTCACCGCCCAGTTCGAGCCCGGTCAGTTCCATCCGCATGTGCAGGGCGGCCAGCCGGGGGGCCAGTGAATCGTGCAACTCGCGCCGGAGGCGGCGGCGTTCGTCGAGCCTGGCGGCGGCTTCCGGACAGGCCGGCTCCGTGCCGGCGGCCGGGTGGGCGGCCGCGCCGCGGGCGGCCCTGCCGGAGGATTTCACGATCTGGTCCGACATGGTTCCTGAGATCCCCCCGTCGCTCGCGTCCGACCCGCCGTGAGCGGGTGTTTCCTGGAGCGGGGAAATGGAGTTTCCGGGCACGTCCGAATAACCGGCACGGTGCAGCCGTCCTATCGGCCCCTCGTGCGTTCCAATGCCGTGATCCCCATCCGCCCGGGACAAGACCTTAGGCGCGCCGTTGCGCGGGACGCAAGGCGAGGGGGCGGGTGGGGGAGGAAACCGCGACGGATCCGGACAGACGGTGAGTGAGCACATACCCGCACCGGCTTCCGGGGCCGGGACCGGCCTGCTGGTCGAAACCCGTGAGCGGATACTCACCGCCCGCTATCCTTCGGATACCCCTCCGCAGCCGCAGCCCGGTCCGGAACCGGCCGCCCCGTCCCTCGGAGCCTTCATGAGCATGCGCGAGCAGATCGTCGACGCCGCCGAGCGGGTGATCAGGGACCTCGGCCTGGCCCGTTGCACGACCAAGGAGATCGCCGAGGGGGCGGGCTGTTCCGAGGGCACCATCTACCGGCACTTCCGCAGCAAGGAGGACGTCTTCCTGGCCGTCCTCGCCGAGCGGCTGCCCGGCCTGCCGCCGGTGCTGCGGGCGCTGCCCGAGGAGGTCGCCGACGAGGGCGAGGTGCGGGCGGCCCTGCAGCAGGTGGCCGAGGAGGCGCTCGTGTTCTACCGGGAGTCGATGCCGGTGCTGCTGTCCGTCTTCGCCGAGCCCAGGCTGCTGGAGCGCCACCGGGAGTGGACGCGGGTCACCAACACGGGGCCGCAGCGGGCCGCCGAACTGCTGGCCGACTACCTGCGGCGGGCCCAGCGGGCCGGTCTGGTGAGCCGCGACGCCGACCCGGCGGCCGCGGCCCAACTCCTGCTCGGAGCCTGCTACCTGGCCGCGTACGGGGGCGGGTCCGCCGTCCCGGCGGGCGGGCCGGAGGCACCGCGCGAGGCCGCGGCGTTCGCCCGGCAGCTCTGGCGGACGCTGGCCCCCGCCGAGCGGCCGGCGGCGCCGGGGGAGAGCCGCGCCACCCGCTGAGCGCGACCACCCCGACGCGCCGGGCGCCGCGGGATCCGTGCGCGATGGGATCCGGACGCCGCGGGATCCGGACGCCGTGGCAGGGGCCCGGATCCCCCGTGGATCCGGGCCCCTCGGCAGTCGTCCCCGGGCAGCCCCGGCGGTCAGTCGAAGCGGTACTCCGAGAGGCCGCCGACCCGGCGGAAGCCGAACGACTCGAAGAGTCCGCGGGCCGCCGGATTGCCGTCCCCGACCACCGCCAGGCCGGTCAGACCGTCGGCGCGCAGCGCGGCCACCGCCTCGCCGAGCAGCGCCCGCGCGCAGCCGTCGTGCCGCAGCCCGGGCCGTGAGCAGAGCGGGTTGAAGCGGGTCACCCCGGCGACGGCGGCGGTCCGGCCGAGCACGGCGACCGGCTGTCCGTCCTCCTCCCAGACCCGCAGCAGACCGCCGGCGATCTGGCCCCGGAGCGAGCGCCGGACGATCTCCCGGCCGAGCCCGGCGCCGTGCGCGGCCTCCAGGCACCAGTCGGTGAACAGCTCCGACTCCTCGGGCCGGGCGGCCCGGGAGCGTCCGGGCACGGCTGGCCGCGGTTCCGCCGGGGCCGGGCCGTCCAGGCTCAGCAGGTGCTCACGCCGGTCCGCCCGGGCGGACCGGCCGGTGGTCCGGGACCACGCCCCGGCGAAGGCGGCGGCCGACGGGTCCGCGCCGATCACCCCGCGCGCCCGCTCGGCCCCGGCGCCCGTTTCGGCACCGAGTTCGGCACCGAGGGCGGCCGCGGCGGCGGCCGGCATGCCGCTCAGCACGACCGGGTGCGGCGGGGTGAAGGCCGCTGCGCCGACCACCGGGCTGCCGTCGGACGCGGGGTCCTCGACGCGGCTCCAGGTGGTCGGCGGGGCGGCCGGCGGCCGGAACTGCGCCCCTTTCAACAGGGTCAGCAGGATGGAGTTGGCGACCGGGTCGCCGGCGATCCACCCGCCGGTCTGCGTGGCGAACTCCTCGGTGTCCCGTGTGGTCCTGACGAGCATGGCGGGTCAGTTCGCCCCGGCGCCGCCGGCCCGGCCCGGGCCCGGGGCGCCGCCGCCGGGCCGTCCCATCGTCCCGGCCGTGACACCGGCGGTCATGCCGCCGTCCAGCTCGAACAGCGAGCCGGTGATGAAGCCGGCCGCGTCGCCGCCCAGGAAGACCACCGCGTCGGCGACCTCCTCCTCGGTGGCGATCCGCCCCAGCGCGGTGGCCGCCCCGGCCTGCTCCAGCGCGCCCGGTGTGCCGGCGATCCGCCGGCGGAAGTCCTCGGTGTCGACCGGCCCGGTGATCAGGGCGTTCACCCGGATCCCGGCCGGGCCGGCCTCCAGCGCGGCGGCCCGGGTCAGGCCGACCACCCCGTGCTTGGCGGCGGTGTACGCGCCCAGGCCGAAGGCGGTGCCCCGGACGCCGGCGGTGGAGGCGTTGTTGATGATGCTGCCGCCGCCGTTCGCCCGCATGGCGGCGATCTCGTGCTTCAGCGCGTGGTAGGTGCCGGTCAGGTTGACGGCGATCACCTCGGCGAAGGCCTCGGCCGGGACCCGGTCCAGCGGACCGAACGCCCCGCCGCCGCCCGCGTTGTTGAAGGCGATGTCCAGCCGGCCGTGGCGCTCGACGGTGCCGCCCACCAGCCGGGCGACGTCGTCCTCGACGGTGACGTCGGCGGCGGTGAACTCCGCCTGCCCGCCCTGCTCGCGGATCCGCCGCACGACGGCGTGGCCCAGTTCGGCGCGGCGGCCGGAGACCACCACATGGGCCCCGGCGGCGGCCAGGGCGGCCGCCGTGGCCGCCCCGATGCCCGCCGTGGATCCGGTCACGAGTGCGATCTTCCCCTGGAGTTGACGCATGATCAGCTACCCCTCCGGGTGGCCGGTGGCCACCCTCCCGTTGGCTCTCGACCCTGATTTTGATTGTATAGTCTATACGAATTCAAGCCCATGGAGGACGTCATGGAGATCGTCGTGGTGGGAGCGGCCGGCCGCACGGGCCGGCTGGTGGTCGAGAAGGCCCTGGCGGACGGGCACGGCGTCACCGCCCTGCTGCGTGACCCGGCCAGGCCGGTGGCGGAGCACGAACGGCTGACCAAGGTGCGCGGCGACGTGTTCGACGCCGGCTCGCTGACCGGCCCGTTGGAGGGGAAGGACGCCGTGGTGGTGGCCCTGGGCGTGACCGGCCGCGGCGCCACGACGGTGTTCTCCGAGGGCGTGCGCAACGTCATCGCGGCCGCCCGCGCCGGCGGCGTGCGCCGGCTGGTCGCGATGTCCTCGGCGGGCCTGGAGACCGGGCACCTGCCGGCGGTGCAGCGCTTCGTCGCCGGGCTCGTGGTGGACCGGATCTACCGGAACATCCACCTCGACCTCGGCCGGATGGAGGCCGAGATCGAGGCCGGCTCATTGGACTGGACGATCGTCCGGGCGCCGATGCTCACCGACGGCCCGGCCACGCCCGGCTACCGGGCGGTGGTGGGCGGGCACCTCCCCAGGGCCTCGCGCGTCGCGCGGGCGAACATCGCCGACTACATCGTCACCCACCTGGACGACCCGGCGACCTTCGGCCGGCGCGTCGAGGTGGCCGACCGATGACCCCCGGCGCGGCCCGGGCCGCCCGCCGCGCGGGCGCCGGGACGCGCACCGATCCGCCGCGGACGCACCGGAGCCCGGGCCCCCCGACCAACGGGGCCCGGGCTCCGGACGCGTGCGGCGCCGTCTCAGGCGGCGGCGGGCAGCTCGTCCAGGCCCTCCGAGACCAGCTTGGCCAGGCGGTCCAGGGCCTGGTCGGCGCCCTCGGCGTCGGAGGCCAGCACGACCTCCTCGCCGCCCTGGGCGCCGAGCGCCAGCAGGCCGAGCATGGAGCCGGCGTTGACCGGGTTGCCGCCGGGCTTGGCGATGGTGATCGGCACGCCGGTGGCCGCGACGGCCTTGACGAAGACGGAGGCGGGACGGGCGTGCAGGCCCTCGGCCCAACCGATGGTGACGCGGCGCTCAGCCATGAGACGTGCCTTTCCGGTAAAGCTGGTCACGGCCGTGATGGGGGAAACGGACGTGTTGTCTAGACCAGTGTTGCACGCAGGCGACCCCTCGGAGCCGTCGCGTTCGGGAGTTGTGATTGTTTCTTTCAGGGGCATAAACGGCGCATAATCCCCGTTCAGCGGCCCTGTCCACCCTGCCGTGAACACACGGCCGGCGCCATTCGGCTCGCCGCCGGATAACCTGACGGTCGTGGACGACTCTGCGGTACCGCGAACCGAACCGGAGTACCCCCAGCACTGGGAGGCCGACATCCTCCTGCGCGACGGCGGCACGGCCCGGATCCGGCCGATCACCCCCGCCGACGCCGGCCGCCTGGTCGAGTTCTACGAGCAGGTCTCCGACCAGTCCAAGTACTTCCGCTTCTTCGCGCCCTACCCCCGGCTCTCCGACAAGGACGTCCGCCGCTTCACCCACCACGACTTCGTCAACCGGGTCGGCCTCGCCGTCGTCGTCCGCGACCGCTTCATCGCCACCGTCCGCTACGACCGGATCGACCACGACGGCCGCCCCTCCGAGACCGGCACCGACGCCGAGGTGGCCTTCCTGGTCCAGGACGCCCACCAGGGCCGCGGCGTCGCCTCCGCGCTGCTGGAGCACATCGCCGCCGTCGCCCAGGAACGCGGCATCCGCCGCTTCCAGGCCGAGGTGCTGCCGGAGAACCGCAAGATGGTGAAGGTCTTCACCGACGCCGGCTACGTCCAGCGCCGCAGCTTCGCCGACGGCGTCGTCCACCTGGAGTTCGACCTCGAACCCACCGCCGCCTCGCTCGCCGTCATGCGGGCCCGCGAGCACCGCGCCGAGGCCCGCTCCGTCCAGCGGCTGCTCACCCCGCGCTCGGTCGCGGTGATCGGCGTCTCCCGCCGCCCGCAGACCGTGGGCCGGGCCCTGCTGCGCGACCTGCTCGCCGGATCCGCCGGGGACGGGCGCCAGGTCCACGCGGTCAACCGCGCCGCCCCGCCCGGCACCGAGCTGGACGGCGTCCCGGTCCACCGCTCGATCCTGGACATCCCCGGCCCGGTCGACCTCGCGGTGATCGCCGTCCCCGCCTCCGCCGTCCCCGAGGCGGTCGCCGAGTGCGGCGCCCACGGCGTCCAGGGCCTGGTGGTGGTCACCGCCGGCTACGCCGAGACCGGCCCCGAGGGCCGTGACCGCCAGCGCGCCCTGGTCCGCCAGGCCCGCGCGGCCGGCATGCGGGTGATCGGCCCCAACGCCTTCGGCCTGATCTCCACCGACCCCGAGCGGCCGCTCAACGCCTCGCTCGCCCCCGCGCTGCCCGCGCGCGGCGGCTTCGGCGTCTTCTGCCAGTCCGGCGCGATCGGCGTCGCCCTGCTGGAGGCCGCCCACCGGCGCGGCCTCGGCATCTCCTCCTTCGCCTCGGTCGGCAACCGCTCCGACGTCTCCGGCAACGACTTCCTCCAGTACTGGGCCGAGGACCCGGCCACCGACGTCGTCCTCCTCTACCTGGAGTCCTTCGGCAACCCCCGCAAGTTCACCCGGATCGCCCGCCGGCTCGCCCAGGCCAAGCCGGTCGTCGTGGTCAAGGGCGCCCGCCACACCGGCAGCCTGCCGCCCGGGCACGCCGTCCCCGCCACCGCCACCGGCCTCAAGGACGCCACCGTCGACGCGCTCTTCCAGCAGGCCGGCGTCACCCGGGTGGAGACCATCACCGAGCTGTACGACACCGGGGAACTGCTCGCGCTCCAGCCGCTGCCGCCCGGCGACCGGGTCGCGGTGATCGGCAACTCCGACTCCCTCGGCCTGCTCACCCACGACGCCTGCCTCTCCGCCGGCCTGCGCCCGCGCACCCCCGTCGACCTCACCACCGCCGCCACCGGCGAGAACTTCCGGATCGCCCTGGACACCGCGCTGAGCGACCCCGGGGTGGACGCGGTGATCGCCGTCGCCATCCCGCCGATCGGCACCTCCGCCCACGCGTTCATGGGCGGCCGGCTCACCGGCCCGGACGACCCCGAACTCGGCTCCGACGATCCCGAGATCGCGGCCGCGCTGCTCGACGCCGGCGAGCGCGCCCGCGCCGCCGGCAAGCCGCTGCTCCTCGCCCACCTGGCGCTCACCGACCTGCCCGGCCGGCTGCGCCCCGGCGGCATCCCCGCCTACCCGGCGCCCGAGCGGGCCGTGCGCGCCCTCTCCCACGCCGTCCACTACGCCGACTGGCGCCGGCGGATGGCCGAGGCCGAGGAGACCGCCCGGGTCCCCGAACTCGACCGGATCGACGAGGCGGGCGCCCGCACCCTGGTCGAGGCCGCGCTCTCCACCCGCACCGCGATCGCCGCCCGCACCCAGCCCGGCGGTGCCCGGATCACCCTGCCCGACGCCGACGCGGCCGCCCTGCTCGCCCGGTACGGCGTCGACGTCTCGCCGACCCTGCCCGCACCCGACGAGGAGAGCGCGGTGCGCGCCGCCGCCACCCTCGGCTACCCCGTCGCGCTCAAGGCCACCGCCCCCCACCTGCGCCACCGCCCCGACCTCGGCAGCGTCCGGCTCGACCTGACCGGCGAGCCCGGTCTGCGCCGCGCCCACCAGGAGCTGGACGCCCTGCTCGGCGGCGCCGCCCAGGCCCAGCTGATGGTCCAGCGGCTCGCCCCGCGCGGGGTGGACACCGTGATCGGCGCCACCGTCGACCCGGCGGTCGGCGCGATCCTCTCCTTCGGCCTGGCCGGCGCCCCCGCCGAACTGCTCGGCGACGTCGCCCACCGGCTGGTTCCGGCCACCGACCAGGACGTCGCCTCGCTGGTCCGCGAGGTCCGGGCGGCCCCGCTGCTGTTCGGCTGGCGCGGTGCCGAGGCGGTCGACACCGACGCCCTGGAGGAGCTGCTGCTGCGGGTGTCGCGGCTGGTCGACGACCTTCCGGAGGTCGCCTCGGTGGACCTCGAACCGGTGGTCGTGGCCCCGCACGGACTGGCGATCCTGGGGGCGCGCGTGCGCATCGCACCCCTTCCGGTCCGCAGTGATCTGGGCCCGCGCGCCATGAGCACGCTGTAACCTTCCTTGGTTGCGTCCGGACCGCGGGCGCCGTTGTCCGAAGCTCGGCGCCGCGCCGCCCGCTTCGTCGGCGGACCATGCCAGGATGGAGTTATGGCGAAGACCGGTACCACCACCACGCAGGACCTGCGTTCCGCGATCGAGCGCAGCGGCTACTACCCGGCCCTGGTGTCCGAGGCGGTGGAGTCCGCGGTGGGTCCCGAGCCGATCAGCTCCTACCTGGTGCACCAGGAGACGACCTTCGACGCCAACGAGGTCCGCCGGCACGTCACCGTGCTGGTGCTGACCCCGACCCGCTTCGTGGTGAGCCACACCGACGAGCAGACCGGCGACGGCAGCAGCCCCGCGGTCCCGCTGGCCACCACCTCCACCGAGAGCGTGCGCCTGGACCGGATCAATTCCGTGGTGGTCAGCCGGATGGTCGCCAACCCGGAGACGTACACCCCGGGCACCCTGCCCCGCGAGGTGGTGCTGACCATCGGCTGGGGCGCCGTCCAGCGCCTCGACCTCGAACCGGCCGGCTGCTCCGACCCCAACTGCGAGGCGGACCACGGCTACACCGGTTCGGCCACCGCCGACGACCTCTCGCTGCGGGTCAGCGAGGCCGGCGACGGCCCGGAGACGGTCGCCCAGGCCCTGGTCTTCGCCCGCGCCCTCTCCGAGGCCACCGTCACCACCGTCTGATCCGCGGCGCCGGCGCGCCCCGCCGCCGCGCCCGCACGCGTACCGCCGCTCCGCCGTCCCGCTCCGCCGTCACGCACCGACCCGCGCCGTCCGGACGCCGCCCCCACCCGCCCGGACCGTACCGGCCAGCCAGGAAGCCACCCCCGCCACCATGCCCTTCGCCCCCGACGGCCACGACGCCTTCGAGATCCTCGACCCCGCCGCCGCGCCCGCGCCCCCCTACGGCACCGGCTCGCTCTGCGACCTGCTGCCCTCGGTGGCGGCCGGCCTCGGGGTGGCCGGCTTCGAGGCGGCACTGCCGCTGGCGCCCGCCGACCGCGCGGTGGTCTTCCTCGTCGACGGCCTCGGCTGGGAACTGCTGCTGCGCCACCCCGAGTACGCGCCGTTCCTCTCCTCGCTGACGGCCGGCTCGCTCGGCGGCACCGGCCGTCCGCTGACCGCGGGCTTCCCGTCCACCACCGCCACCTCGCTGGCCTCGGTCGGCACCGGCACCCCGCCCGGCCTGCACGGCCTGGCCGGCTACACGGTGGCGGTGCCCGGCGCCGGGCACCTGATGAACCAGCTGCGCTGGCAGCCGCACACCGACCCGGGCACCTGGCAGCCGTACCCGACCGTCTTCGAGCGGGTCGACGCCGCCGGGGTGGCCACCGCCCAGGTCTCCTCCCCGCTGTTCGCCCAGACCCCGCTCACCCGGGTCGCGCTCTCCGGCGGCACCTTCCTGGGCCGCACCACCGGCGAGGAGCGGATGGACCGGGCCGCCGCCTGGCTGGCCGAGCACGACCGCGCGCTGGTCTACACCTACGTCAGCGAACTGGACGGCGCGGGCCACCGCTTCGGCGTGGACTCCGACGAGTGGCGGATGACCCTGGACGCGGTCGACCGGCTGGCCCGCCGGCTCGCCGAACAGCTGCCGCCGCGCTCGGTGATGTACGTCACCGCCGACCACGGCATGATCGACATCGCCCCCGAGGACCGGATCGACTTCGACGAGGACTGGGAGCTCGGCGCCGGCGTCGCCCTGCTCGGCGGCGAGGGCCGGGCCCGCCACGTCTACGCCGTCCCCGGCGCCGCCGCCGACGTCCACGCGGTGTGGAGCGAGGTGCTCGGCGACCGGATGTGGGTGGCCACCCGCGACCAGGCGATCGGGGCCGGCTGGTTCGGCCCCGCGGTCGACGAGCGGGTCTACCACCGGATCGGCGACGTGGTCGCCGCCGCCCGCGACGACATCGCGATCACCGCCTCCCGCAACGAGCCCGGCGAGTCCGCGATGATCGGCCTGCACGGTTCGATGACCCCGGTCGAGCAGTACGTGCCGCTGCTCGAATTCCGCCGCTGAATTCCCTCGATGCGAAAGGCCTTTGCACCACCCATGGCTGAACTGGTGTTCTTCTCCGGCACGATGGACTGCGGGAAGTCGACGCTCGCGCTCCAGATGGACCACAACCACGCCGCCCGCGGCCGGCAGGGGATCATCCTCACCCGCAACGACCGGGCCGGCGCGGCCACCATTTCCAGCCGCCTCGGCCTGCGCGCCGACGCCGTCGAGGTGGCCGACGACTTCGACTTCCACGCCCACGTGGTGCACCGGCTCTCGGCCGGCGGCCGGGTCGACTACCTGATCTGCGACGAGGCCCAGTTCTTCACCCCCGGCCAGATCGACCAGCTCGCCCGCGTCGTGGACGAACTCGACATCGACGTCTACACCTTCGGCATCACCACCGACTTCCGCACCCGGCTCTTCCCCGGCTCGCAGCGGCTGATCGAACTCGCCGACCGGGTCGAGGTGCTCCAGGTCGAGGCGCTCTGCTGGTGCGGCGCCCGGGCCACCCACAACGCCCGCACCGTCGGGGGCGTCATGGTGGTGGAGGGCGCTCAGGTGGTGATCGGCGACATCTCGGTGCGCGAGGACGAGGTCGGCTACGAGGTGCTCTGCCGTCGCCACCACCGCCGTCGCCTCACCGCCGCCACCGCCCGCGCCGCCGTCCTCTCCCCGGACGTCCTCCCCTTCGAGGACCAGCAGGCCTGAGCGGGTCCTCGGCCTAGGGTCTGTCTCTTGGATTTTGTCGGATCAGGCCGCGGCGTCTGGGTGCGTGCATCGCAAGGCGGAGGAGGGAGCCACTGCGGTGGGGGCACCTCCCGGCCGCCAGGCTGGGGGCCATTGGCGACCGACGACAACGCGGCGTGGGGGTACCTCCCGGCCGGAGGCTGGGGGCGTGCGTGCCCAGGCGTCGCGGACCCGGTAAGGATCCAAGAGACAGACCCTAGAGGCCTTCCAGCACCGAGAAGTGCCCGCCGCGCGGGTCCGCCAGCCGGGCCGCGAGGCCGCGGGGCGTCGCGTGCGGCCCCACCAGGACCCGGCCGCCCAGCTCCACCGTCCGGCGGGCCGTCAGTTCCGCGTCGGTGACGGCGAAGTGGGTGCGCCAGCGCGGCGGGTGCCCGCGCAGCTCGGCGTCGCGCCGGATCCCGGCCACCGGCCGGCCGCCGACCAGCAGCGCCGATCCGCCGTCGGCCTCCGCGACCGGCACCCCGAGCACCGCGCGGTAGAAGACCGTCGCGCCGTCCGCGTCCGGGGTGAGCAGCTCCGCCCAGGCCGGCCCGCCCGGCTCGGGGCCGGCCTCCCGGCCGAGGTGCTCCTCGCCCTGCCAGAGCCCGAAGACCGCGCCCGAGACGTCCGCCGCGATCGCCAGCCGTCCGGCCCGCTCCGCCTGCAGCGGTCCGACCGCGACCGTGCCGCCGCACTCCCGCACCAGCTGGGCCGAGCGGTCCGCGCTGTCCACCGCGAAGTAGGTGGTCCACTGCACCGGGAAGCCGGTCACCGCGGACAGCCCGAGCCCGGCCACCGGCTCCTCGCCGAGCCGGGCCCGCACGTACGCGCCGAGCTGCGCGGGCCCCGGGGTGAACGTCCAGCCGAGCAGTTCGCCGTAGAACGCCCGGGCTCCGGGCAGGTCGTCGGTCATCAGGCTGACCCAGCACGGGGTGCCCTGGGCCAGCCGGAGTGTCAGCGCGGACATGACAGGTCTCCTCAGGGGACGGACGGCGCACGAAACGGCGCAGTGAGGGTGATGCTTCCACCGTGGCGCGCGTCGAACCCTCGGGCCGCGCGGAAAGTCCGGCAAAGACCGCACAAAGAGCACCGGCGCGGTCGCCCTGCGCCAGAATGACCGCCATGACCACGCTTCACGATGACTCCCCGCTGGTGTCGGTGACCGAACTGGCCGAAGCGCTCGGCTCCGCGCTCCCGCCGGTCCTGCTCGACGTGCGCTGGCAGCTCGGCGGCCCGCCCGGCATCGAGGACTACACCGCCGGTCACCTCCCCGGCGCCCACTTCCTCGCCCTCGACACCGACCTCGCCGCCCCGGCCGGCCCGCCCGGCCGCGGCGGCCGCCACCCGCTGCCCGACCCGGAGGAGTTCGGTGCCGCGCTGCGCCGCTGCGGCGTCTCGGCCGACCGTCCGGTGGTGGTCTACGACGGCGCCACCGCGATGGCCGCCGCCCGCGCCTGGTGGCTGCTGCGCTGGGCCGGCCACCCGGACGTCCGGGTGCTGGACGGCGGTTACGCGGCCTGGCGGGAGGCCGGACTGCCGGTCGGCATCGAGGTGCCGCCGGCCGGGGAGGGCGACTTCAAGCCGGTGCCGGGCCGGCTTCCGGTGACCGACGCGGACGGCGCCGCCGCCTGGGCCCGCGAGGCGCTGCTGCTGGACGCCCGGGCGGGGGAGCGCTACCGGGGCGAGACCGAGCCGATCGACCCGCGGGCCGGCCACATCCCCGGCGCCGTCTCCGCGCCGACCACCGAGAACGTCGGCCCGGACGGCCGCTTCCGGCCCGCCGCCGAACTCGCCGCCCGCTTCCGGGCGCTGGGCGCGGGCGAGCGGGAGACCGCCGTCTACTGCGGCTCGGGGGTGACGGCCGCGCACCAGATCCTGGCCCTCGCGGTCGCCGGCCTGCCGGCCACCCTCTACCCGGGCTCCTGGAGCGAGTGGTCCAGTGACCCGGCGCGCCCCGTCGCCGTCACCGACCAGCCCGGGTGAGCCGGGACGCGCGAGGGGCGGACGGCCACGGCCGTCCGCCCCTCGCGCGTGTGGGTTCCCGCTACTCCTGCTTCTTGCGCCGGCTGCCGAAGACGATCTCGTCCCAGCTCGGCACGGTGGCCCGGCGGCCGGGCCGGACGCCGTCCGCCTCGGCCTGCCGGTCGGTGGTGCCGACCAGCCGCTCCCGGTGCGGCGCGACCGCGCGCGGCATCAGGATGTCCGCGTACGCCGAGCCCGCGCCCACCGCGGGAGCGGCGGCGGCCGGCTCCTCCGCCTCCTCGGCGACCTCGGCGGGCACCGGCTCGATCGGCGGCGGCGCGCCGACCGCGAGGTCGCCGCGGAACGCGGGCACCACGTCCAGCAGGCTGGTCAGCGAGTCGCGGGACTCGGCCGTGGCCTCGCGGGACTCCCGCACCTCGCGGGACGACATGATCCGGTCCGCCGAGGGCCGGTCGATCATCGGGCGCGGCGGCCGCTCCTGGGGGAGCCGGGCGATCCGCGGGATGAACGGGAAGACCGACTCCTCCTCGCGCTCGACCGTCTCGCCGATCAGCGCGCGGGCCTCGTCGTCGTTGGGCTGCACCAGCCGCCGGGGCGGGTCGTACGTCCAGGACGCGCTGCGGCCCTCGCCGTCGGCCCGGTAGGAGAGGATGACCTCCCACGTGCCGTCGTCGCGCCGCCAGGAGTCCCAGCGCTCGGTCTCCTTCTCCGCGCCGCGCAGCGCCAGCCGTTCGGCCACCGCCTCGCCCAGCTGCGGACCGGGGGCCTCGCCGTGCCGGCGGATCGCGGTCTTGCGGGCCCGCTCGGCCATGAAGGCGCGCTCGGCCAGCACCGGACCCTCGAAGCGGCGGACCCGGTCGACGGAGATGCCGGCCGCCTGCGCGACCTCCTCGGCGGAGGCACCGGCTCGTATCCGCGCCTGGATGTCCCGGGGGCGGAGGTGGCTCTCGACCTCGATCTCGATCTGGCCGAGGCGGGGCCGGTCGCCACGGATGGCGGCGCGCAGCCGCTCATCGATGGGAAGGGTGTACTCCGTGCTGTCGGCAGCCTTGAGCACCAGCCGTGTGCCGTCGTTGCTGACGGCCACAACCCGCAGTTCGGGCACGGTTACCTCCCGGGTGGTGCCTGCCGACGTCACCTGCGTCGCTGCTCCCGTACTGAGTGTGGCCTGCCCGCTCGCGACTGGCCACAACCTTGCTGAGTTCCCCGGCGTGTCGGGCCTACGCCCGTCCACGCCGCTGTGGCACGGTTGCCTTTTTGCCACGCCATCCGTCGACGTCGCGCCTGGGTGTCCCGGCCGTCCTCGCACGCGCAGTGAACGCGACGGTCCGGGACGGGCGTCGCCGTGCGTGCCTGTTCCGTGGCTCTTCGTCAGGCTGCCGGTTGAGGGGCAGTCGACAAGTCGACCCAGGGCTCAGGCTTTACGAACAGTACTCCATTCGTGGCATCCAAAGGGGCGGCTCGCCGCTCAAGTCTCCCGCGATTCACGGGAATCTCAAGAGCGCACGACCCCAATGGCCGAGGATCGGCCGATGAACGGTGATCATCTTCACATATATCTCTCGCGCAGAACCGCATTTTCGACCCTTGTGTCCTTCTTTGGGCAAGATGGAGTGACTTGTTCGAAGGACAGTCGTACTGACGCGAGGGATGTTGATGCCGCAGGTGAAGCCCGCCCCGGACGGAGCCGAGGAAGGTCGCAGGCGAATTGATCTGAGTGTGGCTCAGGTCGCCGCCAGCGCACTGGCGACCGTGGTGGGGGCGGTGCTCGCGTCCGAACTCGGGGTGTACGGCACCATTCTCGGCGCGGCGGTGGTGAGCATCGGCGCGACCACCGGAGGTGCGGTGTTCCAGCACCTCTTCAAGCGCACCGGCGAACAACTGCGCGGTGCGGTGGACCGGACCGCCGGCCCGGGGCAGCTGGCGAACGGGCTGCGGCAGGCGCCGGAGCCGGCCCCCGCGGCGGATCCGCCGCCCTCCGCGCAGTGGAGCACTCCGCAGGTGGTCCGGGCGCGTCGCCGATGGACCTGGAAGTCGTACGCGGCGGTCTCGGTGCTGGTGTTCACCCTCGCGATGGTGCCGATCCTCGCCTTCGAGCTGGCGACCGGGCAGCCGGTGTCGGCGACGGTCAAGGGCGAGTCGGGCACCGGGACCTCGATCGGTGGCCGGGTCGACCGGAAACCGACCGCCCCCACGGGTGACGCACCGTCCTCCGGACCGTCCTCGGTGCCCTCGTCCTCGCCCTCGGCCGGCCGGGACGGCGGTGCCTCCGGGCGGCCGAGCCCCGGCGCCTCCGACGCGCGTCCGGACACCGGGGGCGGCGCAGCGCCGGCCTCCCCGTCGGCCGGTTCCGGTGCGGGGCCGGGCACGGAACCGTCCGCGAAGCCCTCCGCGCGCCCCACCGGCGAGCCGTCCGCGCCCCCCGCGTCCGGCGCGCCCTCCGCGCCGTCGGGCGACGGGGCCGCCTCCGCGAAGCCCTCCGGCGCCGCGACCCCGAAGCCCCCGGCCCCGACCACCGCCGTCGAACCGCCCGCCGCCCCCGCCGCCCCGGCCGCCCCGGAGGCGGCTCCGGCGGCTCCGCCGGGGAACACCCCCTAGGCCCCCAGCACCCGGCGCAGGTAGTCGTTGCCGAAGCGGCGGTCCGGGTCCAGTTCGTCGCGCAGCGCGGTGAAGTCGGCGAAGCGCGGGTAGACCCCGGCGAGGTACTCGGCGTCGCGGGTGTGCAGCTTGCCCCAGTGCGGGCGGCCCCGGTGCTCGGTCATCAGCCGCTCGACCGCCGTGAAGTACCCCTGCTCGGCGGTGCCCCGGTAGAGGTGGACGGCGATGTACGCGGTGTCCCGGCCGTGCGAGGTGGAGAGCCAGACCTCGTCGGCCGGGGCGAACCGCACCTCGACCGGGAAGCTGATCCGCCAGCCGGACCGCTCGACCATCGCCCGCAGCTCGCGCAGCACCTCGCCGGCCGCCGCGCGCGGCACCGCGTACTCCATCTCGGTGAAGCGCACCTTGCGGGGGCTGGTGAACACCTTGTACGCGGTGTCGGTGTAGCTGCGGTCCGACCAGGCCCGGCTGGCCAGCGCGGCGATCGCCGGCACCGAGCCGGGGAAGCGGCGGCCGACCCGGCAGGCGCCCTCCCAGACGGTGTTGGAGAGGAAGTCGTCCTCCAGCCACCCCTTGAACCGGGGCAGCGGCGCGGCCGGGCCCTGGCTGCGGTTGTTCCGCTTGGTGGAGCAGCGGTCGGTGTGCGGGAACCAGTAGAACTCGAAGTGCTCGTTGACGGCGGTGAGGTCGTCCAGCCGGTCCAGCACCTCGTCGAAGCGCATCGGCTGCTCGTGCGCGGTGAGCAGGAAGGCCGGCTCGACGGCGAGGGTGAGCGCGGTGATCACGCCGAGCGCGCCGAGGCCGAGCCGGGCGGCCTCGAAGAGCCGCGGGTCCTCGGTGGGGGAGCAGCGCCGGATGCTGCCGTCGGCGAGCACGATCTCCAGGGCGCGGATCTGGGCGGCGAGCGAGCCGGAGTCCCGTCCGGTGCCGTGGGTGCCGGTGCTGGTGGCGCCGGCCACGGTCTGCACCTCGATGTCGCCCATGTTGGTGAGCGAGAGGCCCGCGGCGGCGAGCACGCGGTTGAGGCGGTGCAGCGGCAGACCGGCCTCGACGGTGACCGTCCCGTTCTCCCGGTCGATCTCCCGCACGGCGGTCAGCGCGTGCGGCCGCACGAGCACGCCGTCGCCGGGCGAGGCGATCGCGGTGAACGAGTGGCCGGAACCGACCGCCTTGACGGTCCGCCCCCGGTCACCGGCGCGCAGGATCTCCTTGGCCAGCTCCTCCGCCGTGCCGGGGGTGACCACCCGGGCGGGCACGGTGCTCTGGTTGCCCGCCCAGTTGGTCCAGCGGGTGGGGGTCGCGGTACTGGCCTGGGGCATTGCGGCGCCTCCTGCTCCGTGGCCGAACGGCGTCGGCTCACCTCGGTCCCTACCCGCGGGTAGGCCACGGGTAGGGAGGAGGGTAAGTCAGGTCACCGTTCGAGGTCCACGGTTTGGGTCGAGGGCAGCGCGGTCCCCTCGGCGGCCACCCCGGCGCGCAGGCGGCCGACCCCGGCGAGCGCGACCAGCACGCCGAAGACCCCGGCGGTCAGCGGCACCCAGTAGCCGGCCGCGGCCCCGGCCGCGTCGACCACCCAGCCGCCGGCCGAGGAGCCGACCGCGACGCCCAGCGCCAGTCCGGTGGTCGTCCAGGTCATGCCCTCGGTCAGCTGCGCGGCCGGCACCAGCCGCTCGACCAGGGCCATCGCGGTGATCAGGGTGGGGGAGATGGCGATGCCGGCGACCAGCAGCGCACCGCCGACCGCCACCAGCCCGCCGACCCCGTCCACGCTCTCGGCGAGCAGCAGCAGCGGGACCATGCTGACGGCCATGAACACCACGCCGGCGAGGAAGCGCACGGCCATCGACCCGGCCGGCTTCAGGGTGCCGTAGACCACGCCGGCCACACAGGAGCCGAGCGCCCAGAGCGCCAGGATCGGACCGGAGGTGGCGCCGTGCCCCTGCGCCTTGGTGAACGCCACGGTGACCACCTCGACCGAGCCGAAGATCGCGCCGGTGGACACGAAGGTCAGGATCAGCACCTGGAGGCCCCGGTTGAGGATGACCGGGCTGCCGACGTGCCGGGCGGCCGGATGGACCGGCGGCTCGGTGGAGCGCTGGGCGGCGAACAGGGCCACGCCCACCGCCAGGAAGACGCCGGCGAGCAGCACGCCCGCCTCCGGGAAGACCGCGGTGGCCAGCGTCACCGCGAGGATCGGGCCGACGATGAAGCAGACCTCGTCGACCACCGCCTCGAAGGAGTACGCGGTGTGCAGCTTCGTCCCCTCGTCCCGGTACAGGTGCGCCCAGCGGGCCCGCACCATCGCCCCGGTGCTCGGCATCACGCCCATGCCGGCGGCGAACACGAAGAGCGTCCACACCGGCGCCTCGAAGCGGGCGGACAGCAGCAGGCCGATCGCGGCGACCACGGTGAGCGCGGTGGCCGGCAGGATGATCCGGCGCTGTCCGTGCCGGTCCACCAGCCGGGAGACC
The DNA here is from genome assembly GCF_042884635.1 of Kitasatospora sp. NPDC058115. Classification (NCBI taxonomy): domain Bacteria; kingdom Bacillati; phylum Actinomycetota; class Actinomycetes; order Kitasatosporales; family Streptomycetaceae; genus Kitasatospora; species Kitasatospora sp. NPDC058115. The sequence continues at coordinate 48,493 of NZ_JBHVTL010000042.1, forward strand.
TGGGGGCCCAGGACCGCCGCGGACACGGCCATCGTCGCCGAGACCAGACCGGCCACGCCGAAGGAGCCGCGCAGCTCGGAGAGCATGGTGACGATGCCGATCCCCGTCATGGAGATCGGCAGCCGGGATATGAACCCGGTGGAGGAGAAGGCCAGACTCCCGGGGGCGGCGAAGATCTGGCGGTAGCTGGACAGCACGAGGGCTCCGGAGGGGTAAGGAACGTCGCTGGCAAAGACAGCTTACGAACCTTGGCAAACGGTATTTTCCGGGCATCGGGCGCGGCCCCGGAACCGGCCCCCCCGTTCAGGGTGGCAGGATCGGTTCCATGTCCGACGCGCGCAACACAACCGTCACCGGCGCCGCCCCGTACGACGCCCTGCTGCTGCTCTCCTTCGGCGGGCCCGAGGCCCCCGAGGACGTCGTCCCGTTCCTGGAGAACGTCACCCGCGGCCGCGGCATCCCGAAGGAGCGGCTCCAGGAGGTCGGCAAGCACTACTTCCTGTTCGGCGGCGTCAGCCCGATCAACGGGCAGAACCGCGCACTGCTGGCCGCGCTGCGCGAGGACTTCGCCGGGCACGGACTCGACCTGCCGGTGTACTGGGGCAACCGCAACTGGGCGCCCTACCTGGTCGACACCCTGCGCGAGATCGCCGCCGACGGACACCGCCGGATCGCCGTGCTGGCCACCAGCGCCTACGCCGGCTACTCCGGCTGCCGCCAGTACCGGGAGAACCTCGCCGACGCGCTGGCCGCCCTGGCCGCCGAGGGCCTGCCGGAGCTGCGGGTCGACAAGCTGCGCCACTTCTACAACCACCCCGGCTTCGTCGGGCCGATGACCGACGCCACCCTGGCCGCCCTGGACCGGCTGCCCGGGGAGGTCCGGGCCGGCGCCCGGCTGGCGTTCACCACCCACTCGATCCCGGACGCCATGGCCGAGAGCTCCGGCGCCCCCGACGACCCGGCCCGGGGACGCCCCGGCGGCGCCTACGTCGCCCAGCACCTGGACGTGGCCCGGCTGGTCGCCGCCGCCGTCGCCGAGCGCACCGGGGTCGCCGACCGCCCCTGGGAGCTCGTCTACCAGAGCCGCAGCGGCGCCCCGCACATCCCGTGGCTGGAGCCGGACATCTGCGACCACCTGGAGGCCCAGCACGCCGACGGCGCCCCGGCCGTGGTGATGGTCCCGATCGGCTTCGTCTCCGACCACATGGAGGTCAAGTACGACCTCGACACCGAGGCGGTGGCCAAGGCCGCCGAGCTCGGCCTGCCGGTCGCCCGGGCCGCCACCGTCGGCGCCGACCCCCGGTTCACCGCCGCCGTCCGGGAGCTCGTCCTGGAGCGGGCCGCCGCCGAGCGCGGCGAGCCGGTGACCCGCTGCGCCCTCGGCGCGCTCGGCCCCAGCCACGACGTCTGCGCCGTGGCCTGCTGCCCCAATCCGCGCGCCCCCCGCCCGGCCGCCGCCGAGCGCTGACCCGTTCCGCCCCCGGAGGAGAACCCCGTGTCCAGCCCCGCCGTGCCCGATCCCGCCCTGCTCGACGAACTGCTCGACGTCGCCCTGGACGCCGCCCGCCGGGCCGGCACCCTGCTGCTGGAGGGCCGGCCCGCCGACCTCGGGGTCGCCGGCACCAAGAGCAGCCCGGTCGACGTGGTCACCGAGATGGACCTGGCTTCCGAGAAGCTGGTCCTGGAACTGATCACCGCCCGCCGGCCCGAGGACGGCTACCTCGGCGAGGAGGGCGCCGAACGGCCCGGCACCAGCGGGGTGCGCTGGGTCGTCGACCCGCTCGACGGCACGGTCAACTACCTCTACGGACTGCCCTCCTGGGCGGTCAGCGTGTCCGCCGAACTGGACGGGCGCGCGGTGGTCGGCGTCGTGTACGCCCCGGCGCGCGGCGAGCTGTTCCACGCCGTGCTCGGCCGCGGCGCCCGGCGCGACGACCGCCCGATCGCCGCCCGCCCGGCCCCGCCGTGGGGCCAGGCACTGATCGGCACCGGCTTCGCCTACGTCCGCGAGGTGCGGGTCCGGCAGGCCGAGGTGGTGCTCGGGCTGATGCCCGAGGTCCGCGACATCCGCCGCAGCGGCGCCGCCGCCGTCGACCTCTGCGACGTCGCCGCCGGCCGGCTGGACGGCTACTACGAGCGCGGGCTGGCCCCCTGGGACCGCTCGGCCGGCTGCCTGATCGCGGCCGAGGCCGGCGCCCTGGTCGGCGGCCGCCCCGGCCGGGACGCGGACGGCGAGCTGACCGTGGCCGCCGCCCCCGGCGTCTTCGAACCGCTCCTGGACCGGCTGGCCGCGCTGAACGCCTGGGCGGACTGAGCACGCGAAGGGGCCCGCCCTCCCACCGCCGGTGCGGTCGGGAGGACGGGCCCCCGGGGCGACGAAGAGCCCTGACATACGGGGGATGCCAGGGCCTGGATTTCGCACGGCCCCCACAGGGCCGCTGGTGCCGGAGATCCGGCGACGGGTCGGGCTGGGATCAGGCGGCGGTGCGGTGGCGCTCCAGCACCGTGTCCACGCCGTGCTCGGCGGCGAGACGGCGCAGATCGTCCAGCTCGGACTGTTCCACCTCGGCGAGGAACTCGTCCCCGGCCTCGATCGCGCGGTGCAGGTCCTGCTCGGCATTGGCGATGCGCTGCAGGATTCCGGCGGTGAAGGCGTCCATACGGGCCCCCTTACTGTGTCGGACGTGCACGGTCGTGCGCCCCCCGCCCTGGAGTGTCGGTGGCCAGCGGAAGCGTCCGGTCCGGGCGGTCGAAGATCTCCGGACGGGCGCGGAGACGGCCCCTCGGCCGCTCCCGGTGACGCCCCAGCCCCAGGGCCGGCGCGGATGAACGCACGGCGGGTGGGTGCGATCGGCTCAGAAACCGGATCGCGGGTGTGCAGCTGTCCTCCCCACCCCCGGGGGCGGGAAACCTCCCGGCCGAAGAAAGTTGCCCGCGTCACAGTCCAACCGGACTGCTTCCGCCACGAACCCCCCGCCGCGGGCACCCGCGGCGCCCCGCGGGCAGCCGTGCCCGCGGGGCAGCTTATCGCTGCCTTACCGCCGGACCAGGCAGGATGGAGGCAGCGTCGGAGCCGTGCGTCCGCTTCCCGGGCCGGCCTGAAGAAGGGACAACCACCGTGCGGGTTCTCGTCGTCGAGGACGAGCAGCTGCTCGCCGAGGCAGTGGCCACCGGTCTGCGCCGCGAGGCGATGGCCGTCGACGTGGTCTACGACGGGGAGGCCGCGCTCCAGCGCATCGCGGTCAACGACTACGACGTGGTCGTGCTCGACCGCGACCTGCCGCTCGTCCACGGTGACGACGTCTGCCGCAGTGTGGTCGACCAGGGCCTGGCCACCCGGGTGATCATGCTGACCGCCTCCGGCGACATCAGCGACCGGGTCGAGGGCCTGGAGATCGGCGCGGACGACTACCTTCCGAAGCCGTTCGCCTTCAGCGAACTCGTCGCCCGGGTCCGCGCCCTGGGCCGCCGCGCGACCGTCCCGCTGCCCCCCGTCCTGGAGCGGGCCGGCATCTCGCTCGACCCCGGCCGCCGCGAGGTCATCCGCGACGGCCGCCCCGTCCAGCTCGCCCCCAAGGAGTTCGCCGTCCTGGAGGTGCTGATGCGGGCCGGCGGCGCCGTCGTCTCCGCCGAGCAGCTGCTGGAGAAGGCCTGGGACGAGCACACCGACCCGTTCACCAACGTCGTGCGCGTCACCGTGATGACGCTGCGCCGCAAGCTCGGCGACCCGCCGGTGATCGTCACCGTCCCGGGTTCCGGCTACCGGATCTGACCGGACGCCGCGGCTCCGACCGGAACCCGCGGTCCCGTCCGGATCCCGGCCCCCACCCACGCGCCCGCCCCGGCGGACGCCCCGAGAGGACCATCATGACCACCCCGCCCCCGGCCGGCGGGCCCTCCGGCGCGCCCACCGGCGGGCGCGCCGTGCCCGACCGGCCCGTACCGCCCAGGCCCGCCCACCCGCCGCGCGCCCCCCGCCTGCACTCCTCGCACGCCACCTACGTGCCCGGTGACGGCATGCTCGCCTGGCTGCCGTTCCGCCCCACCATCCGGATCCGGCTCACCCTGCTCTACGGCGGGATGTTCCTGATGGCCGGCGTGGTGCTGCTCCTGCTGATGTACGTCTTCGTCAAACAGGCCCTGCGCGACGTCCAGCCCCCGCCCTTCGACTTCGGCCCGTCCGGAGCCCGGGTGAACGGCGTCTGGATGAGCACGGAGCAGTTCAACCAGTACCTCGCCAACAGCCACACCGTGAAGTCCGACAGCGCGCTCAACACGCTGCTGCGCAAGTCGCTCACCATGCTGGTCTGCCTCGCCGTGATCGCCTTCGCGGCCGGCTACGCGATGGCCGGCCGGGTGCTGCGCCCGCTCGGCCGGATCACCCGCACCGCCCGCGAGGTGGCCTCCTCCGACCTCCACCGGCGGATCGAGCTGGACGGCCCGGACGACGAGCTCAAGGAGCTGGCCGACACCTTCGACGACATGCTGGAGCGCCTCGACCGCTCCTTCGACTCCCAGCGCCGCTTCGTCGCCAACGCCTCGCACGAGCTGCGCACCCCGCTGGCGATCAACCGCACCCTGCTGGAGGTCCAGCTCTCCGACCCGCAGGCCTCGCCCGACCTCCAGCAGCTCGGCAAGACCCTGCTGGCCACCAACGAACGCAGCGAGCAGCTCGTCGAGGGCCTGCTGCTGCTCGCCCGCAGCGACAACGAGCTGACCGACCGCCGTCCGCTGGAGCTCTCCGAGGTGGCCACCCGGGCCCTGGAGCAGACCCGGGCGGAGGCGGCGAAGCGCGAGGTCGACCTGCGCGCCTCGCTGCACCCGGCGACGGTCTCCGGCAACGGCGTCCTGCTGGAGCGGATCGCGCTCAACCTGCTGCAGAACGCCGTCCGCTACAACGCCCCGGACGGCTGGGTCGAGATCACCACCGCCCCGGTGCCCGGCGGCGGGGAGCTGGTGGTCTCCAACACCGGCCCGGTCGTGCCCGGGTACGAGCTGGAGCACATCTTCGAGCCGTTCCGCCGGGTCAAGGGCGCCGACCGGACCCGCAGCGACAAGGGGGTCGGCCTCGGCCTCTCGATCGTCCGCTCGGTGGTCCGGGCGCACAACGGCACCATCGAGGCCACCCCCCGCGCCGGCGGCGGCCTCACCATGCGCGTGCGCATCCCGGGCGGGTGACGGCCCCCGGACACGCCGGGCGCCCTTCCCCTCCGGGCAGGCGCTCCCCGGGCCCCCGCGGCCCCGTCACGGCCCTTCTCGGGGCCGCGGCGGGGCCGTTGCGCTGTCCGGGTGAGCCAAGTCCGTGCGCCGACCATTCCGAGCCGCCCCCGCCGGGCCCGTCAAGACGACATAAGGCCAGGCGGGGGCGGCTTGTCATTTCCGGCCCGAGCAACTTACGGTGTCGTAACCTACGCGACCGTAAGTGCCGTCCGAACGGACTCCGGCGTGCCCGTCCCAACGCGCCCGTCCCGCGCGTGCCCGTCCCCCAGGAGCCAGACCCGTGACCATCGCCCCCGTGCAGCGCAGCACCTCGCTCGGTTCGAGCGCCTGGACCGACACGCGGCTGATCCTGGCCCTGGAGGAGGTCGTCGAGAAGGAGCTCGACCGGCACCTCAAGGTCGCCAAGGAGTGGATGCCCCACGAGTTCGTCCCGTGGAGCCAGGGCCGCGACTTCGACGGCGTGCTCGGCGGCGAGGCCTGGGAGCTCGGGCAGTCCAAGGTGACCCCGCTCGGCCGGGTCTCGCTCGTGGTCAACCTGCTGACCGAGGACAACCTCCCCAGCTACCACCACGAGATCGCGACCATGTTCGGCCGCGAGGGCGCCTGGGGGGAGTGGGTGCACCGCTGGACCGCCGAGGAGGGGCGGCACGGCATAGCCATCCGCGACTACCTGCTCACCACACGGGCCGTCGACCCCGACGAGCTGGAGCGGGCCCGGATGGCCCACATGTCGGACGGCTTCTCCTCCGACAACGCGCACAGCATGCTGCAGTCGGTCGCCTACGTGGCCTTCCAGGAGCTCGCGACCCGCATCGCGCACCGCAACACCGGCCACTTCGCCGGCTGCCCGCTGGCCGACCAGCTCCTCGCGAAGATCGCCAACGACGAGAACCTGCACATGGTCTTCTACCGGAACCTGCTGAAGGCCGCCCTGGAGATCGCCCCGGACCAGGCGATGCGCGCCGTCGCCGACGTGGTGACCAACTTCCGGATGCCCGGCCACGGCATCCCCGGCTTCGAGCGGGCCGCCGCCCAGATCGCCCTCGGCGGCGTCTACAACCTGCGCATCCACCACGACGACGTGCTGCAGCCGGTGCTGCGCCACCTCAGGATCATGGACCTGGCCGGCCTCGGCCCGGACGGCGCGCAGGCCCAGCAGGAACTCGGCGTCTTCCTGGACGGCCTCGACGCCCAGGCGAGCAAGTTCGAGGAGCGGCAGGCGGCGATGCTGGCCCGCCGGGCGGCCCGGCAGCAGGCGTAGGGCTTGGGCGGATTTTCCACGGTTTGCCCGGGGCGGCCCCGAACGTGACCAAGCTCACACCGTGTCGCTCCGGGGAACCGGGCGACGCCGGAGAGTGATCACTCCGTCGGCCCCTCCGATCGCCGTCGGTGAGTGCGGCGGCGATCGGGGGCGAATCGGAGGATTGGCTCCCGACCCTGGTGGGCAAGGGAATTGGCGAGCGCGGCAAGGCCCTTCGCTTACGGAGCGTGTCCACGATTCGGTCGCTCGCGCGCGGCGGCGATGGCCCTGCGTGAGGCCCCGAACGCCCGAGTGGATCACCCCAACGGACCCCTGGCTGAGTGTCGATTGAGTAACGGGGCTTGAAGTAAGGCAAAATCTCCGCCTCGGGTCGGGCACAAGACCGACCCCCCATGCGTTACGTGCGCTGGAGATACCGCACACACCGCACAACCCGGAGGGGGAGAGCGAAAAATGGCTACCGACTACGACACCCCACGCAAGACCGATGACGAGCTCAACGAGGACAGCATCGAGGAGCTCAAGGCCCGCAGGAACGACAAGGGCGGCAGCTCGGTCGACGTCGACGAGTTCGAAGCGGCCGAGGGCATGGAGCTCCCCGGCGCGGACCTCTCGAACGAGGAGCTCTCCGTCCGGGTGCTGCCGCGGCAGGCCGACGAGTTCACCTGCATGAGCTGCTTCCTGGTCCACCACCGCAGCCAGCTGTACAGCGAGAAGAACGGCAACCCGATCTGCCGGGACTGCGGCGCCTGAGGACCAGGGCGGTCATGACTCGGGTTTCGCGGTGTCCGCGAGACCGGTGCGACGCCCCTTCCGGCCCCGGGCAGCGGGGCCGGACGGCAGCTCCGGCGTCCGTCGCGACGGACGCACCAGTCATACGGTCGGATGGAAAGCGTTTCCAGGAACGCGAAGGGACGGTACCGCCGAGGCGGTACCGTCCCTTTCCTTTCGGTCGTCTCCTGGCCCGTCCGGGCCCCGCCCGGAGCTCGTCCGCTCCGGCCGGGCCTCAGGCGCGGGCGCTGCGGCGGGCGTCGTCCAGGGCCTCGGCCAGCTTCATCGGCGAGCGGGTCGACAGATAGAGGTACGGCGTCGGGTCCGCCGGGTCGCTCACCTCGACCCGCAGCGCGGTCGGCACGTAGCTGCGCAGCAGCATGAAGGCCCGCGGGTCGGCCTTCGGGCCGCGCCAGGCCGCGGCGTCCGCCGGACCGAGCGCCTGGGCGGCGCCGAGGGCGTCCACCGGGATCCGGGCCGGCCCGGCCACCAGCGAGCCCTGGACCACCCGGATCCGGGCCGAGCCGTAACTGCTGATCGCGGCGGCGCCGGCGGCGATCCCGACCACCAGCCCGACCAGCGCGCCCACGGCGCTGAGGCGCAGCAGGATCAGCGCGAGCGTGAGGCCGATCACGACCGGGAACAGCCACCAGGAGCGCGGCACGGTGAGGCGTTCGTCGTACATGCCCTCCATTGTGGGCGCCGTGACGGCGGCGGCCGGACGCAACCCCCGTCCCGGGCCCGGCTACCGCTCGGTAGGGTGGGGAGGCGTGACCGGTTCGACAGCCCCCACCGCGCCCGCCGCCCCCATGACCCCCACCACGCCGCCGCCGGAGGCCGTCCTCCCGCCGCGCGCCCCCGAGGCCCCCGCCCCCGGAACCCGCCTCGGCTCCCACTACGAGCACTGCTTCGGCTGCGGCCCGCAGCACCCCGGCGGCCTGCGGATCGACGCGGTGGCCGGCGAGGGCCTCGACGTCACCGCCGAGTTCACCGTCCGCCCGGAGCACCAGGGCGGCCCGGGCCTGGCCCACGGCGGCCTGCTGACCACCGCCATGGACGAGACCCTCGGCACGCTCAACTGGCTGCTGCACGCCCCCGCCGTCACCGGCCGGCTGGAGACCGACTTCCTCTCCCCGGTGCCGGTCGGCTCCACCCTGCACCTGCGCGCCTGGGTCACCGGCGTGCACGGCCGGAAGGTCTACAGCGCCGCCGAGGCCCGGATCGGCGGCCCCGAGGGCCCGGTCGCGGTGCGTGCGCAGGCCCTCTTCGTCCAGGTGAAGCTGGAACACTTCACCAAGCACGGTCGTCCCGAGGACATCGAGAAGGTCCTCGACGACCCCGACCTGATGAAGCGCGCCCGAGCCTTTGAGGTGAACCCTTGAGCACCACCCCCCGCGAGCCCCTCGACGTCCTGATCCGGCGGATCGACCCCGAGCTGCCGCTGCCCGCGTACGCGCAGCCCGGCGACGCCGGCGCCGACCTGCGGACCACCGTCGACGCCGAGCTGGCCCCCGGCGAGCGGGCCGTGCTGCCCACCGGCATCGCCATCGCGTTGCCCGACGGCTACGCGGCGTTCGTTCACCCGCGTTCGGGACTGGCAGCTCGTTGCGGCGTTGCTCTGGTGAACGCCCCAGGGACGGTCGATGCCGGGTACCGTGGAGAGATCAAGGTGATCGTCGTCAATCTGGACCCGCGCGAGGGGGTCAGCTTCCGCCGAGGGGACCGGATCGCCCAGCTGGTGATCCAGCAGGTCGAGAAGGCCCGCTTCCACGAGGTGGCCGAGCTGCCTGGGTCGGCACGCGCCGAGGGCGGGTTCGGGTCGACCGGCGGCCACGCCGCGGTCTAGGCTGCCCGCGGCCTCGCAGGAAGCCGAGCAGGTATTCGCATCGGTCTTGGACCGGGAAGGACAGTGACCGTGTTCCGTCGTCGCCAGAAGAGCGAGGACGCTGTCGAGCAGCTCGCCGACGACGCCATCAGCGCCGACGAGACGGCCGATGACGTCGAAGGTTCCGCCGAGAGCGAGAACGTGACCGAGCTGGACCCGGCGGACCGGGTCGGCCTGCCGCCGGCCCCGCGTCCGGACGGTCCCTGGGACCACTCCGAGCTGGAGAACCCGGAGGAGGGGCGCGTCGACCTCGGGGGTCTGCTGGTCCCCGGTGTCGAGGGCATGGAACTCCGGGTGGAGGTGGCCGGTGACTCGATCGTGGCCGCCACCCTGGTCCTCGGCAACAGCGCCATCCAGCTGCAGGCCTTCGCGGCCCCGAAGTCGGAGGGCATCTGGGGCGAGGTCCGCGAGGAGATCGCCACCGGCATCACCTCGCAGGGGGGCATCGTCGAGGAGGAGGAGGGCCCGCTGGGCTGGCACCTCCGCGCCCAGGTCCCGGTGCAGCTGCCGGACGGCACGCAGGGCGTGCAGCTGGTGCGGTTCGTCGGCTGCGACGGCCCGCGCTGGTTCCTCCGTGGCGTGATCTCCGGCCAGGCCGCCGTCCAGCCCGAGGTGGGCGGGATCCTGGAGCAGGTCTTCCGGCAGACGGTCGTCGTCCGCGGTGAGACCCCGATGGCGCCCCGCGACCCGATCGTGCTGAAGCTCCCCGAGGACGCGCAGATGGTCGCCGACGGCGGCGGCGCCGTCGCGGCCGGCGGCGAGGGCGACAACCGCTTCGGCAACACCGCGCTGGACCCGTTCGCCCGCGGCCCGGAGATCACCGAGGTCCGCTGAGCACCCCGCTCGATCCTGCGGATCGCCCCTGCCCGGACCACTGGGCAGGGGCGATTTGCATGTGACGGCCCCGTCCCCGTACAGTTCCGGAGTCGCCGCGAGAGAGCGGGGACAAGCGGAAAGCGAAGTCGGCTGAATGAAACTCCGGAAAACGGAGCGGAAAACA